>DASVWH010000137.1:0-37387 GCA_036389715.1 Pyrinomonadaceae bacterium | reverse complement strand
ACATCGAGCAAGCGCCCGGAGGCGCAGCAGCGCCGCCGAAGCTGCAATCGTCGCGCTCATTTTTCGACGGCCGCTACGTCGTCCCGGTCTTCATCACCTGCATCCTGCTGGCCGGGCAGCTCTCCTTCGGGATGCTGGAGAGCTATCCGAAGACGGCTCTGGCCATCGTCACGGCCATCCTAATGGAGCTCGTGCTCGGGCGTTTCTTCGCGGGCAAGTGGCCGCACCTGGCGAGCGCCTACATCTCGGGCATCAGCGTCGGCATTCTCGTCCGCTCGCCCGCCGTCTGGCCCTACGCGCTGTGCAGTATGATTACGATCACGTCGAAGTACGTGTTGCGCGTCAGGGGCCGCCATCTCTGGAACCCGTCGAACTTCGGCATCTGCGCGATGCTCTTTCTCGCGCCGTTTACGGTGGCCAGCTTGAGCGTTCACTGGGGCAACTATCTCGCGCCGATGATAGTCGTCTGGGCGCTCGGCTCGCTCATCCTCTGGCGCATCAGGCGCTTTCACATCACGCTCACCTACGTCGTCTCGTTTCTCCTGTTCGCCTACCTGCGCAGCCTGGTGACGGGCGACGCCTGGCTGGCGGAGGTCGCGCCCGTCACCGGCCCGATGTACCAGCTCTTCGTCTTTTTCATGATTACCGATCCGAAGACGACCGTGCATTCAAAGGCGGGGCAATGCGCCGTGGCCTTCTGCGTCGCGCTGGTCGAGACTGCGCTGCGGCTGATGCAGGTCGTGCACGCTCCCTACTACGCGCTCTTCATCGTCGGTCCGACCGCCAACCTGATAGAGATTTCACTGGCCTCGCGCCGCCAACGTCAGGAGCCGGGCTGACCGGCTACCGAATTTAGGGCTCGTTTGACAATGCCGCACGCGCCTCATAACATGCGCGCAAGCCTGTCGGAATGACAAGAGGCTTAAGCTCTACAATCATAGAATCCCCGGAGTTAATAAAATGGCAGACGACAATCAGGTAATTGCCAACCAGGAAAAGATCATGGCAAATCAGGAGGAGATCAAGCGGAATCAAGAGGACATCAAGAAGAATCAGGATAGACTCGAACAGATTCTCGCCAACCAGGCCCGGATGGAGGAGAATCAAAGGCAGATTCTCGCCAACCAGGAAAGGATACTTGCCAAGTAGCGGGTAGCCTTGCGGGCCGCGCCGGAGACGGTCAGTCGCAGGTCTTGCGCGGCTCGCCCGGCTTCGGCGGCTCGCCGGTTCCGAGCGCCACTCCTCCGACGAAACAGAGAGGATTGATGAAACGGCTCCAAAGTCATAACCTGAACGCTCACGGCAGTTTCATTCCGACCATAACAATCAAAAAAAAGCAGTCAGCTGAATGGTAAGCCCGCGCCTCCAGCGGATGCACCCGCGGGAAGGCCGGAGAAAGGCGGGATTACTCGGCCGGAGTCTCAAGCGGCAGCGGCAAGGTATTCTTCGAGCAAGGTGAGCAAGATGCGATTGACCCGGATTGTTTGCGCTATTACTCTTTTCATCCCCCTGCTTTTCGTCGGCTGCGTGAAGGATGCCAACCAGAACCAGCAGGCGAATGCCGAGGCTGCGACGGGCGCGGCCGTGACGCCCGGAAGCACTGCGCAGCAGGCCCCCGCCCCGGCAGAAGCGCCGCGGCCCTCCGGCCCAATCGAGTTCACGGACATCACGGTCCAGGCCGGAATCCGCTTTAAGCATAACAGCGGCGCTTTCGGCAAGAAGTATCTGCCGGAAACGCTCGGCGCGGGCTGCGCTTTTCTGGACTACGACAACGACGGCTGGCAGGACATCCTGCTCGTCAACTCTACTAACTGGCCCGAGCGCAAGGGCCCGAAGACCTTTCTGGCCCTCTATCACAACAACAAGAACGGGACGTTTACGGACGTGACGGGCGCGGCCGGGCTGGCCGTCGAGATGTACGGCCTCGGCTGCGCCATCGCCGATTATGACAACGACGGCAACGCGGACATCTACGTCACGGCCGTCGGCCCTAACCATCTCTTCCGCAATCTGGGCGGAGGCAGGTTCGCGGACGTAACCGCGAGGGCGGGCGTCGGCGACCCCGGCTTTTCGACCAGCGCCGCCTGGTTCGACTACGACCGGGACGGCAAGCTGGACCTCTTCGTCTGCAACTACGTCGAATGGTCCGTCGAGAAGGACCAGTATTGCTCGCTCGACAACAAGAACAAGTCTTACTGCACGCCGCAGGCTTACAAGGGCCAGAGCGCAACCCTCTATCACAATCGCGGCAACGGCACGTTTGAGAACGCGACCCAGCGCGCGGGCTTAAACGACCCGACCAGCAAATCGCTCGGCGTCGCCGTCCTCGATTACAACAACGACCGCCTGCCCGACCTCTTCGTCGCCAACGATACGGAGCCCAACAAGCTCTACAAGAACAACGGTAACGGGACGTTCACGGACGAAGCGATTACGGCGGGCGTCGCCTTCAGCGAGGCCGGTACGCCGCGCGCAGGGATGGGGGTAGACGCGGGCGACTACGACGGCTCGGGTCGCCAGAGCCTGATTATCGGTAACTTCACGAACGAGAGCATGGCGCTCTACCGCAACGACGGGACGGGGCTCTTCACGGACGAAGCGGGGGCTTCGGGCATCGGCAAGATGTCGGCCCAATCGCTGACGTTTGCGACCTTCTTCTTCGACTATGACCTGGACGGGCTGCTCGACATCTTCGCGGCCAACGGGCACGTCTCCGACGACATCAATGTGGTCCAGCCCAACGTCAGGTACGCACAGCCGCCGCACCTCTTCCGCAACAGGGGCAAGAAGAAGTTCGAGGAAGCGACGCCGAGGCTCGGGCGTGCGCTCCAGCGCGCCATCGTCGGGCGCGGCGCGGCCTACGGCGACATAGATAATGACGGAGACCTGGACCTCCTGCTGACGACCAACAACGGCCCGGCCCGCCTGCTGCGCAACGAGAACGGCAATCAGAACGATCTGCTGCGCATCAGGACAGTCGGCACGAAGTCGAACCGCGACGGCATCGGCGCTGCAATCACGCTCAGGGCGCAGGGCGGCGCGAAACAGTTGAGCGTCGTCAAGACGGGCTCAAGCTACTGCTCGCAGAACGAGCTGCCGCTGACCTTCGGCCTCGGCCGGAGCGATCCGGCGAAGGGTGTGACCCTCGAAATCGTCTGGCCCAGCGGGCAGGTCGAGACCATCCCGGACGTTAAGCCCAACCAGTCAATCGCCATTCAGGAAGGCAAAGGCATCATCGCTGCCGAGCCCATCGTCTTTGTCAGGGTGGAACAGCCGCAGCCGTCGCCACAGCCTTCAGCGGCAGCTCCGGCGCGCTGAAATTAAGCGCAGAGGAGTTACGACACGGCGTTTGCGGCCTCTTCGCCGAGCGCGAGAATCTCTTCGTGAATCGCGCGGCGCTCGACTATCAGCCGCTTGAAGAACCAGCGGCGGGTGACGAAGAAGGCGATGGCCCTGGCCGTGCCGACAAAGCGGTCGAACTCTTCATAAAAGCGCACGGCCGCGTAGCCCGTCAGCGGCACGACGAGCAGGCCGAGGGCGACCCCGGCCCACCCGAGCAGCTTGAATAAGAGCAAGGCCGCCGCGCCCCACGTCAGCGGGAAGAGCAGCATGGACGCGAGAATCTTGATGGTCGAGACGATGTCCTCGCCGTTTTGTGAGAACCGGACGGCGCTGAAGCCAGCGAGCCGGTAAGCCGGGTAATGAATGACCGCGCCGAGCAGCGCGAAGGGCGCGATCAGGAGAACCAGGACCGCGCGCGTGATGAGTTGAAAGGCGACCGAGCCCCTCGACGAAGGGGCGGACAGCTCGTGCGGGTCGAGCCCGGCCTGGGCCAGCTCCTCTTCGTAGCGACTGATGCGCGCATCGAGGTGCGCGAGGCGTTCGGGCGAATTCGCCAGGTGAAAAGCGTAGCCTTCGATGAAGCGCTGGCGGAGCATCAACTCGCGCTCAAGGCTCGGCTTGCCGCCCGCCGCCTCTGTTTCCGACGAGAAGATTCTCTCGGCCCTGCTGATGGTCGCGAGCGCTTCGGCGTGTCCGGCGTCCAGCATCACCTTGCGCAGCGCCCGCTCGATGCGCTCCGACAATTCCTGCACGGCCTCGCGCGGCGGCTCGTTATTCTCGTCGAGCGAGACGGGCAGAACCTTGAGCGGCTCGCCGAAGTAGAGCAGTGCGGAACTGCGGAAGGTCGTCTTCGAGGTGTAGTAGAGCCCGGCCGGAACTATCTTCAGGTCCACTCCCTCTCCTTGAGAGGCCGCGCCGAGCGCAATCCGTGCCGTTCCTGACTTGAGCGGCCGGAGCCGCGGCTCGTCGTGCGACACGCCTTCGGGACAGATGGCCAGCGTGCCGCCGCGCTCCAGCAACCGGCGCGCCTGCTCGAAGGTCTCACGGTTGCGCGAGACATCCTCGCCCTCGTCCTGTCGCCTGTAGACCGGAAGCGAATCCAGCGCACGCACGAAGTAGCTGATTAGCGGCATCCGAAAGAGCGGCGCTTTGGCCAGAAAAGAGACGCGCCGCGGCGCTTTGGCCAGGATGAAGGCCGGGTCAACCAGCCCGTTCGGATGATTGATGACGAAGATCACCGGACTCTCCAGCGGCACGCGCTCAAGCCCGGCGACCTCTACACGGCGGAAGAAGAGGCGCAGCGCCAGCCTGAGCACAGAGCAGATAATTCGTCTCGTCAAATAGTCAGCCCCCGAAGAGCAAGAGGAAAGAATGTAATCATTGATTCATTTACTCGTCGATTCATCGAACTACCCGGTGAATTATTAAATGATTAAATGAATCAATTAATCAATGAATCAATCGCGGAATGCCGCGCGTTGATGTAATATGCTATCAAATAAAGAAGAAAAGAGGACCCTATGAGACGCTTCGTCATCCCGGTGTTGATTGTTGTGCTCGCGCTCGCGTCAGCCGTCGCGGGCCAGGCGACTTCACAGTTTACCGTCAACGAACTGCTCAAAGTTCGGCGCGTCAGCGACCCGCAACTCTCGCCCGACGGCCGGATGATCGCCTATACCATCACGGACGTAAACATGGCGGCCAACCGCAGCTTCACACAGATTTATCTGATACCGGCCGCCGGCGGCGCAGAGCCTCGCCAGTTGACCAACGGCGCAAGCTCCGCGAGCACGCCCCGCTGGTCGCCCGACGGCCGCAGGCTGGCCTTCGTCAGCGGCGGGCAGATTCAAACCATTGACATCGCCAGCGGCGAGATTAAGAAGGTCACGAACCTCGCGACCGGCGCGGGCGATCCCGTCTGGTCGCCCGACGGCAGGATGCTCGCTTTCGTCTCCGAAATCTATCCAGAATGCACGACCGCCGAGTGTAACCGCCAGCGCACGCAGCAGGCCGAGGAGAGCAAGGTCAAGGCGAAGGTGGCCGACCGCCTGCTCTTTCGTCACTGGAACACCTACAAGGAAGGCAAACGCTCGCACATCTTCGTCGTTCCGGCCGACGGCGGCGAAGCGCGAGACCTGACGCCGGGCGATTACGACGCCCCGCCGTTCAGCCTGGGCGGGCCGACCGACTACGACTTCTCGCCGGACTCGACCAAGCTGGTCTTCGCGCGCAACACGGACAAGGTCGAAGCCACTTCGACCAACGCGGACCTCTTCGTCGTGCCGGTCGCGGGCGGCGAAGCGGCGCGCATCACCGGCAGCAACCTGGCGGCGGACCTCTCGCCCGTCTTCTCGCCCGACGGCCGCTACATAGCCTATCGCGCGCAGGCCCGCCCCGGCTTCGAGAGCGACCGCTGGCAGTTGATGCTCTACGACCGCAACACCGGCAAATCGCGCTCGATCACGGAGAAGCTGGACGCCTACGTCGAGAGCATCGCGTTTACCGCCGACGGTAAGAAGATCTATTTCACCTCGGGCGAGCGCGGGTTGCAGCCAGTCTATTCCATCCCGGTTGACGGCGGGGCGATTAGCAAGGTCATCGCCGACGGCTTCAACGACGATGTCAAGATCAGCCGCGACGGCCGCACCATCGTCTTCACGCGCAACAGCGCGACGCAGCCGACCGAGATTTTCCGCGCCAATGCGGACGGCAGCGGCGTCACTCAAATCACACACACCAACGACGCCTTCATCTCGCGCTTTAATCTTCAACCGGCCGAGTCCGTCTCCTTCGAGGGGGCGGGCGGGGCGAAGGTCGCGGGCTGGGTCGTCAAGCCTGCGAATTTCACTGCGTCGCAGAAGTGGCCGCTCATCGTGCTGGTCCACGGCGGGCCGCAGGGAGCCTGGAATAACAACTGGGGTTATCGTTGGAACCCGCAGGTTTTCGCCGCCGCGGGCTACGTGGTCTTCATGCCGAACCCGCGCGGCTCGACCGGCTACGGGCAGAAGTTCACGGACGAGATTTCGGGCGACTGGGGCGGCAAGGCCTACACGGACATCATGAACGGCGTCGCCTACATCATCTCGCAGGGCTATGTGGACAAGGAGCGCATCGGCGCGGCGGGCGGCTCTTACGGCGGCTACATGGTCAACTGGCTCGAAGGCCACAACAACGATAAGCGTTTCCGTTTCAAGGCCCTCGTCTCGCACGCGGGCGTCTTTAACCTGACCAGCATGTACGGCGCGACCGAAGAGCTCTGGTTCACCGACTGGGAGTTTAAGGGCACGCCCTGGGACAATCCTGAGATGTACCAGCGTTGGTCGCCGCACATGTTCGTCAGGAATTTCCAGACGCCGATGCTCGTCATTCACGGCGAGCTGGATTACCGCGTGCCTTACGGCGAGGGCCTGCAACTCTTCACGGCGCTCCAGCGGCGCGGCGTCGAATCCAAGCTCGTCATCTTCCCCGACGAGGGCCACTGGATTTTGAAACCGCAGAACTCGGAACTCTGGTACAAGACCGTGCTCAACTGGTTCGACAGCCATTTGAAAACAGGCGCGTGAGCCGCAGGCCGGGAGTAGTAAATAGTGAATGGTAAATGGTAAATAGTGAATAAAAAAAGAGAGCGGTCTTATCTATTTACCATTTACCATTTACCATTTACGCGCAACTAGGGGTTTGAAAGATGAAGAAGAAAGAGATAACGGACCTTGACCGGCTGGCCGTGCGTTCGAGGCCGGAGGGCGCGCCCGTCATGCACCAGGACTGGCACAAGCTCCTCTTCATGCACTGGCGCATCCCGGCCGAGACCTTAAGGCCGCTCATCCCTGAGCGATTGACGATTGACACCTTCGACGGCAGCGCCTGGGTCGGCGTCACGCCCTTCACGATGTCGAACGTCCGGCCGAGCTTCGTCCCTTCCCTGCTCGTTCCTCCGATTTCAGGTCTCAGCCAGATGCACGAGCTTAACGTCCGCACCTACGTCTATCTGGACAAAGTGCCGGGCGTCTGGTTCTTCTCGCTCGACACCAACAGCGGGCTGGCGGTGCAGGGCGCGCGCGCCTTCTTTCATCTTCCCTATTTCAACGCCGACATCAGCATGGAGCAGAAGGGCGGGAGCTTCTCTTACAAGCTCAGCCGGACGGAGGAAGGGAGCGCCGCGGCCGAATTTAAGGCCAGGTGGAAGACGGGCGAAACGCTGCCCTACGCTCAGCCGGGCACGCTCGAATTTTTCCTCATCGAACGCTACTGCCTCTACTCGGCGCGCGGCAAAAAGCTCTACCGCGCGCGCATTCATCATCAACCCTGGCCGCTCCAGGAGGCCGCGGTCTCTTCCTTTAGCTCCTCCATGCTCGAAGCCGACGGCCTGCCCACGCCCGCGGGCGAGCCGCTGCTCCACTTCGGCGAGGAAGTCAACGTGGACATCTGGCCACCGGAAGAGATTTAAGAGTTTATTCATTTCATCATTGATGCCTTGATTCATTGAACTACGGAGTGAATGAATCAAGGCATCATTGCATCAAAGCATCAATGAATAGACTCTTAAATCTCTTCTCTACTCGGCTCTTTCGAGGGGCGGCGCGACGGCTGTGAAGTCCGTGTTGAAGCGGCGCGCGTACTGCCCGAGCAGCTCTTCGATGCGCGCCGGTTTTGGCGAGCTGACGACCAGGCCGACGTGATGCCGCTTCCTGACGCGGTAAACTATCTCCGGGTCCGTGTAGGCGGAGGTGTCCGGGTATTCCTGTCGCGCCAGCGAGAGGACGATGCCGCCGTACTCCCTGCGCGGCTTCGGGGCTCTGTAACGCTCGACGCCCTGCGCCATCTCCAGCCGCGCCCACTCGCGCCAGAGATTGATGCCGCTGGCGGCTTCCAGCGTCTCGGCGATGTATGCGCCGCCGACGCGCGCCGCGATCTCCAGGAAGTAGAACTCGCCGTCGGCAGCGCTCTTGATAAATTCGGCGTGCGCCGCCCCGTGCGAGAGGCCGAGGCTCTTGATTAGCTTGCGATTGAGCCTGATGAGTCTCTTCTGATCTTCGGAGCCGTGCCTGAGAGTTTTCGAGATGAAGACGCCGCCCCCGTGCGCCACATCCATCGGCGGCCGCCCGTAGGCGTTGGCCCCCGCGAAGACCACCCTGGCGTCGTTGACCAGTGAATCCACGTGGTAAACGTCGCCCGCGACGTAGCTTTCAAGCAGGTAATAGGGTGAGCGCTCGCGCGCCTTTTCGCGTGCGTCGAGGGCATCAATGGCTCGCCAGACCTGCTCTGCGCTCTCAAGTTTCCTGATGCCCATGGCCGACACGTCCGAGCGCGGCTTGAGCATCCAGGGCGGAGGCACGCGGCTCATGTAATCGTGCAGCTCTTCGTAGTTGAGCAGGTGCACAAAGTCCGGGACGGCAATTGCGGCGCGGCTCGCCGCCACGCGCATCGAGAGCTTATCGCGGAAGAGCCGGGCCGTCGTGCTCGTCATGCCGGGCAGGCAGAGATGCTCGCGGATGAGCGCGGCGTTGATGACATCAAACTCTTCGAGGGCAACGATGCGGTCTATCTTTTGATGGCGCGCGAGGTGGTCGGCGGCCTGTAGGTAAAGCTCCGGGCCGGCGTCGTCGGGCAGCGCGACGAGGTCATCCAAACACTCGCGCGGCCAATCTTCGCCGAGCGTCTTCTGCTTCGTCACCAGGACCACGCGGCGTCCCTGCCGCTTGCACTCGCGCAAGAACTCCGTGCCCTTGAAGTAGCTGGCCAGGCAGACGAAGCTCTGCGGGCGTGAAGGTGTCGCTTCGGTCATAACGTCTTCACTCATGGGGCAAGCAGCTGCTGCCCCCGGGAGTCTCGCGGACGAATCATGCGAAGGCGAAGTGATGAGCGAGGCGGAGTCCGCCCCGCAGCGTCTCCCTTATGTTTCGTCGCGGGCATCGTTTTGAACGCCTGTGCCGAGGCCGCCGTCGAGAATCGTGTTCATCCCGGCGTTCTCTTCGCCGGAGGTCGGCGCGTCCGGCTCGGCCACGTCGCCGCGTTCCTCGTCGCGCGTCGGCTCTTCGTGGTTATCCTTCCCGCGCCCGGCGGAAGCGGAGCTATTATCGTGCGTCATCTTAGTTTGACTCTCCCTTTGAAAATGGCCCGCGCGCCTCTTTGCGTATCTCGACGGCGAGCGCGGTCACATCTTTTGTATTGCGTGCGGCCCTGACTTCACCGTATATAGCATAGGAAATCAGGAGCCGTACACACGCCCGCGTCCGCCCGCACGAGAAGGCGCGCCGTTCTTAGTCAAACGTGAACGAGAAAGCAAACGGGAGTAACGACATGTCACCTGAAATTATCGCCAGAGGCATCAAGGCATACTTCGCCGCTACGCGCATGATGAACGCCGAAAGCTGGCTCGATACCTTTGCGCCCGACGCCGTCAGCTACGATCCGGTGGGCGCTCCGCCGACGGTCGGCCATGAGGCGCTCGGCCATTTTTTCGCCGCCATCCTGGGCGCTTTCAAAGAGGTCGGCCTGACCGAAGAGCACGTCTTCATCGTCGGCAACGAGGCCGCCGTCAAGTGGAGCGGGCGCGGGACCGGCAAGAACGGCCGCGATGTCAGGTTCGAGGGCATTGACATCTTCGAGTTCAACGAAGAGGGCAAGATCAAGACCATCAGGGCATACTGGAACCCGGCTGAAGTGATGATGCAGCTACAGGGTTAACAGCGCGTCGGAAATCCTGCATGAGCCGCAATCCTGCATGAGCCGCAGCGACCTGGAACGGCAGAGAGCACTCGAAAGATGAGCACGCGCCGGATAAGCGGCCCGGTTTGCTGTCTCTCCGGCTCTGTGTCCGTGCGGGAAATGAGCGCAGGCTTTAACCGGCTCTAAGTCTGCGAGCGCGCAGCCCCGGCGGCCAGGGGGAGGCCCGCCCCTCCGACGTTGATAACGTTCAGGCTTGACGCTGCTTCGCGGCCGGATTATCTTCGCTGGCATCTATCTTGCTCGCCTGAACCTATACTGAGTGGAGTTTTTCCAAGCATGTCGTCGCAACTAGTCGCCCGGCAACCGGCCTGGGCCATCACAGAATACCTTGAGAACCGCGAAGGTCGCCTGGTTATCAACGGCGTAGACGCGCTCGACCTCATCCGCCGGTATGATTCGCCGCTCTTCGTCTTTTCAGAGCCGCGCATCCGTTCGAACATCGAACGGCTCAAGCGCGCCGCGGCCCTCGTCGAGCATCAGGTCCAGTTCTGTTATGCGTCGAAGGCCAATTCCAACATGGCCGTGCTGCGGACCGTGCGCGACTCCGGGATTGATGTCGAGGTCAACAGCGGGGGCGAGCTTTACAAGGCGCTGCGCGTCGGCTTTCGGCCCGAACAGATTATCTTCAACGGGACGAGCAAGTCTGACGCGGAGCTGGACCAGGCCGTCGGCGCGGGCATTCGCGCCATCAACGTTGATTCGATTTACGAGATCGAGCTGGTCGAGAAAGCGGCGGCAAGGATGGGGAAGCGCGCCAACATCGCGCTGCGCCTCGTGCCGGAGATCGGCACGCGCTCGCACCTGGGATTGCAGACGGCGCTCCTGACCTCGAAGTTCGGCATCTCGCCCTCGGAAGTGCTCGACGCCTTTCGCCGCTCTTTGCTCTGCCCCGAGCTGCTGCGCGTCTGCGGCATACACATTCACGTCGGCTCGCAGACGCCCGACGTGGAGCCTTTCGCCGCCGCCTTCAAAAGCATGTGGGAGCACCTGCTGACGATTCACAGCGAGACGGGTCACACGCTCGAACACATCAATCTGGGCGGCGGGATTCCGGTCAACTACCTGCGCGACCGCTCGCAGGCCGACCAGCTTCCCGAACACGAGCGCGACATGCTCGGCGCGGATTTGGAACCGTCAGAAGTGCTCGCGGCTGCGCTCGGCGCGGCGCGTGATTCGGCGCGCGAGGCGGGCGCTCTGCACCTGCTAGACGCCGTCTCCATCCTGCTCGAACCCGGCCGCAGCGTGATTGCAGACGCCGGGCTGGTGCTGACCACCGTGCGCAACATCAAGCGGCGACCCGAAACCGGCGATGTCTGGCTCCTGACCGACGCGGGCTATAACCTGCTGCTTTCGATGAACAATTACAAGTGGTACTACCACCTGATCTCGGCCACGCGCGCCGGGGAAACGCACGACGCCGCTTACAAAGTCGCCGGGCCGCTCTGCGATTCCGGCGACGTTTACTTCGACATCGAGCGCGAGGGACGCCTGCCCGATTACAGGCTGCTCCCGGCGAACGTGCGGCCGGATGAAGTGCTGGCGCTTTTGAACAGCGGCGCATACTCGCTGGCCCAGATGTTTCACTACAACGGTCGCCCGCTGCCCGCCGCCGTGATGGTCCGCGCGGACGGCGAAGTCGAATTGATTCGCCGCCGTGATACCTATGAAGACTTGTTGACGAACGATCTCTGGTAATCGAGTTTGGAGTTCTTAACTGTCAGAACGCTCCCCGCAAAGCGAAGCACCCAATCATGTCCAAGCCTGCGCCCGGTAATATCACTCTCGTTCGCGGTCTGAGCCTGATCGCGGCGATTTCCATCGTCGTCGGCAACGTCATCGGGACGGGCGTCTTTCTCAAGACGCGCGTTATGACCTGCAACGTGGGCAGCCCCGGCTGGGTGATTGCGGCCTGGGTTATCTCGGGCCTGCTCTCGCTGGCGGGCGCTCTGACTTACGCGGAGCTGGCGGCGATGATGCCGCGCGCGGGCGGCGAGTACGTCTTCGTGCGCGAGGCATACGGCGCGCCGCTCGGCTTTCTCTACGGCTGGATGCAGATTTTCATCGGCAAGACAGGCTCGCAGGCGGCGCTCGCCATCGGCTTCGCCACTTTCCTGAACATCCTGACGGGCGGGGCGCTTCGCGCAGTCCTCTTCACTCTGGACATCTTCGGCTATAAATTCTCCTTCAGGGTCCTGCAAGCGGTCGGACTCGGGGCGATAGCCTTTGTGACGCTCATCAATTGCGCCGCCGTCAAGGTCAGTGGGATGGTCGCGTCCGTCCTGACGGGCATCAAGATCGCGCTGGTGCTGGCCGTCGGCGTCGGCGCGTTTCTCTTCGCCACGGGCGATTGGTCACACTTCGTGCTGGCGGATACGGGCGGCGTCTGCGAGGGCGTGAGCGCGGCTGCGCGGGGCGGGATGGCCGGGTTCGGCGCGGCGATGCTCGGCGCTCTCTGGGCTTACGACGGCTGGAACAACCTGACGCTGGTGGCGGGTGAAGTCAAGAATCCGCAGCGCAATATTCCGCTCGGCTTAATCGGAGGGATGCTGGTTGTGGCCACGCTCTACATCCTGGTCAACCTGGCCTACTTCTATGTGCTCAGCCCGACCGAGGTGGCCAACGTCCCGGCGGCTTCGTCCGTGGCGACGGAGGTGGCGATGCGATTCCTGGGGCCGCTGGCCGTCAGCCTGATCGCGGCGGCGCTGCTGACCTCTTCGTTCGGCACGCTTCACATCTCGATTCTGACGGGCGCGCGCGTGCCCTACGCTATGTCGCGCGACCGGCTCTTTTTCGGCAACCTGGCGCGCCTCTCGCCGCGCACGCACGTCCCCATCCGGGCGCTCATCGTGCAGGGCGTCTGGGCCGCCATCCTGACCCTCTCGGGCTCTTACGATACTCTGACCGACTATGTGATTTTCGCCTCCTGGATATTCTACGGGCTGGTCACGTTCGCCGTCTTTCTCTTCCGCCACCGCCTGCCCAACGCGGAGCGGCCCTACAGGGCCTGGGGCTACCCGGTCGTGCCCGTGATCTTCCTGCTGGTGACGGGCTGGCTGCTGGTCAACACGCTGATGACCACCCCGCGCCAGGCGCTCGCAGGTCTCGGCCTGATCGCGCTCGGCATTCCCGTTTACTGGTACGTCTCGCGCCGCAATCGCGTCGCCTACGTCGAAACGCCGCCGGACCAGGACGAAGAGCACTGAGCCCGGAAGCCGTCGCGGCTTTACCTGGAGCCGATGAGTTCGCAGAAGCGGAAGAGGGTGAAAGGTTAAAGCGTAAAGAGAAAATCCGGGCCGTTGAAGACGAGCGCTCGCGGCGCATCCCTTTTCTCCCCTGACAGTCTAACCCGCTCTCTTTCAACGACTTTCCGGCCCAGCCTGCTTCCAGCCAAGGACTTTCCAGTCTTCAGCCGCGCTCTTGCAGGGCTTCGCGCGCCACTTCCTTGTCGTCAAAGTGCGAGACGTTGTGTCCGATGATCTGGTAATCCTCGTGGCCTTTGCCTGCGATGATGACCAGGTCGCCGGTGCGCGCTTCGGCGATTGCGCGGCGGATGGCCTGGCGGCGATCCGGGATTTTGCTGTATGGCTTTGAAGCCTCCTGCATCCCGGCTTCGACATCCGCGAGAATCTTCAAAGGGTCTTCCGTGCGCGGGTTGTCGGAGGTCAGGATAATGACATCGCTGAGGCTCGCGGCGGCCCGGCCCATCGGCGCGCGCTTTGAGTGGTCGCGGTCGCCGCCGCAGCCAAACACAGTGATGATTCTCCCCTCCGTCACGTCACGCGCGGTGCTGAGCGCGTTGACGAGCGCGTCGTCGGTGTGCGCGTAATCTACTATGACGCTGAAATCGCCCGCGTGCGGGACGCGCTCGAAGCGGCCGGGCGCGCCCCCGCAGCTCTCAATCGCGCGCGCGATGATGTCCAGCCCGTAGCCGAGCGCCAGCCCGCTCGCCGTCGCCGCCAGGATGTTGTAGATGTGCGGACGCCCGACGAGAGGCGAATGCAGCATACGCTCTCCCTGCGGCGTGTGCAGGCGAAAGCGCATCCCCGCCAGCGAGTGCTCGACTTCCGAGGCCGTCACCTCCGCCCCGGCGCCAAGCGCATAATGCAGCACGCGCTCGCCCTTTGCTTCAAGCTCGCGCGCCAGCTCCACGCCGTAACGGTCGTCCATGTTAATGACGGAGATTCCCGGCGGCTCTCCGAGGCTGCCGTCGAAGAGCCTGCGCTTGGCGGCGAAATAGTTCTCCATCGTCCCGTGATAGTCCAGGTGATCGCGCGTCAGGTTGGTGAAGACGGCGACGCTGTAACGAAGCCCGTCACAGCGATGAAGATCAATCGCCTGCGAAGAGCTTTCCATCACGGCCATGGGGCAGCCAGCCGAGACCGCGCGGCGCAAAAAGCGCTGCATATCGGTCGCTTCCGGCGTCGTGCGCTCGGCTTTCCAGCGTTCTTTGTCTATCCGGTATTCGACCGTGGTCGTCATCGCCACCGGCTCGCCCGCGGCCTCCGCGATGGCGGCGACGAGATAAGTGGTCGTCGTCTTGCCGTTGGTCCCGGTGATGCCGACAAGCCGCAGCTCGCGCGAAGGATGCCCGTGAACCTCGGCCGCAGCCGCGGCCATCGCACGCCGCGCGTCGTCCACTTGCAGCCAGACCCCGCCGAAATCCGCCGGGCATTCGAGTTCCGAGATAACACCGACCGCTCCCTGTTCCATCACCTGTGCGATGAAGCGATGCGCGTCCAGGTGTTCGCCGCGGACGGCGACGAAGAGGCTGCCCGCGCCGACGCGTCTCGAATCGTGCGTTACGTCGAGCACTTGCGTGCGCTCGCTTCCGGTCAGTTTTCCGTTGATCGCCCGGGCCACTTCTCCGGCGACGACGCTTCGTCCATGCTTTGTTCCGTCAGTCACTATTCACCGCCCGTCGAGTTTGCTAAGAGATTCAGAGCTTAATTTAAAACCGGCTGAAGGATGCTCATAGTCAACGTCCCTGCTCACCCGTTGAGATTATCATCTACGAGCACACTCTTGCCACAAAGCGTTGATGCAGGCAGAATGCTCTGCGAAGAGTTGCTCTTCGAAGTGGCGGCAGTGGCGCGCAGTGTTCTTCATTCTCTCTTCCCCGCGGAGTTGTTATGAGACCAGTGGCAACAATAGGGCTGCTCATGCTGATGGCCGTCTCGCTTTCCACATCGCTTCCCTCCGGCGCGGCCGAGCCCGCTGCGGAATACGATCTCATCATCAGGAACGGCCGCATCGTTGACGGCACGGGCCGCCCGGCTTACGAGGCGGACCTGGCCATTAAGGGCGACCGCATCGCGCGCATCGGCAAGGTAGGCAGGGCGCGTGCGCGGCGCGTGATTGACGCGCGGGGGCTCGTCGTCGCGCCCGGTTTCATAGACATGCTGGGCCAATCGGAGACCAACCTGCTGATTGACCCGCGCGCGATGAGCAAGGTCATGCAGGGCGTGACGACGGAGGTGACGGGCGAGGGCAGCTCCGTCGCGCCGATCAACGAACGGCTGATTGCAGAGGACGCAGACTACTACCGCCGCTATCATCTGAAGGTGGACTGGCGCACGCTCGGCGAATACTTCGGCCGCCTGGAGCGCCAGGGGGTGGGCGTCAACCTGGGCACATTCGTCGGCGCAACGCAGGTCCGCGCCTACGTCATCGGCTTTGACAATCGCGCGCCGAGCGTTGACGAATTGATAGAGATGCGCAGGCTCGTCGCCAGCGCGATGGAGGACGGCGCGCTCGGTCTCTCGACATCGCTCCAGTATGTCCCGGCGCGCTTTGCCCTGACGAGCGAGCTGGTCGAGCTGGCGAAGGTGGCGGCCCGCTACGGCGGCATCTACGCGACGCACCAGCGGAGCGAGGCCAATGCGCTGGACGCCTCGCTCGAAGAGGTCTTCGAGATCGCGCGGCTGGCGCACATCCCCGTCGAAATCTGGCACTTGAAGACGGCTTACAAGAAGAACTGGGGACGGATGCCCGAAGTCCTGAAGCGCATCGAGGCGGCGCGCGCACGCGGGCTGGACATCGGGGCGAATGCCTATCCCTACACGGCGGCGAGCACTTCTCTGACGGCCTGCCTGCCGCCCTGGGCGCTCGAAGGCGGCACGCAGAGTATGCTCAAGCGGCTCGGCGACCGCGAAACGCGCGCGCGTCTCAAGCGCGAGATTATGACGGACTCGAACGACTGGGAGAATATCTACCTGGGGAGCGGCGAGGCGGGCGGCGTCCTCATCAGCTCGGTCGTCAACCGCGACCTCGAATGGACGCAGGGCAAGCGCATCTCAGAGATAGCCGCGGCGCAGAAGACCGAGCCGCTCGACGCGCTCTTCGACCTCATCCTGGCCGATCACGGTCAGACGAGCGCCATCTATTTCATGATGTCGGAGGACGACCTGCGCGCGGCGCTGCGCACGCCCTTCGTCTCGATCTGCACGGACAGCGGCGCACGTGCGACGGACGGCCCGCTCGCTGCGGCCAAGGGCCACCCGCGCGGCTGGGGCTCGTACCCGCGCATCCTCTCGCGCTACGTCCGCGACGAACACCTGTTGAGCCTCGAAGAGGCCGTGCATAAGATGACGGGGCTTGCGGCCGCGCGCGTCAGGCTCGACGGGCGCGGGGTGCTGCGCGAAGGCATGTACGCCGACATCACCATCTTCGATGCGGGCCGCGTTCGCGACCGCTCGACCTTTGAAGCCCCGAACCAGTATGCGGAAGGCATCGCTTACGTTATCATCAACGGGCAGTTGAGCGTGGACCAGGGCCGACGCACTCCGGCGCTCGCGGGCCGCGTCCTGCGGGGCCCCGGCTACCGGCGGCGGGAGGCCCGCCAGGCGGACGATAATCCTTAGAGGATGAAGGGTTTACACAGCAGCGGAGAGCCCGCGGCGGAAGACCGTGCGAGAGCCGTGCGCTGTTGTTGCGGTGCGATAGTCGAACTCAGCAAGGAGAAAGGTCAACCGATGCGACAGTCGAGCCTAGTTTCGAGGAGGGCTTTGACGGCCCCGCTCCCGGCGCTGTTTGTCTGCTCCCTTTTAATCTTCGCGGCAGCGGGCGCGGCCCCGGGCCAGTCGGGCCGCAAGGTGCGGAAGAACCCTTCGCCGACGCCCACGCCCGCTCCGGCGGAAGCAGCCCGGCCCGTGCCGCCCGCGCCGAAGCCCGAAAAGCTCCAGCTCTCGCTCTTCGTCTGCACCAACGGGCGCGGCACGATGGCCAACATCCCCGCCTACCTCTACGACTCGATGCGCGACAGCTTCACACAGCGCATCGGCGAGGCTTCGACCGCTGCCGTGACGGGCGGGCGCGACATGATGGACCGCTCCGAAGCGGTCAAGCGCGCCAAGTCCACTAAGGATGTCTACGTCGTCTGGCTGGAGCTGGAATTGAGCACGTTCGATCCCGCTTCGTCCATCAACAACATCAACCCGGACGACCTCTTCATTCGTTTCACAGTCTTCACGCCCGAGACCGGGAAGGTCAAGACCAGCGGGCGCGCCTTCCAGGGCTCACGCAGAGGACCAATCGGCATCGGGGGCCGCACGACCAGACGGGGTTCGTCTCAGACCGAATACCAGCTCAGGGAGGCGGCCCGCGATGCGGCCAACCAGGTGCTCGCGTCGCTCGCAGCGTCCACCCGCACCCCGCAGGGACGAGAGCCGTAATCGAGCATCCTTCAAGAAATAGTCCCGGCCCCGGCGGGCTTCTTTATCCCGTCCCGGATTCCGGGCCGGATGCCGTTGCGGGACATCCGGTCCGGCCATGCTCGCTCATCGAAAGGTCATCATCTTGTCCTTAATGCTTCAGGAGATAGCGGAGCAGCCGGAGGCCCTGGCGCGCACTATTCATGAAGAGCGGGGCAAGGTCGAGCGGCTCGGCGCATTCCTCAAGGGGCGCGACCTTGACCTGATCGTCCTGGTGGCGCGGGGCAGCTCCGATAACGCCGCGCTCTTCGGTCGTTACCTGCTGGAGATAACCACCGGGATTCCTGTCTCGCTGGCCGCGCCCTCCGTGCATACGGTCTACGGCGCGAAGCTCAATCTCAAGCGGGCTCTCGTCGTCGGCGTCTCGCAGTCCGGCGAGGGCGAAGACATCAACCGCGTCCTCGACAACGCGCGCGACGGCGGCGCTTACACGGTCGGGATAACCAACGAGCCGCAGTCCACCATGAGCGGCATCGTAGACGAGACGCTGCTGATGCACGGCGGGCGCGAGCGCTCCGTCGCGGCGACCAAGACCTACACGGGGCAGATGATGCTCTTTTACATGCTGGCGGCGGCGCTCTCCCCGAGCGCGGCGATTGCGTCCTACCAGGCCATTCCGGCTTACGCGGCCCGCGCCCTGGAGTTGCAGCCGCAGCTCAGGGAGCTGGTCGAGCGCTACGTCTTCATGGAAAACTGCGTGGTGGTCGGGCGCGGCCTGATTTACGGCAACGCTTACGAGTTGGCGCTCAAGCTGATGGAGACCTGCTACGTAGTGGCCGAGCGTTTCTCGTCGGCGGACTTCCTGCACGGCCCGCTGGCGATGGTCGAGCGCCACTTCCCGGTCCTGCTCTTCGCCCCGCCGGGCGCTATGCTCGACGGCGTCAAGGTCCTGCTTAACAGGCTGCGCGAATTGCGCGCAGACACTCTGGCCATTACCTCCGACCGCGAAGCGGCCAGCGCCTGCTCGCGTGCGATCATCATGCCCGACGAGATTGGCGAATTTCTCGCGCCCGTTCCCTACATTATTCCAGGCCAGCTCTTCGCGGCCCTGCTCGCAGAGGCCAAGGGGCTGGACCCGGACGCTCCGCGCTCGCTCTCGAAAGTAACGCGCACGCTCTAGAGTAACGCGCCCGCCCTAGCCCGCCGGGGATTGGCCTCTGCCCGTTCGTAAATTTCTCAAGACAGGGCTTCGCCAACAGGTATAGAATTGTCCCGAGGGAGGCTTCTATGGCGGCAAGCGATTATGGGCGGTATTACTGGTGGATCAAATTGACGAACGGGCAGGAGCTGGGCGTCTTTGCCGACAGGGTTGAGATCGTCGGCGAGGGCACGCTGGTGCTCTACGGAGGCAGCCAGTCGCTCGGCACGAAGTTCGTCAACATGGCGGTCGCTCCCGGCGAGTGGCAGTCCGTCTATGCCGCGTCCGCAGAAGACGGCAGGCCCTTGCCCGTCGAACACTGGCAGAAGAGAAAAGGGCGTGATTGAGCGACAGCGGCGCTCGGCGACCGGGTTTGACAGAGTCACAGGATGCGATGACCGCGCGTGACGGAGAGCCGGAGTTATATCGTCTGTCGGATTCAAGCGGCGAATGAGCCGCCGTTTTTGAGCCTCTCACGGCACGGCAACTGAAAGTGTGCGGCGCTCACGGAGGGCCTGTATTCAGCGTCCCTGACGTGCTTCCAGCCCGGCCATCAGCGCGGGCACTTCCGCCAGTAACTCACGCGCCAGAAAACCCAACCGCCCGATGCGTTTAGCCAGCACGTCGCCCGCGCGCCCGTGTAGATAGACGCCCCAGGCCGCAGCCTGTAACGGCAGCGCCCCGCGCGCCGCGAGCCCCGCCACGATGCCCGACAGCGTATCGCCCGACCCGGAAGTGGCCAGACCGACGTTGCCGCTGCGATTGCAGTAGACCTTGCGCGTCTGCGGCGCGGTGATGAAGGTTTCCGCCCCTTTGAGGGCGACGACGGCGCGCAAAGCCGCCGCCGCACGCCGTGCAGTCCCGAGCGCATCACGCGCGACGGCCTCTTTACTGATACCCAGCATCTTCGCCATCTCTCCGGCGTGCGGCGTCAGGATGGCCTTACCGCCCAGGCAGAAAAGGGCGTCGGGCGCCCCGGTCAAACACCCGAGCGCCTCCGCATCGAGGATGACCGTCGCCCGCTCGATGCCCGGCAGCAGCTTCCCGACCAGCCTTTCGACGGCGCTCGCATCAATCATTCCCGGCCCGAAGAGCACGGCCTGGACCATGTTCGCACGCTCAAGCAACTCGGCAGCGCCTGCGGGCGAGAGGCCCCCGGTCTTCGTCTCGGGCAGCGCGAAGACGCGCGACTCCGGGATGGCCGCCGCGATCAGTTGCGAGATACTGCGAGGCGTTGCGATCTGGAGCTTGCCCGCCCCTGCGCGAAGCGCGGCCGTCCCGGCGAGAATCACAGCGCCCGGCATCTGGCTCGACCCGCCGACGACCAGCACGCGCCCGCGGTCTTCCTTATCGCCCTCTTCGTCGGGCCGCGGCAGAGGCCAACGTCGCAAGAGGCCAGGCGTCAAGAGCAGTGGACGGGGGCCGGAGAGCGGGCGACGGGGCTCGGGCAGCGGACGGCCAGCGCCCTTCTGTTTTGACCGTTCCCCGGCCTCCGTTCCCTGTCCGCTGCTGTTATTTCGGCGCGATGGGGACATCGGATTTCGTTGTGACCTTCTCGCCTGCTTCTTCGAGCGGCGCGACGAAGTTGAAGAGGTTGAGCGCGAGCTTGCCGCGCTTGCCCCGCTGCGGGTCGAACCCGTAGGAGGTGACGGAACAGTTGGCTATCTCTTCCGCACGATCATGAGCGAGTATCTCTTCTTCGGTCATTCTTTCGAGCAGGTAGCGGAAACAGTTGACGACGACCTGATGGCTGACGACGAGCACGCGCTCACGGCGGTAATCGCGCGTGATAGTGTCTATCACACTGCGCAGGCGCAGGATTACATCGCACCAGCTCTCGCCGCCCGGCGGCCTGTAGTAGAACTTGCCGAGCGCCGTCCGTGCCTCGGCCTGCTCCGGATACTTCTGCCGGATGCCGACGCCCGTCAGCCTGTCGAGAATCCCGAACTCCTTTTCGCGCAAGCGTTCGTCGGCGATAAAAGTCAGCTCCCCGCGCTCGATCCCGGCGGCTTTGAGCACCAGCCGCGCAGTCTCGCGTGCGCGAACGTAGGGCGAGACGAGCACGACGGACGGGCGCTCTTCGGCAGGCATCGCCCCGAACCACTGCCCGAGCGCCGCAGCCTGCCGTTCGCCGAGCGGCGAGAGCGGCACGTCTACATCGCGGTGCGCAATATCTATCACGGGCAGGCCCGCAGCCTCCGCGGCGTCCCGCGCGACATTGCCCGCGCTCTCGCCGTGACGCACGACCCACAGCATATCCGGCCATTTCTGCTCTCCGCTCATGACGCTAAACCTCTCACAGAGAAGACGGGCAGAGGTCCAAAGATGAAGATGAAGCGAGGAGCAGGCGTTTCGGATTTGCCGCGCCCTCTGCTCCTTTTATCCATCCGGGTCTTTCCCTTTTGCCCTCTCTTTTTCCCGGCTAATCCAGGTCCAGGACTTCGTTGTTCTGCTGCGCCGCCTGGTCGCTGAGCGTCGTTACCCAGGACGGCGACAACTCCGACTGGCTCTCTTTTCCGAGGGCACGCGCCGTGCCGATGCCTCCGGGAGCAGGCAGGAGCCTGTTCAGGAGGCCGAGCGCGTCTGCCGTCAGTCCCGGAAAGAGGCCGTGAAACTTGACGGCCAGCTGGGCCTGGATCGAGAGCACGACCTCCGCATCGCCGCGACGGCAGGCCGCGATAATCTGTCGCGCGGCGCGTTCGGCCTTCATCGCCGTCAGCGGAGTCGCATCGCTGATGCTGAACCAGGCGTACTCGGAGCGATGCTGCCCCTTGAAGACGGCGTTGCGCGGGCTCCCCGTGCGCATCAGTCCGGGACAGACGGTCGTCACGACGATGCCGTCTTTGGCGAGTTCGGCGCGCAAGCCTTCGGAGAGTCCGACCAGCGCAAACTTACTCGCGCTGTAAGGGACCAGGTGCGGGATGCCGATTTTGCCGCCGATGGAAGAGATGTTGACGATGCGGCCGTCGCGCCGCCGCCGCATCTCCGGCAAAACCGCCAGCGTCGTATAGAGCGGCCCCCAGAAGTGCGTCTTCATGGCCTCTTCGTAATCGTCCGGCGTCATCACTTCCACCGGGCCGACCTCAATCACCCCGGCGTTGTTGATGAGCACGTCAACCCTTCCGTAATGGCTCTGAACGGCGCTCACCATCCGGTCCACCTGCGCCTGCTGCGTAACATCGCACTGAAGGGCGAGGACGCGTGCGCCGCGCTGCTCCAACTCTTCACGCGCGCGCCCGAGCTCCCTTTCGTCTCGCGCGCAGATGGCCAGCAGCGAGCCCTCGCGCACCAGCTCTCTGGCCATCACCAGCCCGAGCCCACGCGACCCGCCCGTTATTAAGACCACCTTCTCGCGCAGGTCATACTCCTTCCACCACCTGAACGCAGCCCGCCCCGCCATCAAAGCGCCCACGCCGGCCGCCGCCAGCATCCATGTATCTTTGTTCCGTTTACTCATCAACTGCTCCCCTCATCCTCAAAGGCAAGTCCGAACCTCGGGCGACGAAGCGAGCCGCACAGGTCCGGCTGCTCCCGGCGGCTCATCGCGCCGCTCCGCTCACGCTTCACCGCGCTCTCTTCATCACTCATCGCTCAGATCAAACTCGGCCACGACCGGCGTATGATCGGAGGGCCGCTCCCAGGCGCGCGGCTCTTTGTCTATCCGGCAGCCGGTGCAGCGTGCGGCGAGCGGCTTCGAGACCCAGATGTGATCTATCCGCAGCCCGGTGTTGCGGCGAAACGCGCCCTGCCTATAGTCCCACCAGGAATAATGGCCGCCCTCTTCCGTGTGCAAGCGAAACGCATCCGTAAAGCCCCATTCCCTGAGCTTCTCCAGGGCGGCGCGCTCGCGCTTGCTGAAAAGCACGTGGCCCTCCCACTGTTCCGGGTCATGCACATCGCGCTCTTCGGGCGCGACGTTGAAATCGCCGCAGAGCAGGACGCGCTGGCCCTGCTTATATTCGTCGTCGAAGAAGGCGCGCAACCGCTTCATCCATTCGAGCTTGAAACGGTACTTGTCCGAACCGACGAACTGCCCGTTCGGCACGTAAACATTAACGACGCGCACGCCCTCTACCGTCGCGGCCAGGAGGCGCGCGTGCGCTCCTTCCTCGTCGTCGGGAAAGCCGCGCTGAGCGTTCGTGCAGCCGGTGCGCGAGAGGATGGCCACGCCGTTGTAGGTCTTCTGCCCGAAGACCTCCGACTCGTAGCCCAGCTCCGCAAACGCGGCGGCCGGGAACTTCTCATCCGTACACTTTAACTCCTGCAAACAAAGCACATCGGGGCGCGCCTGGGCGAGCCACTGCGTCACCACGGGCAATCGCGCGGTCACGGAATTAACATTCCAGGTAGCGAGTTTCATCTGGTAACAGGGAGCCTCCGAATCCTTGGAATACGTTTCAATACTGCCGCCGAAAGCCGCAGAGCAACAGCGAAAGACAGATCGAAGGGCTGGCTCTCATGAGCGCCTGTAGTTGCGCGTCTCTGCGCGACTCTGCGCCTGTCTGCAACTAACGGCGGCCGGGACGTTTCTTCAGAGCGAGGCGAGCAGGCCCGCCAGCAGTGCGCCGCGCCTGGCGATATCTTCGACGACGATGTGTTCGTGCTCCGCGTGTGCGCCGTCGCCCTCTATGCCGAGCCCGTCCAGGACAGGCACGTTCATCGCCGCCACGAAGTTGCCGTCCGATGCCCCGCCGACCGCCGCTTCGCCCAGCTCAAAGCCGATTGCGCCCGCAACCTGCCGCGCCTGCTCGAAGAGAGCCGCGACCTGCGCCGTGCGTTCGAGCGGCGGACGATTGATGTCGCCGCTGACGGACAACCGTACGCGCTCGTCAAACGGACGCGCCTCCGTCAGTTCTCTCTTGATGCGGTTCGCTTCGTCCGACGTGCTGAAGCGAACGTCTATCTCGGCGTGCGCCTCGGCCGCGACGACGTTCGAGCGTGTCCCGCCCTGAATCACGCCGACGTTGATGGTCGTTCCCTTCTCCCGGCCGTCAAGCTCGGAGAGGCGGATTATCTGTCGCGCCAATTCCAGCGTCGCGCTCGCGCCCTTCTCCGGCTCTAACCCGGCGTGCGCGGCGATGCCTTGCGCCTCCATCCTGAAGATGCCTGTTCCCTTGCGCGCCGTCTTGACGCGCCCGCCCGCGGCAGGCGGCTCAAGCACCAGCGCTGCGTGTGCGCGCCGCGCCTCCTCTTCGACCAGCGCGCGGCCCGTCATGCTTCCGGTCTCTTCATCGCAGGTCAGGATGAGCGTGACCGCGCGGCGCGGCGCGAGCCCAAGCTCCGCGCAGGCGCGCAGGGCTTCCAGCGCCATCACGCAGTTCGCTTTCATGTCGAAGATGCCGGGGCCGTAGATGCGATTGCCGCTGCTGCGCCAGGGACGCGCGAGCAGAGTGCCGCGCGGGTGCACGGTGTCCGTGTGTCCGACGAGCAGAATGGTCCCGGAATCGCCCGCGCCCTCCGTGAAAGCCCTGACGCGCAGATGCTCGCCGTAGCCGGGACTCTCGATCCGCTCGACCGCAAGGCGGCTGCCCGCCGCATGCGCCGCTTCGGCCAGTAAGCTGACGACGGCGCGGCTGCCTTCAACGTCGCCTGATGGCGATTCGGTTTCGACCAGCTCGCGCACGAGCGCCAGCGCCTCATCTCGCCGCCGCTCCATAAATTCGAGCAAGGCTCCCGCCGCTGCTTTCTCCAGGTGACGACTCATAATCGAATCAGCTCAAAGGTCAGGACAGGCTCTCCTTCCTGACCGTGAGCGCCTCTATCCGCCCGCGGTTGATTTGATAGCCGATTCCGGGCGCGTCGGGCGCGACGATGGTTCCGCGCGGCGTGACCGTGACGGGCGGCTCTATAATATCTTCCTCCCAGTAGCGCGCGCTGGCCGAGACATCGCCCGGCAGCGTGAAGCCTTCGAGCGTCGCCAGCGCGATGTTGTGAGCGCGCCCGATGCCGGATTCGAGCATCCCGCCGCACCAGACCGGAATCCCTCCCTCGCGGCAGATAAGCTCGACGCGCCGCGCTTCCGTGTGACCGCCGACGCGACCCAGCTTGACGTTGATGATGCGGCAAGCGCCCAGCTCAATCGCATGACGCGCATCCTCCGGCGTGCGGATTGACTCGTCCAGGCAAATGGGCGTGCGCAACTGCCGCTGCAACTCGGCGTGGTCGAGCATGTCATCATACGCCAGCGGCTGCTCGATCATCATCAGCCGGAACTCGTCCATCCGGCCGAGCAGCGGCGCGTCGCCCAGCCTGTAGGCCGAGTTGGCATCGCCCATCAATGGTATCTCCGGGAAACGCTCGCGGACCAACTCAAGGATGCCCACGTCCCAGCCCGGCTTGATCTTGATCTTGATGCGCTGGTAGCCCGCGCCCAGCTCCTTCTCGATCTTTTCCAGCAGGGCTTCCGGCGTCTCCTGAATGCCGATGGAGACGCCGCACGCTATCTCTCTTTGGACGCCCCCGAGATGTTTCCAGAGCGGCAGGCCCGCGCGCTTGGCCTCCAGGTCCCAGCACGCAGTCTCCAACGCAGCCTTCGCCATCCGGTTGCCGCGCACGCGATTCATCAAAGAGAAGACATCGGCGGCGCGCTCGACCGTGCGGCCGAGCACCATCGGCGCGAGATATGTTTTGAGAGTGGCCCAGGCGCTCTCGGTCCATTCCTCTGAGTAGAAAGGGCCTTCGCCCACGGTGCATTCGCCCCACCCTTCAGCGCCCTCTTCGTCAAGGACGCGGACGAGCAGGATGCGCCGCTCCGTGGTCCGCCCGAAGCTGGTCTCGAAAAAATGTACGAGGCCGAGACGAATCTCGCGCAGCTCGACTTGTGTAATTCTCATGGCTCAACAGGCAATATAGAACATTATGCCTCGCATCGTATTTCTTTGTCAGCTTTAAGACGCGCCGTGCGAGCGCGCCC
Source organism: Pyrinomonadaceae bacterium (assembly GCA_036389715.1). Lineage (GTDB taxonomy): Bacteria > Acidobacteriota > Blastocatellia > Pyrinomonadales > Pyrinomonadaceae > DASVWH01. The sequence goes on along the minus strand of DASVWH010000137.1, from coordinate 11,556 downwards.
TTAAACTCCAAGCGAAAAGGCCCTGACGCAAACCATCAGGGCCTTTTCGCTTGAGCTTCTCCCGAAGAGGCTATCTCAGGGTGAAGGTAATCGTGTGAATGACGGGGTCGCCCGCGACGGTGAAGTTTACAGTATACTCACCGGGCGCGGACCCCAGACTCTTCGTGCTCAGGTTGAAGATGTATCCGCCCAGCACAGGGTCGAAGCGGAAGTTGTTCCCCCGGTTTGAGTTGCCCGAATCGTAGTCCGGCCCGCCAACGATCACGGAATTGAATGTGACGCTGACCAGGTGCACAGTCTTATTCGCGCCTGACAGGTTGTTGCCGTTGGCATCAACGAGCTGGAGTTTGATGGGAATGGTGCTCCCGCTCTTGTGCGCCTCTGTCTGGTCGAACAGTGAAACGATGCCGTAGGTGACATTGACCTGAACGCTGTTCGAGCCGGAACCGGCATCGTCGTCGGTGACGGTCAGGCTGGCGTTATAGCTGCCAATCGTATTGTAGGTATGGCTGCCGGTAACGGAGCCCGAGCCGTTCGATTCCGTCACGACGCCCACAGAAGTCTGCCCGTCGCCCCAGTTCCAGGAGGCGGTGTGTGTGTCCGGCGTCCCCGGATCGGTGAAGCTCGCACCGGCGTTGACCGAAGAGTTCAGCAAGACAGGGTTCGGCGTTACCGTGACAGCCCCGACCGAAGGCGCAACGTTTGCAATGTTGACCGTCGCTTCATCGGTCGTCGAGTGCGTCGCATCCGAGACGCGCACCCTGATGGTACGGCTGCTCGGACCGTCCAGCCCCGCTGCCGAGAAGCTCACGCTTTGCTGGTTCGAGACCTCAAAGTTCCCGTCGTTGTCGAGGTCCCAATCATAGGTCAGCGCATCATTGTCCGGGTCGCTGCCCGCGGCCGTGACGGTCACGGAGCCGCCCTCGTTGACGTTGTAGGGTCCACCGGCATCGGCAGTCGGCGGCGCATTCAACTCAAGTCCGACGATGACCGGGTCGTGGTCGGATGAGCGGTAGGGCGTCGCCGCGTAGAGGTCGGGTGAAGGAGGCTTGAACTCCTTATTATAGTCAATGATGATCGGCTCGTCCGCGTTGATATGCCACTCCGTGACACCGCTCACCTGAGAACTGAGGCTCGTGGTTGTCAGCGCGTGGTCCAGGTAGCCGGACTCTCCGCCGAAGACGTAGGAGTAGGGATGCTCGATGAACTGCTCGATTTGGTTGACGAGCCCGCCATCCGTCAGCGCCCTGATGGGGTCATCCTTACCGTATGCGTTGAGGTCGCCCATGACCAGCACGTCATCGTCGCCCGCGGCCGCCTGGCGCTCGGCGATAAATAGCAGCAAGCGCTGCGCCTGCTGCATGCGCCGGTAGTTGTCGCAGCCCTGCCCGTCACCCTGATCGGCGTCCAGCCCCTTATCGTCGGCGGAGCATCCCTTCGAGGTAAAGTGATTGACGATGAGGGTGAACTTCTCGCTGTTCGGATTGTACTGGAAGGTCTGTGCGAGCGGGTTGCGCGCCTGCGTCCAGGCGTTATCCCCGTCCGTATCCACATCGTTGACCGCATCCCCGAGAGGTGTGACGCGCGCGGGCTTGTAAATTATCGCGTTCCTGATGAGATCGGTTCCCGGATTCAGGCCGAGTCGGAAAGCATACGTGCCCGGCGCGGTCGCACTGTTCAGGCCGTTGACCAAATCCTGGATTGCGGTCGCAGGCCCGGAGCCGTCGTTTTCCATCTCGATGATGCCGAGCACATCCGCATTTATCGCCAGGATGGCCGCGATGATCTTGGCACGCTGGCGCTGGAACTCCGCCAGATTGCTCGCGCCGCGCGAAGTCGGGAATCCGCCCGCCGACCCGTCAAGCCCCGAGCCGTTTCCGTTGAAGTAGTTCAGCACGTTCATGCTGACGACCTTGACGTTGCCGTTGACAGGCTCGGGCGCTGCCGTGCGCGGATTGGTCTGGGTGAAAGTCGGTGTGACGCTCGGCTGCACGACGTACTCGGAGAATCTGAAATCGAGTAAGCCCGTGAGCCCGCTCGTCGTGTCGCCCGCGCGCAGGGTGTTATCGGGTCCGAGGTACGGAATCGGATTCGGGTTCTGAATGCTCTTCCCGTCGTCGAGCACGATGCGACGGCGCGCGTTCGCGTCCGCTTCGGCCAGAGCGCCCGGACTCTTCGGGAGGTTGAAATTATTGGGCTGGAACATACGCCCGCCCGCAGAGAGCATCAACTCGCCGTAGCGACCGAGATTGAAGTTCTCTGAAACCGTCAGCGTTTCCGGGATAGTGACCAGCATGCCTTCGTAACGCTCAAGCTCGCCGTCAACCGTCTCGGGCAGGTGAACCGTCGTCGGAGCGATGCTGCCGGTGCCACACCGGGTGATCGTCGAGACGTTGCCAAGCTCGGTCAAGCCGTTGAATTCGCTGACCTTACCGCTGACCACGACATCGTCGCCGACGGCGACATCAGTCCCGCCCGGAGCGAAGACGAAGATGCCGTCGGAGGTCGCGGGGTTGTTATCGCCGGTCTGGTCCTGAACGAAGAAGCCGTCCAGGCCCGCACTGCCCTGAAAGTCTCCGGTGACGATACCTCTGATGGTTTTATTAGTGCCGTTGGGGAAGGGGCTCGCGCTGCCGCTGCCCTGAACGGTGTAGATGTTGGTGAAGGGGCTGGTGCATGGATCGGCGGCGACAGTGTTGAATGTCCAACTGTAGTTGGCGACCATGTTGTTCGGCGGGTCAACCGGGTCCTGGTCCTCGACCTGCCCGGCGAGAATCGTGACCGTACATTGCTCGCCGTTTAAGAAGTCCGAATCCGGGTTGAGCGTGAATGCCTTGGGGCCGCCGGTGACGGCCGCCGTATGCGAGCCGCTGCTGCCGCACGAGATTGTAAACCAGTTGCCGACGCCGTTGACCGGCTCGCTGAAGTTGACCGTGAGATTCGCGCTGGTCGAGACATTGCTCGCCCCGCTCGTCGGGACCGTGCTGGAAACGCTCGGAGCAGCATCGGTACTGCTGCGTGGATTGGGCGGGCCCGCTGTGAAATCCGCAGAGTTATTATCCGTATCCGTCGCGCCGCCGTTCGCACGCAGCGCGGCCGTGCTATTAGACAGGCCGGGGGCCGCCGCAGTCTCGAAGGAGCCAGCCCCGTTCGAGACAGCGCCGTAGCCGACCAGGTCAACGACTCGCGCCAGTTGCGTGGTCGTACAGGGATTTCCCGCGCCGTTACAACCGAGCGTCGTCGTTCCCGTGACGAGGGCGACTTTGCCCGCCGTGCCGGACATGGCAATCGGAGTCGAGTCAATCACATCAGGATTGGTCAAAGGAACTCCGGTAGTTCCACCTGACTCCTGCACAAGGAAATACTGGCCCGGCTGCAACATCACGCTCGGCAGCTCGGTCTTCTGCGTATCCGACGAACCATAATTACCCGTTCCGGTAGCACTCGCGTACTGTAAAGACATCCCGTTGAGAGGGACGGCGACAGTGCCCCGGTTGTATAGCTCGATGAAGTCATGAGTATAAGGAGCGCCCGAATTACCGCCGCCGCCGTAGACCTGGCTAATCACAAGGTTGGGCGACGGAGCGGCATGGACGGCTGAATCCAGGGGGATGAATCGCTCGGGGAAAAGTGCTATCAGCAGTGAAAAAAGCGCAATCAGGGCAAAGGCTTTGGAACGCACGGGGGCAGAGTTTCGCTTAGAGCGTGGGGAACTAGGCACTATGGATTTCCTTTCAGGTTAAGCGGATGAGTTAAGTTTCTCTTAGGAAGAAACGCGCGCGATGGAAGATGATTTTTACCAGCAAACCGGCCGCAGGTCAAGCTGCCGAAAGCGTCCTATCCAGAGACAAATGTTGAAGTTAGAAGGCATCCGAGCCTTCGGTCGAGACCGTCTCTTCGCCCTTCAGCGCGGCGTGCATCGTGTGCCAGGAAAGGCTCGCGCATTTGACGCGCGCCGGGAATTCGCGCACGCCCGAGAAGATCGTCAGGCGGCCCAGATTGTTCGGCGTCGCTTCCAGGTCCAGCTCGCCCGTCACCATCCTGTGAAACTCTTCAAAGAGCGTCTCGGCCTCCTGCCTGCTCTTGCCCTTGACGCTCTGCGTCATCATGCTCGCCGCCGCCTTCGAGATGGCGCAGCCGGACCCTTCAAAGCTGATGTCGGTCACGACATCGCCGTCAAGCTGCATGTAGACGGTCAACTGGTCGCCGCACAGCGGATTGAACCCCTCGGCGGTCCGGTTCGCGCCCTCCAGCTTACGAAAGTTTCGCGGCTTCTTATTGTGGTCCAGGATGACCTGCTGGTAAAGCTCACTCAGTTCAGACATGTTTAATGGTAAATGGTAAATGGTAAATCGTAAATGGATAAGAGAAAAACCGTGCTTCTATTGACCATTTACGAAAAGACCTCTATGACTTTTTCGATGGCTCGTGCGAGCGCGTCTATCTCCTGCCGGGTGTTGTAGAAGGCGAAGGAAGCGCGGGCCGTGGCCGGGACGTTGAGACGCTTCATCACGGGCTGGGCGCAGTGATGCCCGGCGCGCACCGCGATGCCCTCCTGGTCGAGAATCGTGCCGATGTCGTGCGGGTGAACGCTCTCTATGACAAACGAGAGCACGCTTGCCTTTTCGCGCGCCGTGCCGATGATGCGCACGCCCTCGATGGCGCTGAGCTTCTCGGTCGCATAGCGCAGCAGCTCCTGCTCGTAGGCGACCGCACGCTCGCGCCCGATGCTGTTCAAATAATCAATGGCCGCGCCCAGTCCGATCTGCGAAGCGATGGCCGGAGTCCCGGCCTCGAACTTATTGGGCAGCTCCGCGTAGGTCGTCTTTTCAAACGTGACGGAGCGAATCATGTCGCCGCCGCCCTGAAACGGGTTCATCTTTTCCAGCAGCTCCGCCTTGCCGTAGACGACGCCGCTGCCCGTAGGCGCAAACATCTTATGGCCCGAGAAAGCGTAGAAATCGCAGTCCATCGCCTGCACGTCCACGGTCATGTGCGGCGCGCTCTGTGCACCGTCAACCAGCACGGGCACGCCGTACTGATGCGCGCGGGCGATCATCTCCCCGACGGGATTGATCGTGCCGAGCGCGTTGGAGATGTGATTGATGGCGACGATCTTCGTGCGCTCGTTGAGGAGCGCGTCGTACTCGTCGAGCAGCAGTTCGCCCGCATCGTTCATCGGAATCACGCGCAGGCGCGCGCCCTTCTCCTCGCAGAGCATCTGCCAGGGAACGATATTGGCGTGATGCTCCATCGCGGAGATGATGACCTCGTCGCCGGGGCCGACGAATTTGCGGCCGTAGCCGTGCATCACCAGGTTGATGCCCTCGGTCGCGCCGCGCACGAAGATGCATTCCTTCACGTCGCGCGCGTTGATGAAGCGCTTGACCTTCTCTCTAGCGCCTTCATAAGCGGTCGTCGCGCGCTGGCTCAGGTAATGAACGCCGCGATGAATGTTGGAGTGTTCCTGCTCCAGATAGGCGCTCCCGCGATCAATGACGAGCTGCGGAACCTGCGAAGACGCCGCGTTATCCAGGTAGACGAGCGGCTTGCCGTTGACCGTCTGGCGAAGCACGGGAAAATCCCTGCGAACGCGCTCGACATCCCAAGCTGCATTGCCCGTCGCTTCGTTCAACTCTAAAGACTTCTCTGTAGCTATCATCTAGACCTCACAGGCACACGGGCTGAAAAGAGTCGTTTCCAACCCTGCCCTTCCGGCTGCGGCCTTCCGAACTCGAAGGGCGCTCTTTCACCTTTCCCTCTTGTGACACTTCACGCTTGCTTCTCATGCTTCCAGTCGCGCCTGAAGCCGGTTCAGGACCGCTTCGTCCAGTTGCGCCTTGATGGATTCGAGCTTGATCTTGTCTATCACCTCTTCGGCAAAGCCATAGGTCAGCAGGTTGCGCGCGATGTCCGGGTGCAGCCCGCGGCTGGAGAGGTAGAAAAGCTCTTCCTCTTCGAGCTGCCCGACGGTCGCGCCGTGCGCGCACTTCACGTCGTCGGCAAATATTTCCAGTTGCGGCTTGGTATCCACCCGCGCCTCGTTCGAGAGCAGCAGGTTCCTGTTCGCCTGCCTGGCATCGGTCTGCTGCGCGCCTTCGCGGACGAAGATTTTCCCGTTAAAGACGGCCCGCGATTTGCCGTCCAGGATGCCCTTGTAAAGCTGGTGACTGGTGCAATGCGGACGGCGGTGGTCTATCACGGAATGCGTGTCCGTGTGCTGGCCCGTCCCGACGAGATAGAGGCCGTCAACCCAACACTCCGCGCCTTCCTGGTCCAGCACGACGTTGATGTCGTGACGCGAGAGCCCCGCGCCGAGCGTGATGGCCGTCGAATTGTAGCGGCTGTTGCGCCCGAGCCCGGCATTCGTCGTCGCCACGTGAAAGGCTTCCAGGCTCTCACGCTGGACTTTGTAATGCTCCAGTTCCGCGCCCTCGGCCAGCACAAGCTCGACGACCGTGTTCGTCAGGTAAGGGCCGTCGCCGAGGCTCTCATAGCTCTCTATCAGGGTCGCAGCACTGTCGCGCTCGGCGACAACCAGCACGCGCGGCGACGAGAGCACCCCCCCGGCCTGCCTGTTATCCGCGAGGAAGAGCAGGTGAACGGGCGCTTCGACCTTCACGCCGCGCGGGATTAAGAGAAACGCCCCGCCCGCGAAAAAGGCCGTGTTGAGCGCGGTGAAAGCGTTCCCGTCATCACCCGCCCGGCGCTCCAGGTGCGCGCGCATCAGCGCTGCATGGCCGTCGTCTCTCAGGGCTTCGTTAAGGTCTGCCGCCACGACGCCCGGCGGCAGGGCTTCGACCGCCGACAGCTCCGCGCGATAGAAACCGTTGACGAAGACCAGGCGGCTTTGGCCTGCTTCCGCGTAAGCGAAGGGCCGCAGCTCGGACGCATCGAGAGCGCCAGCGCCTGCCTGACCTTCAGGTGATGGCTCAAACTGCGCTTTCGCAATCGGCGCAACGTTCGTGTACTTCCACTCTTCGTTGTTGATTGAAGGAAAACCCGAACGCTCGAAGCTGCCGAAGGCACGCTCGCGCAACTGTTCGAGCCAGGCCGGGCCGCCGCCCGCGCGCAGCCTCTCCCGTAGCCCGCGAAACGCTTCCGCGTAGCCGCTTTTTTCTGTCGCTGCTGGGGACACCATTCTTTAACTCACCTGCGCAGCGCCCGCAGAGCCCGTGCCTGCCGCGCTCGCCCTAATCCAGTCGTAGCCTTTTTCCTCAAGCTCCAGGGCCAGCTCTTTGCCGCCCTCGCGGACGATGCGCCCGCCCGCCAGGACATGCACATAATCGGGAACGATGTAGTTGAGCAGCCGCTGGTAGTGCGTCACGAGGATGATCGCGTTGTCGGAGTTGCGCAACTTGTTGACGCCGCCCGCGACGATGCGCAGCGCATCTATGTCGAGGCCCGAATCCGTCTCGTCAAGCACGGCCAGCTTCGGTTCGAGGACGGCCATCTGCAAAATCTCGTTGCGCTTCTTCTCGCCGCCGGAGAACCCTTCGTTGACGGCGCGAGTCATAAAGCTCGCCTCCATCTCGACGATCTTCGCGCGCTCTTTGAGCAGGTCCTTGAACTCAAGCGGGTCAAGCTCTTCTTCGCCCAGGTGCTTGCGCTTCTCGTTGTAGGCGAGGCGCAGAAACTGCGCGTTCGAGACGCCCGGAACTTCTATCGGGTATTGAAACGCCAGAAAGATGCCCTCGCGCGCGCGCTCGTCGGGCGCTAGCTCCAACAGGTTGCGCCCCTCGTAGAGCACCTCTCCCTGCGACACTTGATACGACGGATGTCCCGCCAGCACCTTGGCCAGGGTTGATTTCCCGGAGCCGTTGGGCCCCATGATGGCGTGCACCTCGCCCCGCTTGATGGTCAGGTTGATTCCCTTCAGAATCTCCTTGCCGTCAACAGTCGCATGCAAATCTCGAATCTCTAACACGATAAATTTACTCCGTAAATCCGGGGACAGAGGACAGGGAGCGGCTTTAAACCGCAGGCCGCTGGTCGCCGTCACCCGTTCTTATCCGACGCTGCCTTCGAGCTTCAATCCGAGCAGGCGCGTTGCCTCGACGGCAAACTCCATCGGCAGGTGAATGAAGACATCCTTGCAGAAACCGTTGATGATGAGCGAGATGGCGTCCTCCTGCGAGATGCCGCGCTGTTGCAGGTAGAACAACTGCTCTTCGCTGATCTTGGAGGTCGAGGCTTCGTGCTCGACCTTCGAGCTGTTGTTCATCACCTCTATGTAAGGGAACGTGTTCGCGCCGCAGCGGGAGCCGATGAGCATCGAATCGCACTGCGTATAGTTACGCGCGCCCTCGGCCTTCGGCATCACTTTGACCAGCCCGCGATAACTGTTGTTCGAGCGTCCGGCCGAGATGCCCTTCGAGATGATCGTCGAGCGCGTATTCTTGCCGAGATGAATCATCTTCGTGCCGGTGTCGGCCTGCTGCGCGTGGTTCGTCAGCGCGACGGAATAGAACTCGCCGATGGAATTGTCGCCCAGCAGAATGCAGGAAGGATATTTCCAGGTGATGGCCGAGCCCGTCTCGACCTGCGTCCAGGAAATCTTCGAGTTGCGCCCGGCGCATTTGCCGCGCTTGGTAACGAAGTTGTAAATGCCGCCCCGGCCCTCTTCGTCGCCCGCGTACCAGTTCTGCACCGTCGAATACTTAATCTCCGCATCGTCGAGCGCGACCAGCTCGACCACCGCCGCGTGAAGCTGGTTCTTATCGAACTTCGGCGCGGTACAGCCTTCGAGGTAGGAAACGTATGCGCCCTCTTCCGCGACGATCAGCGTGCGCTCGAACTGGCCAGACTCCGAATTGTTGATGCGGAAGTAGGTCGAAAGCTCCATCGGCGAGCGCACGCCCTTCGGGATGAAACAGAAAGAGCCGTCCGTGAAGACCGCGCTGTTGAGCGCCGCGAAGTAGTTGTCGTTGGTCGGCACGACCGTGCCCAGGTATTTCCTGATAAGCTCCGGGTATTCCTGCACCGCTTCGGAAAAGGAGCAGAAAATCACCCCGGCCTTTTTCAGCTTCTCCTTGTAGGTCGTCGCGACCGAGACCGAATCGAAGACCGCGTCAACCGCGACGTTGGCCAGCTGCTTCTGCTCCTGCAAGGGGATGCCGAGCTTCTCGAAAGTCCTGAGCAGTTCCGGGTCAACTTCGTCCAGGCTGGCCTTCGTCGCCTTCTGCTTCGGCGCGCTGTAGTAAATGATGTCCTGGTAATCCACGGCCGGATACTTGAGATTGGGCCAATGCTTGGGCTCCTCCATCGTCAGCCAGTGGCGATAGGCCTTGAGACGGAATTCCAGCATCCAGTCGGGCTCACCCTTTTTGGCAGAGATCAGGCGAATCGTCTCTTCGCTGAGTCCTCTCGGAATCATGTCCGCCTCGATGTCGGTCACGAATCCGTATTTGTATTCCTTGCTGGCAAGTGCCTCGATAGTACTCATCTTATTTTCCTGCTTCGTTTTAGGGGAAGCCGCCTTTCGTCCGTAGAGAGAATAATCGTTCTCGTCAAACTCGATTTAAATGAATCGCTCGGTCGGATTGAGCTGCTCCTGCAATTTCTGAATCTGGTGGAGCGTCGCATCCACGTTCGCCTCCGGCCCGACCAGCTGCGCCAGCGTGACCTGCGACAAAGCATTCTGGACGATCTCATGCAGGCCCAGAATGACGGGCCGAATGCCGCAATCGCTCGTGTGAACGCAAACGTCGAGCACGCCCGTATAGCTCTTGCAATGCTCCGTCACCTCGTCCTCGTCGAGCACCTTAATCACTTCGCTCAGACGAATCTCCGAGGCCGGACGCGCCAGTTGATACCCGCCCTTAGTGCCGCGCAGGGATTGCACCAGCCCGGCCTTATTTAAAATCCAGAGCAGCTTGCCCGCGTTGGCCGCCGAGATGCCCTCGCGCTTGGCGATTTGCGAAAGCGTCAGCGACTCGCCCTGTTCCAGGTGAGCCAATTGCACCAGGCAGCGCAGACCGTATTCTTCCTGGGCCGAGACCCTCATCTTGCTAACTCCTTCGAGATAAACCCAACTGAATCCTGATTCAGCGCTATTTTAACATACCTTACTTTTATGTCAAGATTGAATAAACGCTTATAAATGAAACGGATAACGCTCAAACTTGGAAACAAGAGCGTTATCCGTGAAATGCTTCGAGGCCAGTTGGCGGAAGCCCCCAGGGGCTTACAAAGTGAAGTTGAAATTGATGAATCCGACGACGCGGATGGGCTGGCCGTCAACGATTGTGGGGCGGAATTTCCAGCGCCGTGCGGCGTCCATCGCCGCCTGGCGGAGAAGTTGCGGCCCGCTGGTGCTCTGGACGGAAGAGACCACGCCGCTTTCGTCAATCTCCAAATAGACGGTCACGACCCCCGTGATGCGCGCGGTCTTGGCGGTCGTCGGATAGGAAGGATTGACCTTCTGCGTGGCGATGTCGAGCAGCGACCCGACGTGCTTGGGCTGCCCTGTTTGAGCCTGGGCGCTGCGCTGCGCATCAACCGGCGCGTCGTTCCCGGCGGGCCGGGCCGTGACGGGACTCTGGGGCTCGGCAGCCGTCTTCTGTTGATTTGTGCCGGGAGTGCGGCGCGGTGTGCTCGAAGGAGCGGGAACGGGCTGCGAAGCGGCGGGCGGCGTTGAAGAACCAGGCGAAGCCGTGCCCGCTGCCATTGGCCGCGCGGCGTTAGCGGCGGGCATGCCGCCGATGGAAGCGACGCGGGTATCGGAAGCGGCCAGGCGCTGGCGTGCGCTGGCGACTTCCGTCTGCCACTGGAGGCGCTCCTGCCTTGTGCGCGAGAGCGTGCCGCGCAGCGTCGCGGCCTCTTCCAGCAATCCGAGCGCATCGAATCCCTTCTCGTCCTGGCGGCTCATCTCCCTGGCCTGCTCTGCGACGCGCTCCAGGAGCATGCGCATGTGGTCCAGGTCGCTCAAGGCTTCGGGCGGCAGGTCTTTGTCGGCGATGTTGATGCCAAAGGAGCGATAGCGCCCCAGGTGTTCGCGCGCCCCGTTGATGACCTGGCCGGAGAGTGCGTAGTAGGTGCGCGTCGAGTTCTCATTCTGCGCCGAGCGTGAAGTATAGGTCTCTTCGAGCAGAGACTGCGCACGCATGTAGTCGCCCTCTTCCAGGTAGATGCTCATCAGCATGATGTGGGCGACATCACGCACGGCATCGTCGGTCGTCGCGGTGCGAATGGAATTAAGCTCTGTGGCGGCCGCTTCGAGTTTGTGCGCGGCGACCAGTGTGCGCGCGCGCATGAGCCGTTTCTGGACGGGGTCGGGGTCAGGCGCGTTTTGCGCAGAGAGCGGCGCGGCGACCGCCGCCAGGATGAGAGACAAGATAAGTCTGCTGCTCAGTTCTCCGACATGAAATCTTTTTTCCTTCACCATTCAAAACTCCATAAACACGAAAGCGAGCTTTCAAGGCTCGCTCGCGGGTAAAGCCGAATCCAAATTAATGCCCGCTATTATGGCCTTTTCGGTCGCTCTTCGGCAAGTCTGCCGGTCGAGCCTGTGCCTGATTGTGTGCTTGGTGGAGCGAGGCTCTTGATGATTCGCTC
>DASVWH010000136.1:0-36383 GCA_036389715.1 Pyrinomonadaceae bacterium | reverse complement strand
GGTCGCGCTGATCCTGAACATGATTCTGATGCTCGCCGTGCTCGTCATGTTCAAGGCGACGCTGACGCTGCCGGGAATCGCCGGCATCATCCTCACCATCGGCATGGCTGTAGACTCTAACGTGTTGATTTTCGAGAGGATACGCGAGGAGTGGCGGACCGGCAAGACCGTCCCTTCGGCCGTCGAGCAGGGGTTTGCGCGCGCCTTCGTGACCATCATTGACACGCACGTGACGACCGTTATCTCGTCGCTCTTTCTCTTCGTCTTCGGCACGGGGCCGATTCGTGGCTTTGCCGTGACACTCATCTTCGGCCTCGTCGTCAATCTCTTCTCGGCCGTCTACGTGTCGCGCACAATCTTTATCTGGCTCCTCAATCGCAAGGGCAGGCGCGCGGAGTCGCTCAGTATTTAAATTCGGTCAATGGTCAATGGTGAATGGTCAATAGCAGGCCGTCACGATTTACCATTGACCATTGACTATTTACTATTTCATCATGATTCAATTCTTCAAAGACGTTCGTATTGACTGGCTGGCGAATCGCCGTGTCTTTATTATTGTCTCCGTGCTGTTGATGCTGGTCGGGCTGGCGTCGGCCATTATCCGGCAGGCCACGCCGGGCGGAACCGAGGCCTTCAACCTCGGGGTGGATTTCAAGGGCGGCACGGTCGTCACCGTCAGGTTCCTCAAGCAGACGCCCTCGGCCGACGCCATTCGCTCGACGCTCGTCAGCCAGGGCCTGCACGACGCCATCATCCAGCCCGTCGCCAACGACCCGAACCAGATGCTCATCAAGCTGGCGCAGCAAGGGGTGGCGGAAGCCAATAGCGCAGAGGCGCAGGCCGAAGTCGACCCGGCCAGCGCCAAGGTCAAGAACGCGCTCAATACCTTCGGCCAGGAGAACGACGCTTACCGCATCGAGAGCAAGGAATCGGTCGGGCCTGTCGCCGGTAAACAGTTGCGCCTCCAGGCCGTCTCCGTGACACTCGCCGCGTTGCTCGGCATCCTGGCCTACATCGGTTTTCGCTTCGAGTGGACGTATGGGGCTGCGGCCGTCATCGCCGTCTTCCACGACGTGCTGGTAACGCTCGGCATCTTCTCCATCTTCCAGTGGGAGATCAGCCTGACGGTCATCGCGGCGCTCCTGACGCTTGTCGGCTTCTCCGTCAACGACACTATCGTCGTCTTCGACCGCATCCGCGAGAACCTGCGCCTGCATCGCCGCGACTCACTCTACAAAGTGACCAACGATTCGATCAACCAGACGCTTTCCCGCACCGTCATCACTTCCGGGCTGGTCTTCCTCTCCGTCCTGGCGATGGTCCTTTTCGGCGGCGAGGTGCTGCGCGGTTTTTCGCTCGCGCTCCTGATCGGCATCGTCTTCGGAACCTACTCTTCCATCGCCATCGCGAGCCCCATTATGGTCTGGTGGCAGCAGCGTTTGAACCACGCGAACGTGCAAACGCCCCCGACCGGGGCTGGCGGGCGCAGCGGCCAGCAGACGGCCCGCACACGGCGTGCCAGAACGGGCGGTGGCGGCGTCGTCAACGAGCCGCAGGGGGCCGCGCGTTCCTGAAGTTTTCTCTCGCATAAAAATACTTTTGCGCTTGACTTTATTGTGCCGCGCGGCATAGACTGCCGCTGTTGCTGGCCAATTAAATATTCTCGAAATCGCGCCCGCGTTTCATGTATGTGAACGGACCGGAGGCGCGGTGGTCTATGCTCTGGATGGCTGGTAAGTTGACTCATTCCCGCGCAGTAGTCGGGTTAAACTTAACGGCGTCTTCATAGCGTCGGACGACTGCTGCTTCCCCCTTACAACTATTCTAAAGTGATACTCCAGCGGGGCGAGCTGGCGGCGGCTTTTGAGAAGCAATCTTTGAGTTCTTGAATTTTTCACACCCCTGACCATTTGGCACCGGAATAGGGAGGACACACGAAATGTTCGAGCATTTGGTCGAGTCTACTTCGCACAAAGAGGATACGGCGAGGAAAGGCTCGTTTCTTCTGGCCACTATGGGGGTCTACGCTATTCTGGGGGCTATCCTCCTGGTGGCGGCCATCAAAGGGGCTGATATGCACATGGATACGCAGATGCTGGCCGATCTGAAGCTCATCACGCCCGTCGTCGTCGAAGAGCAAGCGCCCGTCCAGCAGCAGAAGCAGCAGGAAGCCCCAAAACAGCAGAAGGTCCAGGTCGAGCAGCAGGTGGCCACGGTCCGGGAATTCGTCACCGAGCGGCCGGAGGTCGCCCCGAAGGGGACTTCCGTTTCCAGAGAGGGACAGTCTCCGCCGATTCCGGGTGCGGCCAAAGGCAATCGTGACTACATTCCGCCCAGCGGCGGCAGCCCCTTCGGCGACACCAACGCCAGCGGCCCGCCCGTCTCAAGCGGCCCGCCCGCTCCCGTAGTCGCGGATGAACCGCCGCCGCCGCCGCCGAAGCCCACGCCGACTCCTGCGCCCAAGCCCAAAGCTCCGATCTCGGGCGGCGTGCTCAACGGTAAGGCCGTCAACCTGCCGAAGCCCGCCTACCCGGCGATTGCCAGGGCCGCGCACGCTTCCGGCACCGTCACGGTGCAGGTCACCATTGACGAGAGCGGGAAGGTCGTTTCAGCCCGCGCCGTCAGTGGTCACCCGCTCTTACAGCAGGCCGCCGTCCAGGCCGCCTATGGAGCGCGGTTCTCGCCCACGCAGCTTTCCGGCCAGGCCGTGAAAGTGACCGGCGTCATCACCTATAACTTCGTTGCTCAGTAGTACGGGATTGCTTTGGAAGCGAGGGGCCGCGCGGCCCCTTGCTCCCGGCCTGCAACCTGATCGGCATCAAATTTAATTGAAAACATTTGGAGGCGTTTACCGTGACCATTCTAATGAGCCTTATCGTGAAAGCCTACGGCTTTCTCATGTTCTTGCAGGATGCGGCGGCCAGTCCGGCCGCGAGCCCGGCTGGCGGCGCTGGCGGTGGGGCCGACGAAACCAAGTTCTCGATGTATGAGATATTCAAGAACCTGGACGCCGTCGCCTACACCGTGGTCGGCATTCTGCTGCTCATGTCCGTCTATTCAATCGCGATCATGGTCGAGCGTTACCTGACCTATTCGCAGGCCAAGAAGCAGTCGCGCGAGTTCGCCCCGCGCGTCGCCCAGGCTCTCAAGAACGACCGCATCGAAGAGGCCATCAACATCAGCGACAAGCACAGGCGCTCGCACCTGGCGATGGTGGTCAACTCCGGCCTGCAAGAATTCCGCGCGCACGAACAGTCTTCCGAGATTTCCGGCGACGAGATCGAAGCCTCTAAGCGTGCGCTGCAACGCGCCATCGCGATTAAGACGGCCGAGTTTCGGCGCGGCCTCTCGGGCCTGGCGACCATCGGCTCGACCGCTCCGTTCGTCGGTCTCTTCGGCACGGTGTACGGCATTCTCCACGCCTTCCAGAGCATGAAGAACGCCGAGTCGGCAGGTATCGCGGCCGTCGCCGGCGGTATTTCGGAAGCACTGATTACGACCGCGCTGGGCCTGGTCGTGGCCGTGCCCGCCGTCTGGCTTTTCAACTACTTTACCGGAAAAGTCGATAGCTTCGTCGTCGAGATGGACAACTCGGCCTCAGAGCTGATCGACTATTTCCTCAAGAACCGAACGCGTCAATTGAACGCCTAAAGAATCGAGAGAGCGGCGGGGCGCGCGCCAGACGCTGTGATCCGGGCAGAGGCCGGATGGCGAAGAGGCGCGCCTGGCCCCGGCCAGGCCGCTCTGAAGGGAGATTTAAGATATGGGAATGTCATCAGGCGGAGGAGGCGGACTCAACTCCGAGATCAACGTCACGCCGATGGTCGACATCATGTTGGTGCTCTTGATTATCTTCATGCTCGTCACGCCCAACTTGCAGCAGGGAATCTCGGTTGATATTCCGAAGAACACGGCTAACCCGGAAGACGATAAAGCCATCTCTTCGCAGGATTCGCTGGTCATCTCGATCCCGAACGACGGCGAGTTCTATCTCGGCAAGACCCGGTACACGATCGGGGATTTGAAGAGCCCCTCGGACCCCGGCAGAAAGAGCCTGGCCGAAGACCTCAAAAGGGAAGTTGACAAGAAGAAGACGGACGAAGAGAAGATCGTCTACATCAAGAGCGGCATCAACGTCAGCTACGGACAGGTGGTCGGCATCATTGATGTCGTCCGCTCGGAAGAGGCTGGCGGGGTGACGCAAATCGGCCTGGTCGCCGACCGCAGAAAGGGCGTCAAGCCCGCCGGGGGCGGCGCGTCCTAAGAGAAATAAGGGGGTTATCAGCGCCCGCCTTCTTGCGCTTAAGACTAAGGGGCGGGCGCTCATCGGGACAGAGAGAAGAGGAGTTCTATCTTATGGGAATGAGCGGAGGCGGCGGCTCGAAAGCCGTACCCTACATCAACGTGACACCGCTGATCGACGTTTTGCTGGTGCTCTTGATTATCTTCATGGTGGTGACGCCGCTCAAGCCGAAGCGGTTCAGAACACTGATTCCTGAACAGCCGAAGGCCGAGCCGGAGAATGCCACTCCGAGCAAACTGACTTTGCGCGTGGACGTGACGAAAGACAACAAGCTGCAGTTGAATGGTGAGGATGCCGGAACGGTTGATAACCCGGGATTGCTGGGCAAAAAGCTCTCCGACGTGCTGCAGGCCAGGGAGAGAGAGAGAGTCACTAAGTTCGGCACTGACATCATCGAGAAAACGGTCTTCGTCAAAGCCCCTGAGTCAATGCCTTACGGAGAGGTCGTCAAAGTCATTGACACGATCAAAGGCGCGGGGGCAACGCCCGTCGGCTTACAGGTGGATGCCCTCGAACGATAATGTTTTTTCATCGATGGCAGGTGAACTCAAACGGGCTCGCCTGCCATTGATAATCATAGCTGGGAGCTATTAACTGATGAAACTCTCTCAAGCCAGGGTTGGCCTCTTGATTCTGGTGGCGGCTGCTGCCACTTCTGGCTGCGGCTACATCAACAGTATTCGTGCCAAGAGCGAGCTGAACGAAACTGCTCGGGCCTATAAAGAGAAGAAGTTCGCCGATGCCGAGGTGCACGCCAGGAAAGCGATTGAGCTTGACGGCGGCAACGAAGTCGCCCCGCTCTTTCTCGCGCGCACGATTCACGCGCAGTATCGCCGGGGCGATACCAGTGAAAGCAACGTCGCCAAGGCCAACGCCGCTATCGAGGCCTATAAAGCGATTGAGCAGAAAGACCCGAACAACGACGAAGCCTTTAGCGCCGTGACCATCCTGCTCGGGAATATCAATAAGCCGGATGAGCAGCGCGCCTGGGTCGCGCAGCGCGCCAACAACGAGGCCGTCTCCGCCCAGCGCCGCTCCGACGCCTACGCCTTCCTCGCCAGCAAGGACTGGGAATGCTCCTATAACATTACGGAAAGCCCTGCTAACAAACAGAACGTGGATAAGGGCGGCGGCAACGTGGTCATCCAGTACAAGAAACCCAAGGAGCAGCAGGAGTACGACAACGCTCTCAAGTGTACGACGAGCGGCCTTGAGCTGGCCGAAAAGGGTATCAGTCTGAACCCGGACAACGAAAAGGCCTGGGGCCAGAAATATAACCTGCTGCTCGAAGCCAAGAAGCTGGCCCAGATGGACGAGAATACGGAGAACGCCACGAGGTATGCCAAGCAGGCCGACGAGGCGGCCACCCGGACCAAGGAGCTGCGCGATCAGCGAATAGCGAGGGAGGCTCCTTCGCCTCCGGCCAGCTAAACCGGGAGATACGGAAAACTAGCAGCGCGGCGGGCGGGTGAAACCCCTTCCGGCCCACCTGACATCTAAAGGTGATGCTCGACTTTCTGGTTGAGCATCACCTCTTGTTATAATTAGCGACCAGAGGCTAGAGGTGAGCTGCCGGTCAGAACTCAACCACGGGCAGCTCACCTCTAGCCTCTGCCAACTGCTTCTATGATTCGCATCGAAGACATCGTCGAAAAGGTCAGCCGCAACCAGCCGCAGGCTGACCTCGATCTCTTGCGCCGCGCCTATTTTTTCTCGGCGCGCGAGCACAAGGGGCAGACCCGTGCCTCCGGCGAACCCTACCTGGTACACCCGCTCGAAGTCGCTAACATCCTGGCAGACATGCGTTTAGACTCGGTCTCCGTGGCCACGGGGCTGCTCCACGACGTGGTCGAAGACACGCTCGTTGACCTGGAAACGCTGCGCAAGTATTTCGGCGACGAGGTCACGCTGCTCGTTGACGGGCTGACGAAGATAGCGCAGATCAGCAACGTCTCGCACGAGGAGCAGCAGGCCGAAAACGTGCGCAAGATGCTGCTGGCGATGGTCAACGACGTGCGCGTCGTCCTCGTCAAACTGGCCGACCGCCTGCACAACATGCGCACGCTCCAGTATCTCAAGCCGGAGAAGCGCAAGCGCATCGCGCAGGAGACGATGGACATTTACGCGCCCATCGCTCATCGCCTCGGGATGGGCAAACTGCGCGGCGAACTCGAAGACCTGGCCTTTCAGCACCTGCACCCGGAAGATTACCGCGACCTGACGGCCCAGCTTGAGAAACGGCGTCGTGAAAACGATGCCTTTCTTCAGGGCGTGACCGCGAGCATCGAAGAGCGGATGCACGAGGCGGAGGTCCCTTACGTGCGGATAGAGGGCCGGGTCAAGCGGCTCTACTCGATCTGGAAGAAATTGAAGCGGCAGAAAATCGACCTCGATCAGGTCTACGATCTGGTGGCGGCGCGCATCATCACGCCCAACGAGGTTCGCTACTGCTATGCGGCGCTCGGCGTCGTGCATCACAACTGGCGGCCCGTGCCCGGTCGAATCAAAGACTGGATCGCCACCCCGCGCGACAACCTCTACCAGTCGCTGCACACCTCCGTAATAGGCTCCAAGGGGCAGCCCTTCGAGGTCCAGATTCGGACCGAAGAGATGCACCACATCGCCGAAGAGGGCGTCGCGGCACACTGGAAATACAAGGACGGGAAGCGCGGCCCGCACGACGACGACAAGGCTTTCCAGTGGCTGCGTTCCCTGGTCGAGTGGACGCAGGAGGTCAAGGATTCCAGGGACTTCCTGGACACGCTCAAGCTCGACCTCTATCCGAAGGACGTTTACGCCTTCACGCCGATGGGCAAGGTCATCCAGCTGCCGCGCGGCGCAACCCCTGTGGACTTCGCCTACGCGATTCACTCGGAAGTCGGCAACACCTGCACGGGCGCGCGCATCAACGGGCGGATCGTTCCTTTGCGCAGCGAGATTCAGAATGGCGATGTCGTCGAGATTCTGACGACGGCCAATTCCCATCCCTCGCGCGATTGGCTGAACTTCGTCGTCACTTCGCGCGCGCGCAACCGCGTCCGCCACTGGGTCGCAGAGCAGCAGCGCGCAGAGTCAATGGAACTCGGGCGCAAACTCTTTGAGAAGGAGGCCGTGCGCTTTCAACTCTCCGCGAAGAAGCTCCTCGGCGACGGCGACGGGGCACTCAAGCGGGTCGCGGGCGAATACGGCTACGGGCGCGTTGACGACCTGCTGGCCGCCATCGGCTACGGCAAGCTGGTCCCGCGCAACATCATCGCCAAGTATCTCGGCCCAGAAAAGTTCGAGGAGCTGGATACGCAGAAGGAATCCAAGCTCCGCAGCGGGATGCGTGCCGTCAAGCGGCTCATCCGGCTCGGCGAGGATTCCATCGTCGTGCGGGGCGTGGACGACCTCATGGTGACGCGCGCGCGCTGTTGTAACCCGTTGAGGGGCGAGGAGATAGTCGGCTATATCACGCGCGGCAAGGGTGTCGCCGTGCATACCACGCGCTGCAAAAACGTCGAGCAGTTGATGGTCAATCCCGAGCGCATCGTCGAGGTCGAATGGGCTGGCAAGTCCGACGACGCGGCCTATGCCGTCAAGCTGCTGGCCATCACGGAGAACCGGACCGGCATGATCGCAGGCATCACGGGCGCTATCTCGGACATGAAGACGGGCATCCGCAATGCTCACGCTTCGGTTGCCCCGGACGAGCGCGGGCGCATCGAAGTCACGGTCGAAGTCTTCGACGTTAAGCACCTGGACAAGGTCATCAGCTCGATTAAGAATGTGCCGGGCGTCCTGGACGTGGAGCGCCTCCAAGGCATGGCTTAAAGGCTCCGGGAAGGCGGGAGGTGAAAGGCAAAGGTGAAGGCGGAGGGGCCCGCACGGGTCGTGCCCGCCGCTTCGCCTTTGCCTTTTTGAGCTTTCCGCTTTTGACCGGGCTGCGTTGCCGTCCGTTAAAGGTTTCTGTTAGAATGCGCAGTTTGTTTGAGAGAGTCAAAAAGGGGTTGTCCAGACAGTGAGGGAGATCGTCAAGACCAGCAGTGCTCCGGCGGCCATCGGCCCCTATTCACAGGCCATCAGCGCCGGGGGCTTCGTCTTCGTTTCGGGGCAGATTCCGCTCGACCCGGCGACGGGCGAATTCGTCGCGGGCGGCGTCGCGGAGCAGACTGAGCAGGTGCTGCGCAATCTCTCGGCCGTCCTGGAAGCGGCCGGGACAGGGCTCGCCGGAGTGGTCAAGACGACCGTTTTCCTCGCGGATTTAAACGACTTTGCGACGATGAACGAGATTTACGGGCGCTTTTTCGGTGAGAATCCGCCGGCGCGTGCGACGGTTGAGGCGGCGCGTCTGCCGCGTGATGCGCGTGTCGAGATTGAAGCTGTCGCGGTGCTTGAGAGGAAAGAATAGAGGGAAGGGCGAGGGCGGAAGGAGAGAGTTCGGACAAAGCCCCTGGGCCTTGAACTGCTTCTCGACTTTTAAGCCCTCGAACGCGGCCCGCGCCGTGGCTCAAAAGCCTTCTCCTTCCGCCCTTGGACGCCGGTTTGTCAGGCAGCTTTGGCGACTTTGCCCGCCTTGATGCAACTGGTGCAGACCTTCATCCTCTCCGCCCCGCCCTTGGGACGCTGGACGCGGATGGATTGCAGGTTTGGATTGAAGCGACGGCGCGTGCGATTGTTCGCGTGTGAAACATTATTGCCGAATTGCGGGCCTTTGCCGCAGACTTCGCATCTTTTAGCCATAGTGATTTAGGACCTCCGAACAGTAAAAAGCCTGGTTAAAGACATCTTAGGTAAACACGGTCGAATCTTTACGTGAGATTCAAAACGAGAATTTATAACAAACAGGTTTCCGTAACGTCAAGCGGCGCGCACTCTACGAGCGGCGTTAGCCATTATCGTTTATGTTGAAGGAGCAGAAAGTGCATAGACTTGTAAAGCAAACCATTCCCCTCGCCATTCTTGTGCTGGTGGCGTCCATTTTCGCCGCTTGCGGCAATACGACCGGCACGGGCAGCGCGGGCAGCAAAGATAACGTCGCCGCCCTCGTCAATGGCAAAGAGATCAAGCTTAGCGAAGTTGATACGATTCTCAATCAGCAGATCAAGGGCCAGCAGACTCAGCTCTCTCCGCTTGAGCTGGCCGCGGCGCGCCTCCAGGTGCTCGACGAATTAATCAAGCAGGAAGTCCTCTTCCAGCGGGCCGAAAAGGAGAACCTCGCGCCCAAAGAGGAAGACATCACGCAGGCCATCAACGAGCAGAAGCAG
This sequence comes from Pyrinomonadaceae bacterium, assembly GCA_036389715.1. Taxonomy (GTDB): domain Bacteria; phylum Acidobacteriota; class Blastocatellia; order Pyrinomonadales; family Pyrinomonadaceae; genus DASVWH01. Next base: position 26,834 of record DASVWH010000136.1, on the reverse strand, counting down.
CAGAACGGGATGACCCAGGAGCAGTATGAAAAGATGCTCAAGGAGACCAACCAGACCGAGCAGATGGTGCGCGACATCGCCCGGAAGCAGATCGCCGTCAAGCGCCTGCTCGATAAGCTGGGCAGCCAGGTCGGGACGCCGAGCGATAGGGAAGTGGAGGATTTCTACAACAATAACAGGGAGCGCTACGTGGCTTCGAGGGGAGTCGGGCTGGCGGCGATAGTGGTTGACCCGGCCGATAACAAGGCGCAGGACGACGCTAAGGGCGAGGCGGAGGCCAAGCAGAAGGCCGACATCATCTACCAGCGCTTGAAGAACGGCGCAGACTTTGCGACCGTGGCGCGCGAGCGCAGCGAAGACCAGAGCGCCGTGCGCGGCGGCGACATCGGCTTCCATTCCGAGGACGAACTTAAGCAGATAGGGCTGCCGCAGGACCTGATCGGAAAGTTCTTCGGGCAGATGCAGAACGGCGACATCACGCCGCCCGTCAGCATGAACAACGGCCAGTGGTACATCTTCAAGCTGACGGACAAGCGCCTGCAAACCGAGAACCTGACCTTGCAGAGCCCCGAAGTGCGCAAGGACATCACGGACGGCCTGCTCAACCAGCGCAGGCAAATCCTCAACGCGGCGCTGCTCGAAGTGGCGATGAACGAATCGAGGGTCGAGAACAAGCTGGCGGCCGATATGCTGGCCAGCCCGGATAAGATGAGCGGCTTACGCCCGGCGACTTCACCTGCGGCCGGTGCTTCGCCCGCGGCCAACGCTTCGCCTGCGGCTGGTGCTTCGCCCGCGGCCAGTCCGGCTGCTTCGGCCACGCCCCAGCCCTCCGGCAGCCCGGCGGCCCCGGCCGCTTCGCCCTCGCCCAAAAAGTAAGCGACGGGCGGTGAGCCCGGAAAGTTAAGGAAGCAGTGAGCGCGTCACCTGGCACGCTCACTGCTTCTCGGCACTTTGACCATCGTTATGTTATTTCGTCTCTCAGATGTACATAAATCCTACGGCTCGCAGGATGTCCTGCGCGGGGCGTCGCTACAGGTCAATCCGGGCGAGCACGTCGGTCTGGTAGGGCGCAACGGGGCCGGAAAGACGACCATCTTTCGTCTCATCAGCGGCGAGGAGACGCCCGACCGCGGCGATATGATTCGCGCGCGCGGCGTCCGCCTCGGATTGCTCGCGCAGCACGTTCATTTCGAGGCGGGCTCGACCGTTCACGAATCGGCGCTGGCGGCTTTCGGCCATTTGCAGCAGATCGAGCACGAGATGCACGAGCTTGAGCACAGGATGAGCGAGGCCAGCGATGAGCTGGAGGCCGTGCTGGAGCGTTACAGCGAGCTTCAGCAGCAGTTCGAGCGCGAGGGCGGCTTCGAGTATGCGGCCAGGGCCGAAGCCATCTTGCAGGGACTCGGCTTCGAGCGCGAGCTGTGGCAGTTGGAGACCGAAAAGCTGTCGGGCGGGCAACAGAACCGGCTCGGCCTGGCCCGTCTGCTGCTGGCCGAGCCCGACGTGCTTCTGCTTGATGAGCCGACCAACCATCTGGACGTGGCCTCTGTCGAATGGCTCGAAGAGTTTCTCACCACCTATAATTCCGCTTACGTCATCATCAGCCACGACCGCTACTTTCTGGACCGCGCCTGCCGCCGCATCATCGAGGTCGAGGCCGGACGCGCCGCCAGCTATACGGGCAACTACTCTTCGTTTCTGGTCGAGCGCGAGGAGCGCCGCGAAGCGCAGCAGCGCGCCTATGAGAACCAGCAACACCTGATCGCCAAGACAGAAGAGTTCATCCGCCGCAATCTCGCCGGGCAAAAGACCAAGCAGGCCAAGTCGCGCCGCAAGATGCTCGAAAAACTGGAGCGCGTCGAGGGCGTTCGGGCCGATCAATCGTCGGGCGATTTTCGTCTCCGCGAGATCGAGCGTGCGGGCACACACGTTCTGACCGTCAACGAGGCCGCCGTCGGCTATCCCGGAAAACTCCTGGCGCGCGACATCACCTTTACGCTCAAGCGCGGCGAATGCCTGGGCGTCATCGGGCCGAACGGCTCGGGCAAGACGACGTTCGTTAAGACTGTGCTCGGAAAGCTGCCTGCCCTGGCGGGCGAGGTGCGCTGGGGAACGAAGGTCCAGGTCGGTTATTACGCGCAGCAGTTGGACGATCTGGACGACCGTAACGAGATCATCATGGAGCTGCGCCGCGTCGCGCCTTCGACCGCGACCGCAGGCGAGCTGCGTTCTTTCCTCGCCAAGTTTCTCTTCACGGGCGACGACGTTTACAAGCACGTCCGCGATCTTTCGGGCGGTGAGAAGGGGCGGCTCGCGCTGGCCAAGCTGATCTACTCGCGCGTCAACGTGCTGGTCCTTGACGAGCCGACCAATCATCTGGACATCCCCTCGCGCGAAGCCCTCGAAGAGGCGCTCGACGCTTACCAGGGAACGATCATCACCATCAGCCACGACCGTTACTTTCTGGACCGCGTCGCCACGCAGATTCTGGCGCTCGACGGCGCGGGCAACTCCGAGCATTACGACGGCGACTATACGGAGTATCACGATTGGAAGGCGGCGAAGAAGCGCGCCCCCGCGCCGGAAGCCGCGCCCGCAGCGCCTGCACCCGACCAGCGACCGGCGACCAAAGAGGCCCCCGCCAAGGCCAAAGACGGAGCCGCGCGCACGAAGCCGAAGTCTCCCCAGAGCAAGGGCGCGAAGAAGCAGCCGCTCCGCGATTCACAGTTAATCGAGACGGAAATCGCAGAGGCCGAGAAGCGGCTGGCACGGCTTTCAGAACAGCTCGGGCAGCCCGATGTCGGGCGCGACGCGGAACGTCTCAGGAGGCTCGACGGCGAATACAGGGAGACGGAAGCGCGGCTTCGACGGCTTTACGAAGAGTGGGAGCAGGCGGCCGCGGAGACGGCGAGCGCCTGAAAGAGAAGGCCGCCTTAAAGGGGCGCAGCCATCACATAAAAAGGCAGGCTTGACACTCTCGCTCACCGTTTGTTACTTTACGAATTCGTTTCTTTTCAGTTGATTGAACCCACTGTTTGAAGGATGTAGGCGCGTAGCTCAGGGGTAGAGCACTACCTTGACACGGTAGGGGTCTGGGGTTCAAATCCCCACGCGCCTACCATTTTAATTTTTAGAGGTTTCAACAACTAACCAATCTTTAGGAGTTCTTCCTTAATACCCTCTTCCGGCCTATTTGCCTAACTCCCTGTATCGTCTATACCCTTTACACGGTTATTCTCTACCCGTTAAGGCTGAACAAATTCGAGAAATTTTATTGACGCTCCGGTGCGGTAAGAGTATGCTTCCCGCGTTTTAATAATGCATCCTCAATCAATTTGATCTCATTGCTTAGGGGAGATTGCATCGCTGGCTGACTGAGCTTAGTACCCTGGCCAGCTCTACCTGTTCAGTCAGTCTTACCAAACATTTAAACGCAGATTCTCTTTCTCGGGAGCGTTTCCTGGTCTTTTATCTTTCTCGCCTAGCGAGAAGTTAAAGGCATTGTCTCACGCTTCATATATGGAACAATTCTTCCCAAAGCTCTTTTGACCTATCCCCACGATGACCGCCAGGCGAGGGGCAGACTCTCGTGAGGGTATAGCTCAAAAACACACAGCTCTAAATACAGAGGATCTCTCATGGCTCTGTCTTTAGCGAGTTTTCGCCAATCTATTCTGGGCATCCCTCTAGAAGAAACCACTTTTGCCCGGCGCGGGTTCTGCGCCGGGACTTCCTCAGTTCAGCAGAGGCTGGAGAAGATCGGTCGGGTATTCGTACAGGGTTATCACGCAGCACTTGATGAAAATGATATTGAGACCTTAGCCCAGCGCCTTAATACCATTGAGCAGGACTTTCGCGGATTCGCCTTCGAAGGCGCGGCGATGGGGCTGGCTTTACTGGATCATCTCACTCCCTGGAAGAAGAATCGATTGCCATTGTTCCTGGTTGGACCGGGAACAGCCCATACGTACATGGTGCACGTTGGTGTCGGTTGGGCTTTGGCTAGAATTCCCTGGCTTCGCCGGAATGTAGAAAAGTCGTCAGCACATTTAGACCCTTTGCTGCGCTGGCTAGCCATTGACGGCTACGGCTTTCATGAAGGCTATTTCCACTGGCACAAATACATTAAAGGTGAGCCGCACCCTCTCCGGCTGAAGGGTTACGCGCGCCGCGCTTTCGATCAGGGGTTGGGACGCAGCCTCTGGTTCGTAGACGGCGCCGACGTGAAGCGGATTCCAATAACCATTGCTGGATTCCCTGAGCAACGACGCGCTGATCTCTGGAGCGGGGTCGGACTCGCCTGCACGTATGCCGGAGGCGTAGAGCCTGCTGAGATGGAGAGCTTGAAATTATCTGCTCAAATTTACCATTCCAACCTGGCTCAAGGGGCTGCCTTCGCTGCAAAGGCACGCCAGCGAGCCGGTAACGAGACCGCTCATGCGGACAGGGCGTGCCGGATTTTCTGCGGCGTGACGGCAACTGAGGCCGCCCAGGTGGCCGATATAGATATGCGCGACCTTTCGGATGATGAAGAGAGTCCAGCTTATGAAATCTGGCGGCAGCGCATTCAATCTCACTTCGCTTCAGATGTTGCGTTAGCATAACCCTGGCCGAAAGCTTCATCTTCAGACATCTGCCGCCAAGCGGGACTGTGCTTGAAAAGGTAGAACAGACTCGCGGATTAACGAAAATGTTGACACGACCATGTGGCTGTAGTATAGAGAGCCTGAAAAGCTGTCTCAGAATTATTTGCCACTTCTTCGAGATACCACGTCATCTCTTTCCAGCTTTTAGAGATGAAACCCGAGTTAATTAATAACGGAAAGTTTGTGAATTCCGCAGGGGCTGTAGAGGCTGTTTCAGCCTTGAAATTGGTTTGAGCGCTCTCCTGGAAAAGGATTTTTTGCTCTGCCTGTAGATGCTGGTTAATAACTCGAACGACTTAGTGCTCAGATGCTGCATCCCACCCGTGCACGAACCGTTAAACTTACGTTGGTCGCTGGAGCCTGTCTGCTCTTTGCGAGCGTTGCCCTGACTTCCTCTCAGATTCCCGAAAATAAGAATGATCCGAGCGGAGTCAGAATCCCTTATCCCAGGGTTCGCTTAGTCCACTCGACAGATGTCAATCTGGAGGGAAGCACGGCATTTCTCCGGGCGTTTGATCCCTATCTTTTCTATCAACTCGGTCGTGATCTAGTCCAACGACAATTCGTCCTGGCCGATGGGGTCAATGGCCGCTCAGGTAGCCTGAGCGTTCCTCTCTATGTGGGAACGGGAGTTAATAACCCTATTCATGGGAGCGATGCGCGCTTTGCGCGAGACCACACCAATAGCTGCGGGATGTGCCATTCAGTGCCTTTCCGTGAGCCGGGAGCCGGCCAGACCATCTCTTCTACGGGGAGTATGGGACGCAATACGCCGCACTTTTACGGTGCCGGGCTCATCGAAATGATAGGCGAGCAGACGCGGCGAAAAATTCTTAATCTATATGACCAAAACAAAAACGGAGTCATTGATCGCGCGGAGGTGAAGACGCCGCGCCCCGTCCGCATCATTCCCGCTCCCGGACTTCAGCCCGTAGATTACGGCGATCTTTCGCCCGGGGCGGACGGCATCCCACGCCTCAACTCAATCTTCAGAGTGTGGTATCTGGACGCTCGCCACCAACTCGTCAACGCTCCGAAAGGTTTGAACGACACGCGAGTGGCTGCCTTCGGCTTCGCCATGCAGCCTCTCGGCTGGGGGCGCGGTTATCGCGTTCTAGCAGATGGTTACAAAGTTTCGGAGGGGGGTGAGGCCAGTACTCTGCGAGGAATTTATACACTTGCCAGTGATGTGCATTTAGGTCTACAGGCTTTCGATCCGACACAGCAGGGAAAAGCGGGCGGCGAATCCGAGAACCCCGTGCCGGAAGGCGGAGAGGCCGGCGTCTCTTTGAATGGCGCATTGCAATATGATTTCGGGACTACGCCGGATCGCGGACGCGCACGGACGACTCAAGGGGTGTCTCTCGATGACCCGGACGGAGATGGGCAGATAGATGAGCTGACGGAAGGAGACGTGGACGCCGCAGAGTTTTATATGCTTCATGCGCCTGCCCCCGCTACACGAGCTTCCTCAACTTCCGAACAGGGACGAATCATTCTGCATCAGCTTAGATGCATTAGCTGTCACGCCGAAAATTGGAAGATCGAAGCTGTTGATAGAAAGAAGGGGTATGCCGGAGATCGCCGTCTCTTTCATCTGGCCACGCGCAGCTTGATTGACGAAGACGGCAGCCCGCAGATTGTCGGCTCACTCGTGGCCACACACCGCCGTCTGAGCACGGGCGAGTACGTGGCGCGTGGCGGCGCGTTCCTAATCAGTCGCCTCTACTCGGATTTCAAGCACTGGAATATAGGGCCCAACTTTTACGAGCGGCGTTACGACGGGTCATTGCAGCAAGAGCATCGCACCGCCCCGCTCTGGGGCATCGGGAGCACTGCGCCTTACGGACATGCTGGGCAATATCCAACGCTCGATGAAGTTATCTCCGCCCACGGCGGGGCTGCGCAAAAGCAGCGGGACGCCTACCTCGCTCTCGCCCCTAATCGTCGCCGCCTCTTACTGGACTATCTCCAATCACTCGTGCTCTACGCGACGGATGAGATCGACGCTGATATTAACAACGACGGTCTCGTCTCGGAGAGGTACAAAGTCGCTGGTCAGTACGTCGGCTATGAAAGGTTCGACGCCCGTTTTTTATTCGCGGTCGCGCCACGCTACAAATATCTCTATACCGTGAAAGACTACCTGGGACGCGAGATTCCTCTGTCTTTAATTGATAACGTGGCTGAAGCCTACCGCCTAAACCTCCTTTACCGTCGGGATGAAGATGGCGACGGCTTTCCAGACATGCTCGGTCCTGTTCCTTTAAAGGGGGGGGCGCGGCGATGATGAGCGCGGACGGAAGACAAAGGAAAGTTAAAGTTTGCGTCCTGTGCAGCGCTGCCTTGGCGTTCGTGCTCATCTATATCAACGGCTCAAGGGCACAACTCAGCGAGCGCCCCGGCGACCCGCTTGGACTCTCGATTCGTGTGCCCAGGGTGCAGATCATCCATAGCGGCAAACCTGGGCGCCCAGGGACTTCAATGGACTTGCAAGAGACAGACCCCTGGCTCGCTTATCAAATGGGCAGTAACTATTTTCAAAGGGAATGGACCGGGCGCGACGGACTTTTCACCGCGTTGGCAGCAAGACCAGCAGCCGGAGCCGCAAACTCTTGCGCGATGTGCCACAACTTACCGTTTCGCAGCCCGGGCGCGGGCGGTAACGTCCCTGAGCCAGGCAGCTTCGGACGCAATACGCCTCACCTCTTCGGCATAGGATTGATTGAGACCATTGGCCTGCAAGTTCGCCAACAACTCTTTGCCGCTTTTGATAAGAATAACAATGGCTTTCTGGATAATCCGACTGAAACCAAAGGAAGGCGGGCGATTGTGATGGCCGCACCGAATGTCCCTGTGGATTTCGGTTCGCTGGAGGATATAGACGGGGACGGCCAACCGGACTTGAACGATGTTATTGAGGTGTTTCTCGTAGATCGACAGGGAAGACCGCGCCCTCTGAGACCTGACGGGACGCGCTCGCACCTGGACGATCCGGGAATCGCCGGTTACGACTTTTCAGTCTCCGTTCTTTCGGTCAGCATCGGCGATAATCAATTTCCGACGGTTCGCCTGTTTGCCAGCGGTGCTTTGCGCACGGTGATGGGGTTGCGGGTCATTGACCCCACCGTCGCCAATAATACCGGCCTCGGTCGTGACAAGCGCGCCGCTGATGTTTGGGCCGAAGTCTCTAACGCCGGTGCGCCGCAGCTTCACTCGCCCCTTCCGGCAACCAGCGAAGGCGAGCCGCTCAAATACGTAAGCGAAGGCGAGCTTGATCTTCTGGAGTGGTTTCTACTCAATCATCCTGCCCCGGCGGTGGGACGGCAAGACCATGTGACAGCGCGCGGGAAACGAATGCTCAACGACTTCGGCTGCGTGAAGTGTCACGTCGCAGATTGGGTTATTCAGGACGCGAACGGGACGCAGGGGCTTCCCGGCGACCGCCGCTTCTTCAATTTGGAGGTTACTTACAACCTCGCCTTAAAGACTCTGAGCGGGCGACTTCAATCTCTGGCCGAGCGTCGAATTGAGACTGACGGCTCAGGAACCTTGATCCCGCGTCGGCGGGGATTTACAGTCCGCGGCGTCTTTACGGATTTACTACATCACGATATGGGCGGGCGATTCGCTGATTACACTTACGCAGGTGGGCAGCTTTACGTCAACAGGCGGTTTCGCACACCTCCTTTATGGGGAGTCGGATCAACTGCTCCTTACGGCCATGACGGCCGCAGCCCGACCCTAGATGACGTGATTCGCCGTCACGATGGCGAGGCTAAAGAAGCCGCCTGGGCATATATCGAGGCCCCTGCAAAAGACAGGCAGGCCTTAATCTCATTTCTGCAATCGCTGGTCCTTTACCAGACAGACATGTTGCCGACAGATCTCAACGATGACGGCAAGATAGATGGCAATTTCAGAATCGGAGGGCTTGAGGTCGGGCCGGAGCGGTTCTGGCCTGAGTTGCTGTTTCGCACTACCCCGCGCTATCGCGGCTGGGTGACAAGCGCTGGCGATAAATATTTTTCCTACGAGTTGCTCAACTTGAGCGAGGCTTATGGGCGCTCGCTCGAAACCCTTAAAGATGTTAACGGCAACGGCATTCCCGATGTCGTCGAGACAAAGCCATGAGATTAGAGTCAAGCCACACGTCACTAGCTATCGAGTGATTTCTGTTCGTTTAACCAACCATCACCTCTTTGAAAGGAGAAGAAAGTCATGCACAGGACGGGGATTAAGAGGGCTTCAATCATTGCAGTGCTATGCGGCCTCTCAGTGGTACTGAGCCTCACTGTATTGAGCGGCGCGAAACCCAGTAATAAGGCCAGCACTCCCACCAAAGAACTTACCGATGCCGAGCGCATCTCCGGGCTTCTTGCAGAAATGGAAACCATAGACCTCGCCAGCCTGCCTGCTCTCCCAGTTGAACGCTTCTCGTTGCCGCCGTCAGGCGTGGATGTGATGCGCGTGCGGCTGGACGAATCCTACGACGTTGCGGGAGTCGGGAAAGATACTGTGGAGCTAACAGGTTGGATAGCCGTCAAACACAGCAATACCCGTCCGGTCGAGGGCCAAACGGAGGTTAAATGGGGAACGGCCATTACCGATACCGAATTTGTCGGTATGGACTTGCGTGGGGAGAGTAAGATTTTCGGCCCCATCAGGGTTCGCCTGAATCAGAATCAGCGGACGATAGGGCATGTTGGAGCCATCTCGCTTCCGTTCCCCATTGGCTCTACGATTAACGTCGCATACAAAACCCAGGCCGGAACTCCTTCGAATGAAACCCGCGTGACGAGCACTGAACGGATGGGGCATCGGCAAAGAGGTGGAAAACAGTTCAGAGGAGAGTCTCGGTCAGTAGAACAGGTCATCATGGGCGTCCTCGAAGGAGTAAGTAACAAAGACCCCAAGACTATGCTGCGATACTACGATCAGACTCCGGGTAATCTCTTCTTCGGCATGACTATCGACGGACCGAAAAGGACTAGCGCGGAGGATCACATCAATACGATGTCGCAGCAGTTTGCCGGCATCCGCAGCATCAAAGCCAGACCCAATGATGACCTCGAAATTAAGGTCTCCGGCAACTTGGCCACTGCGGCGCTCACAGGGGTCAACAACGTGGTGGATACCGAAGGGCGTCAACTGAAGGGACTCTGGCGCTGGAGCGTAGTGCTTGCGAAAAAAGGCAGGAACTGGCTCATTACTCACGACCACATTGACTTCTACGTGGACGCTAATGCCCCAAAGGAGCTTAGAACTTTAGAAGCCGATTGCGCGAGTGCTGCCCGCTCGGCTGATGCGGCTGCGGCCAGAGCTTCTTGTAAGTGCGTCGCCAGTATTTCGGTGGACGTAGATATGCCAAAGCTAGACCTCCATATGACAACGGCGACTCCTGTCCTGTGGTATTCCAAAGTAGACACGATTCCGCCGGTCGGCTTCACCGCCTCAGTCCTCTTGACGCCGACTCCGATGATTTCCGGCGGCCGCGAGGTCGCCACCTTACAGCATGGAACCGTCAAGTTCCGTGAGGTGGTTCGTCATGTTCGCCTAACGGAGTTTGAGTAGAATTGCACCGGCAGGTGAAATAAGCTCGCGCTTGAGGGCGCTGCTTCTTTCAGACAGCCTCCAGCCTCGGGTTGAAGGGATGATTGCTTTGTGAAAACTTAAATCTCATGAGTGACGACAAAGCTGAGCCCTGCAACCCGAAGCTGGCGCAAAATGTTAACAGCTCGGCCGGGATGCCCTTGATGGCTATGAATCGGATTGCATCTTTCGCGCGGGCAGTCAAAATTATTGTGCCCCGAAAGTGTCCACATTTTTAACTAAGGTCTCGTTTGCAGCGTACTTCACGCGGCCCCGCCGCTGCGGCTCATTTACCAAGGGGCAACGCTAATCTTTCTCAGTCCAGTCAATGTCTTGATCGTCATTAAGCTGTCTGACCCTAGCCGGACGGCGGGGGAGCAGGCTCACTAAAAGACAGAGTCCATAGACCGTTACGATTCTCTGTTTATTATGAAGACCCTCCCCGGCCTGGTCGCGTTGTTCACCCTCTGCGCGGCAGTCGCGTGCCATTGCTTCCAGACGCTTGGAAAAGGTCGGGCATCTATTTATTGAAAGCTACGAGGTCACGCTAGTATGAGCAAAATCAAAACCGCCTTACAAAATAACACTGCACGCCTCGTCGCGCTCGGATTGATTCTTGCCCTGTACGGATTGACGCGGCTGCCCGAAATCTCCAATGCAGAACGCCATAAGCTGGCCGAGAGATTTAGCTTCAAGCGTTTGCCGCTGCCGGAGTTAGCGAATCGGAAATATCAATCCGTCCGGCGAGTCAACAAGAGCCTCGAACGCATTTCTGCCTGGATTTCATCAGTCGGGGCAGCCGTCGCTTTAAATGACCTGGACGGAGACGGAATATCCAATGACGTGTGCTATGTGGACACGCGAATAGATCAAGTCATCCTCGCGCCAGTGCCCGGCACGCTTGAGCGATACCAGCCATTCAGTCTCGATTCCGGTTTACTTTATGACCGCAGCACGATGGCTCCGATGGGTTCTCTTGTCGCCGACCTGAATGAGGACGGCTTGATGGATGTGCTGGTTTACTACTGGGGGCGAACTCCCATTGCGTTTCTCAGGAAGCAGCAGGCCGGAGCAAGCAAGCAGCCGCTCTCCAGCGAGAGCTACGTCGCGCGCGAGGTGGTCGGCGCGGGCGAGCGTTGGTACTCCAATGCTGCCACGCTGGCAGACCTCGATGGTGACGGACACCTTGACATCGTTATCGGCAACTACTTCCCGGATGGCGCTCGGATTCTTGATGCTCAAGCCGACAATCAGGAGAGTATGCAGCATTCCATGTCGCGCGCCTTTAACGGCGGGCGTAACCGGCTGCTCCGCTGGGTTGGGGCGGCGAGCGGAGCAGAGCCTTCAGTCAGTTTTCAATTAGTTGAGGGCGCGATTAAGAGCGATCAGGACGGAATGATTTCCCGCGGCTGGACGCTCGCCGTCGGAACTGCCGATCTGGACGGAGACCTGCTCCCGGAAATTTACTTCGCAAACGATTTCGGCCCGGATAGGCTGCTGCACAATCGCTCAAAGCCCGGCGAGTTTCATTTCGTCCCTCTGGAGGGAAACAAAACAGTCACGTCGCCGAACTCGAAAGTTCTGGGACGCGACTCTTTCAAAGGAATGGGCGTGGACTTCGGCGATCTTAACGATGATGGGCTGCTGGATATTTACGTCAGTAACATTGCCAGCGAATATGCGCTGGAGGAGAGCCATTTTGTTTTTCTCAGCACTGGCGAGACAACGCAGATGCGGGATGGAGTAGCTCCATATATTGATGGAAGCGAGAAGCTAGGTCTCTCAAGAAGCGGCTGGGGGTGGGACGCGAAGTTGGCCGACTTTAATAATGACGGCACGCTTGAAGCCCTGCAAGCGACGGGATTCGTCAAAGGTGAAGTTAATCGTTGGCCGGAACTGCATGAGTTGGCGATGGGTAACGACCAGTTTCTAAATCACCCGCAATCTTGGCCGCGCCTTCAACCGGGCGATGGCCTCAGCGATCAAGGCCACAATCCCTTCTTCGTCCGCGCAGAGGATGGCCGCTATTACGATATAGCTCGCGAGCTTGACCTTGACCAATCGATGATAAGCAGAGGTATTGCTATCGCGGATGTGGATGTTGACGGGCGTTTGGATTTCGCGCTGGCCAATGCGTGGGATGTTTCTTACTTCTTTCATAATGAAAGCCAACGACCAGGGGCTTTCCTGGGACTTCACCTGCGTTTGTCGTTGAGTGGAAATGGAGCGGCAGCGAAAGTTTGTCGCGGGCATTCGCTGGCTGGCGCTCCAGGCCGCGCTGCCATCGGCGCTTCTGTAACTGTCCGTCTGCCTGACGGCAGGCGTCTTGTCTCTCAATCCGATGGCGGAAACGGTCACTCAGGGAAACGCAGTCCTGACCTGTTCTTCGGCCTGGGCACTCTGCCCGCCAACGCGGCGCTGGATGTCGAGCTTTACTGGCGAGATCAAAAGGGCCAGGCGCAGAAGAGAATATTGAAACTCTCACCGGGCTGGCAGACGGTTCTGCTCGGCGGACAGGAGGGGGGAAGCGATGACTGCAAATAATTGGGACAAGTCAATCCGATTAGCCGGACTACGGCGTTTCGGCATAGCGATTACCGTACTCAACATTCTGGGACACACTGTCCTGGGTTTCGAGCAGTCTTTAGCCCAGCCCTTTGTTGCGCTGCTGACTGCGTACAGCATGGAAATTCTACTTGAGATCATCAACGCCTGGAGCGGGCGGCGTGAACTGCAATTCGCTGGCGGCCTGGTTAAATTTATAGACTTCCTCCTGCCTGCGCATATCACCGCTCTGGCCGTCGCCATGTTGCTTTACGCGAATGATCGCCTGTGGCCAATCGCCTTTGCGAGCGCCGCAGCCATCGGATCGAAAGTTATCTTCCGCTTTACGGTCGGGAAGGGCACACGCCACTTCTATAATCCATCCAACTTCGGCATCAGCCTGACGCTGCTGCTCTTCGGGTGGGTTGGCATCGCCCCTCCTTATCATTTTACGGAGAACCTGGACAAGTACGGCGACTGGCTCTTGCCGGCGATCATTATTATCAGCGGAAGTTTTCTGAACATACGCTTCACGCATCGTCTGCCGCTCATTGCCGCGTGGCTCGGCGGCTTCTGCGCGCAAGCCGTCATCAGGAGTCTCCTCTTTGGGACGCCCGTCGTCGCCGCGCTGCTTCCAATGACGGGGATGGCGTTCATTCTTTACACCTTCTACATGGTGACTGATCCCGCAACCACCCCGCAGAGCAAGCGCGGGCAAATTATATTCGGGTTGGGCACGGCTGTCGTCTACGGCCTGCTTCTTACGATGCACATTGTCTTCGGACTTTTCTTTGCGCTGACGATTGTCTGCACATTGCGCGGGCTGGGTTTATACGCTCAGGTGTGGGCTGACAGCCGAGCGCGCTCAAAGGTGGTTTCGGTTCACTCTCCCGCGGTCGTCGAGAAAGCTTAAAGGAATGTCGAACTCTATTGCTATTGTCGGGATGGGTTGCCGCTACCCTGATACGCGTTCGCCGGATGAACTATGGGAGAACGCGCTGGCCGGGCGGCGTGCTTTCAGGCGCGTGCCGCCGGAGCGTTTGCGCCTGGAAGACTATTTCTCTGCGGATCGCCAGAAGCTCGATAGCATCTACTCGTCGGAAGCTGCTCTAATCGAAGATTATGAGTTTGACCGCGTTCGCTTCCGTGTGGCTGGCAGCACATATCGCTCGGCTGATCCTGCTCACTGGCTGGCTCTGGATATTGCCTCTCAGACATTAAGCGATGCCGGTTTCGTAGAAGGAGAGGGCTTGCCGCGCGAGACAACAGGCGTCTTTCTGGGCAACACGCTGACGGGTGAATTCTCAAGAGCCAACGTCTTGCGGCTGCGCTGGCCTTACGTCCGGCGCGTCGTTGAAGCATCACTCGCTTCGGAGAACTGGTTGTCGGAGCAGCGTCGAGAATTCTTGAACAAGCTGGAGGCTTCTTACAAAGAACCTTTCCCGCCAATCGGCGAGGAATCTCTCGCAGGCAGCCTTTCAAATACGATTGCCGGACGCATCTGCAATTACTTCGACTTGCAGGGCGGCGGCTACACGGTTGATGGTGCGTGCGCTTCATCGCTGCTGGCTGTGGCGAATGCCTGCTCTGCGCTCGTGGCTCATGACGTGGATATGGCGCTGGCTGGCGGCGTTGACCTCAGCATAGACCCGTTTGAACTGGTCGGGTTCGCTAAGGCTGGCGCTTTGGCGTCCGAGATGATGCGAGTCTATGACGCGCATTCCAATGGATTCTGGCCGGGCGAGGGTTGCGGATTCGTCCTCTTGATGCGGCAGAAGGATGCGCTTGAAAGAAATCTTCGCATTCATGCGCTCATCAAAGGCTGGGGCATTTCGTCGGATGGCAACGGCGGAATCACGCGCCCGGAGGTCGAAGGTCAACTCCTAGCTTTAAGACGCGCCTACCGTCGTGCCGGTTTCGGAATTGAGACGGTCGCCTATTTTGAAGGACACGGCACGGGGACGAGCGTTGGTGATGCAACCGAGTTACAGGCACTTTCAATAGCGCGTCGTGAAGCATCACACACGGCTCCTCCGGCCGCCATCGGTTCTATCAAAGCCAACATCGGACATACGAAGGCGGCGGCGGGCGTTGCCGGGTTAATTAAAGCTACGCAGGCTCTCAATGCCGGAATCATTCCTCCAACTACAGGCTGTGATGAGCCGCATGCACAATTCAACGCCGAATCTCCAGCCCTCAGGGTGCTCAAAGCCGGTGAAGTCTGGCCTACGGATCAACCTTTGCATGCGGGCGTCAGCTCGATGGGCTTTGGAGGAATAAACGCGCATGTCGTGCTGGAAGCGAGCGATTCCAGCACCAGCCGCACCATCGGTTTTAGTGAGCGCTCTCTACTTTCTTCATCCCAAGATGCTGAGCTTTTTTTGTTGAGCGGGCAAGATGCAGATGAGTTGCAACGCAAGCTAGACCACCTTTTGACTTTCGCCGTGAGCTTGTCTCGCGCAGAACTTTCTGATCTAGCCGCGCAGTTGGAAAGAACTCTCAGCAGTTCTCCGGTGCGCGCAGCCGTGGTCGCTTCAAACCCTTCGGACTTGGCTGACCGCCTCAAAAAGCTGAAAGCAATCATCGCGAGCGGAGGGGTTAAGATAGACGCGCAGGCCGGTGTTTTCTTTGGCGACCGAACAATTCCGGCGCGTCTAGGCTTCGTCTTTCCGGGACAGGGTTCGCCGCCTCACGTTGACGGCGGGGCTTTACGCCACCGCTTCGAGGCCGTGCAGGAGCTTTATGCGCAGGCTCAGCTAAATAGAACCGGGGATGAAAACGCAACTGAGACGGCTCAGCCAGCCATCGTGGCTGCTTCACTGGCATGCCTGCGAGTGTTGAGCGGGCTTGGCATTAAGGCACAGGTCGCTGTGGGACATAGTCTAGGAGAACTAACGGCTCTCTCCTGGGCTGGTGCGTTGAATGAAGAGTCGCTTTTAGGGCTCGCTAGAGTTCGCGGCAAAGCGATGGGCGGGATTGGCGGGGCTGCTGGCGCAATGGCGAGTATTGCTGCGGGCAGACCAGAGGTCGAAAAACTGTTGAATGGTGAAAGAGTCGTCATTGCCGGTCTGAATTCGCCTTTTCAAACAGTGCTGT
Source organism: Pyrinomonadaceae bacterium (assembly GCA_036389715.1). Taxonomy (GTDB): domain Bacteria; phylum Acidobacteriota; class Blastocatellia; order Pyrinomonadales; family Pyrinomonadaceae; genus DASVWH01. The sequence goes on along the minus strand of DASVWH010000136.1, from coordinate 10,956 downwards.
CAGGCGACGCTGACGGGGTGGCGGCGGTCATGGCGCGGGCGCGTGCGAACAATCTCAGCGCCGTCAAATTGCCCGTCTCTCACGCCTTTCATTCTCCGCTTGTCGCCGCCGCCGTTCCCGTTCTGGCAGTGCATCTCTCAGGCGAAAAGTTCAAGCCTCTGCGGCGCACCGTTGTCTCGACTATCACAGGCGACCTGCTTGCAAGTGATGTGAGCTTGCCGGAATTACTCTGCCGACAGGTAATCTCCCCTGTGCATTTCATGGGAGCGGTCAGGAGGGCTGAAGTTGAGAGAGTAGACCTCTGGCTAGAGGTCGGGCCGGGGCGGGTGCTTGGGGGACTCATCAGCGAGATGACCGAGACCCCGGTGGTATCGCTCGATGCGGGCGGGCCTTCGTTGAAAGGCTTACTCTGCGCTATCGGCGCAGCTTTCGTCCTCGGCCAACCCATCAAACACAAAGCTTTATTCGCAGGACGTTTCACGCGATCATTCGATCTCGATCGGCGGAGAAAATTCTTCGTTAACCCATGTGAGTTAGCGCCTGTGGTTGAGACCGTGTTGCCAACGGAAGCTCAACCGCAAAAGACGGAACAGAAGTTGACGGACGATGTGCCCGTGGATTCATCAAGCACGTCGGCGCTTACTTTAATTGCGCAAATGGTAGCGGAGCGCGCAGAGCTTCCGGTATCGGCAATCGAGCATGACAGCCGATTGTTGAGCGACCTACATCTGAACTCGATTACGGTGAGCCAAATCGTTGCGGAGGCGGCGCGGCGTCTGGGACTGCCACGCCCCATCTCTCCGACAGACTTCGCCGACGCCACAATCACCGAAATCGCCGGATGGCTCGATAATCAGTTAAGCCTCGGACAAGCTACAGCGGGCGGTGCGAGAGAGTTGTTGCCCCCCGGCGTTGATTCGTGGACCAGACCTTTTAGTGTCGAGCTTGTCGAGGCGGCGCTGCCGAAACGTCAGCCTTCTGATGGGGATGGAATCTGGGAGGTTCTGTCGCTTCCTGGCCATCCATTAGCGGATTCCTTGCGACTCGGGTTCACCGAACGTCAGGCAGGCGCTGGAGTCGTCGTGTGCCTCCCGCCGGAAGCGGACGAAACAGCCATCGGGATGTTGTTGGCCGGAGCAAAGTCTGCGTTGGAAAAGAAAGAGGGCGCAAGGTTCGTCCTCGTGCAACAAGGCACGGGCGCGGCGGCTCTCGCCCGCACGCTTCATCTTGAAGCGCCTCATGTCATCACCTGTGTCGTAAATCTTCCTCAATCTCACCCACAGGCAGTCGAATGGATCATCGCGGAAGCTCTGGCCGCTGAAAGGTACACGGAGGTTCATTATGATACCGCAGGTCGTCGGTACGAAGTGGTCGTGCGTCCGCTCTCAATAATGGACCCTTCCGGCGAACTGCCTTTAACTGCCAGCGATGTGCTTCTGGTGACAGGCGGAGGAAAGGGAATCACAGCCGAGTGTGCTCTGAATCTGGCTAAGGAAAGCGGCGCGCGGCTGGCGTTGATTGGCCTCGCACAACCGGAGACGGACGCTGAGCTGAAGTCGAATCTTAAGCGTATGGCCGCCGCCGGACTTAACTTCAGATACATTTCAGCCGACGTGACGGATGCCGGAGCAGTCCGCGCAGCAGTCAAGCAGATTGAAGACGAACTCGGCACGGTTACGGGTATTCTTCACGGCGCTGCCAGAAACGTGCCACAGTTACTGCGCGATCTGGATGAAGAAGCGTTTCGCCGCACGTTGGCTGTGAAAGTTCAGGGCGCGCGTCACCTCTTGGCTTCCATTAATCCAGAGAAGCTGCGGCTGCTCGTAACCTTCGGTTCGATCATCGCGCGCACGGGCTTGCCCGGAGAGGCTGATTACGGTCTGGCGAATGAATGGCTCACGCGCCTGACCGAGCGATGGAAAGCCGCGCACCCTGACTGCCGCTGCCTGGCTGTGGAGTGGTCAATCTGGTCTGGCGTCGGGATGGGCGAGCGTCTGGGACGAACCGACACGCTTGCGCAGCAAGGAATCACTCCTATCCCGCCCGATCAAGGCGTCTCGGTTTTACGTCAACTTCTGGGACAAGCATTGCCTTCTGTTTCAGTAGTCGTAATGGGACGCTTTGGCGAGATGCCGACTTTCAAGGTCGAACGTCCAGAACTTCCTTTCCTTAGATTTCTGGAACAGCCCAGAGTCTATTATCCGAATGTAGAACTCATCGCAGATGTTAATCTCTCTACGACCACAGACCCTTACCTGAACGACCATCAGCTTCAAGGCGAAAGGCTACTGCCTGCCGTACTTGGTCTGGAAGCAATGGCGCAGGCGGTGATGGCTCTGACGGGTGCGACCTCGCCTCCGAGCTTCGAGAAAGTAAGTTTCAATCGCCCCGTCGTCGTACCCGCGACCGAGAGCTTGAAGGTGCGCGTAGCGGCGCTCGTGCGCTCTCCAGGGCTGGTCGAAGTCGCGTTGCGGAGCGAAGAGACGGATTTTCAGGCTAATCATTTCCATGCGACATGTCGTTTTGAGAACAGAGCGCGGGGAGATTTGAAAGAGGTCAAGCCCTTCCGGGATGCCCATCAAGCGGCAAATGATGTTGTGCTCAACCCGCAGCGCGACCTCTACGGCCAGATACTCTTTCACCGCGGGCGCTTTCAGCGTCTCAGCGGCTATCGTCTCTTAAAGGCCAAGGAGTGTCTTGCGGAAATATCGCCAGACGGAACAACTTCCTGGTTCAGTCATTATCTGCCTGGAGACCTCGTGCTCGGCGATCCCGGCGCGCGCGACGCCGCCATCCACGCCGTTCAAGCCTGTATCCCGCACGCGACGCTTTTGCCCGTCGAGGTAGAACGTTTGTCGCTTGCATTGACAGAGCCTTCCGAGCCCACCTTCGTACACGCGCAGGAACGCTCGCGCAACGGTAACACTCTTGTTTATGACCTGTCTGTGATGGGAGCGGACGGGTGTGTATATGAGCGTTGGGAGGGATTGCGGCTTCGCGCAATCGGAGAAACGCCAGCGCGTGATTCATGGATTGAATCACTTCTGTGTCCATATCTGGAGCGGCGTGTGCAGGAGTTGATCTGCGGCAGACCGCTATCCGTCGCTTTGTTACGGGACGCCAACGCAGACCGCCGCACACGCAGCGACCGGACAATTCAGATGGCTCTTGGCGAAGAGGTCGAAATCTTCAGACGATCTGACGGCAAGCCGTTTGTGGAAGGCGCAAATGAAGTCTCGGCTGCGCACACGAATGATCTGACCTTAGCCGTCTCAGGTCACGGCCCGCTCGCTTGCGACATCGAGCAGGTGTTAGTCCGCCCCGCTTCCGTGTGGCTGGATTTACTCGGGGAGCATCGTTATGGGTTAGCAAGTCTCATCGCTCGGAGTGCCGGTGAGGATGAAGGAATCTCCAGGGCAAGGGTTTGGACTGCGACGGAATGTTTGAAAAAGGCAGGAGCTGCGGCGCATGCGCCCTTAATCTTAACCTCTTTAAGTGCTGATGGCTGGGTACTACTGTCGTCTGGGAGCCTCATCATTGCTACTTATGTGGCAAGCCTTCTTGGCAACGAAAGTAAAGTTGTCATCGCATTACTTATGGGAAAAGTGTGATGCGAGCTTATGAGTACCGCCACATAGTAGGATTTGAAGAGACAAACATGGTCGGTAACGTGTATTACGCGAATCACGTTCGTTGGCAGGGACGCTGCCGCGAAATGTTTCTGCGCGACTATGCGCCCGAAGTAGTAGAGGCGCTGAAAGGCGGGCTGGCGTTGGTGACGACACGCGTCTCCTGTGAATATTTTGCGGAACTCTCCGCCTTCGACGAACTCGTCATCCGCATGTCTCTACGCGAATTAACGCAAAACCGCATCACGATGGTTTTCGAATACTGGCGTCTCTCACCCGGCGGTGACAAAGAGCTTGTCGCGAGAGGTGAACAGCAGGTCGCATGTATGCAGCGCAAGGGCGAGAAGATGTTTCCTTCGCCCGTGCCCGAGCAATTACGCGAAGCTTTGCGCGAGTATGCGGCGTGACGGCACGATGCCGGATGAGCACAAGAGCGACCAGCCGCAAAAGGGAGCGTTAGCATGATTGATGAACGCATCACCTCGTTTGCCGATTTCGGCTCGACGACAGCGTGCCGTGAAGAGACGTTAATGTTCCGACGCCAGGCGGTCGAGCGCGTGATTGCGACCATTAGCGAACGCTTGTCGGAACCCACTTCACTGCTTGAGATGTCGCGCATCGCTTACATCAGCCCGTTTCACTTTAACCGCGTCTTTCATCAAATCACGAGTCTGCCGCCTGCCAAATTCTTCGGCGCGCTGCGGCTCGCTGCGGCCAAGCAGTTGCTGCTGACCACCTCCATGAGCGTCACAGAAGTGTGCTATGAGGTCGGCTACAACAGCCTCGGAACTTTCACGACGCGCTTCACGCAGCTTGTCGGTTTATCGCCTCACCAGTTTCGGCGCTCCAGCGAACGCGTCACTATGGCTTCATTGGAAACCTCTTGCGCGCGTTTCCTTGAGCGACCGCGAGGCAATGCCGATCAGCCCTGTATCAAAGGAGTTGTTACTGCGCCAGCTTCAGTCGAAGGGCTCATCCTGGTCGGGCTCTTCGCAGGCCACATTCCGCAAGGCCAACCCGCCGGTGGCACTCTGTTAGCACGACCGGGCAACTACAGTATCAGCGGCGTCTCAGACGGAACTTATCATCTACTGGCCGCCGTGTTGCCAAAATCAACAGACCTTTTGTCATACCTGCTGCCTGAACGTAAGTCTCTATACGTCGGCGTCGGGGAGAGTCCGATCATTGTGCGGAAAGGCAGAGCGCACGGGCTGGCCGATATCCTGTTGCGCCCGATGCGACTGACAGACCCGCCGCTGCTGATTTCTTTGCCCTTGCTGCTCACAAGCTCCCTGTCGCTTCGATAGCCGCACGGAGCGGAAACCTCCTTCGCCCCTGTGCTCATCCGTTGCAAGTCGAAAGGCCGGTGCGCAAAAGAGCAATCTGGAAGAAGAAACGTCTGCACCGACTTGATAAATACGATTGGCTGTCTATGGCAGCCCATAAGATTTGCCTTTCAACAGATTCCCTATCGAATTATCATAGGAGACTATCTCGATGACTAAGAAGGAAGCGCAGCAGCGACGCCAGCTTGCCTTTGAAATACGTAATCAGGCGGCGATGAACGAGAAACGGCGCGAGCTTATCATTCATAAGTCAAACGGCGACGAAGAGCTGTATCCCAATCGCATCGCCAACTACTCAAAGTGTCTGCCGCACAGCCAACTCGGAGAAGTTGACAAGAACGCTTACGACGCGCTGCTCTTTGCGGTCAGGACAAATAACTTCGACGATTTCGATTCCATCCCGCTCGGAGGCACGAAGAAGCTTAAGGGAACCATGGGCGGTCAATCCTTCAGCATTCAGGGGCCGGATTCGCATGCCATCGCGGCGACGCCGCCGCCCAACTTCAACAGCCCTGAACTCGCCGCCGAGATGGTCGAACTCTATTGGATGGCACTGCTGCGTGACGTGCCCTTCGCTGACTATGAGACACACCCGCTGGTTAGCGAAGCCGCGAAAGACCTTTCGAACATGCCCGGCTTTCGCGGCTTCAAAGACCCTAAGACGAGCACCGTCACGCCGCACACACTCTTTCGTTCCGGCTATCCGGGCACGATGGATGGCCCCATCATTTCCCAGTTCTTACTTCACGACTATACCTTCGATGGCGCAACAGTGACGCAGAAAATCCTGATGCCCATCAAAGACGTTGATTATTTGACCTCTTATGACGAATGGCTGGCGGCGCAGCGCGGCTTCCCGACCGGGACTGAGCCCGTCAATGAGGAACTGGAAAAGAAGCCGCGCTACATTCGCAACGCACGCGACATGGGTTGGGTGGCCGACGCCAGCCTTCTCTTCACGACTTATTTCAAGGTCGTGCTGTTTATGTTCGCGCTTGACCCGGTGGCGCTTGACGACGGTAATCCTTACAAGAGAAGCCGCGCCCAGTCTCCCTTCACAAAATTCGGGCTGGGTCATCTGATTACACTGCTCGGCCACGTCGGCCCGGTCCCGCACGCCGGCGTGCAGAAATGGCTGGTGCATCGCTTCCTCAGACCCGAAGCCCTCAGCGGGCGCATCCACAACCATCTGACGAAGGCCGCGACCTATCCCTTTCATGCGAGCCTCTTGAGCTCTAAGGTGCTGGACAAAGTCTTCAAATATAACGAACGCGTCAATAAGAAGAGAAACCTGGGAAAGGGCACGTACCTGCTGCCACAGGAATTTAGCTTTGGCTCGCCGACGCACCCCTCTTTCCCCGCAGGGCATGGGATGGCCGCAGGTGTGGGCGTGACGCTGCTTAAGTCATGGTTCAAAGAAGATTTTCCGCTGCCGGATTTTCTCTGCGTTAAGCCGAACCGCACAGGTACTGCGCTTGAGCCTTACAGGGCGGGCATAGACGGGCCTGCGCTGACCGTCGGTGGCGAGCTCAACAAACTCGCGCACAACATCACCTGGGGACGCAACATGTCCGGTGTTCACTTTTGGCATGACGGATTTGAAGCGAACAGGATGGGCGAAGAGCTTGCTATTCGGCTGTTGGCCGAAGAGGGCAACACTTACGCCGAACCGTTTGAAGGATTCACGCTGACCAAGTTTGACGGCACAAAGATTATGGTATGAGTCGCGCGGAGAATCAGGATGAGCAACATCGTTCACCGTTCGGTCACGTTGCGTTGCACGGCTGCCGAAGCCTTTCAAAAGTTCACAGCCACCGAACACCTCACCGGCTGGCTCGCCAAAGATGCAGAGGTCGAGCCAAAAGCGGGCGGCAAATACGAGCTTTTCTGGGACGCAGGGGAAAGAGAGAAGAATAGTACTTTGGGATGTAGGATAACCGCTTTCGAGCCCGACAAGCTCATCGCCTTCGATTGGAAAGGCCCAGAGCCGTTCCGGCATTTTATGAACGTAGCCCGCCCGCTGACTCACGTTACAATCTTTTTTCTTCCATCACCCGAAACGACCGAAGTGCATTTGATACACACTGGCTGGGGGGACACGCCGGAGTGGGACGATGCTCGTCAGTGGTTTGAGAGAGCTTGGAGCGAAGCCCTTGAATCGCTGAGGAATCAGATTGATGAAGGGCGATAGCTCTTACCGCGCGCCTGCCGCGCCCCCGCCCATTTGGCCGAGGCGGCCTGCCAGCGACGGTAACTCGGCGGGCGTCAGGATACCCGCATCGAACTCTTTTAAGTTGAACCGCGCATCCTTCAAAGTCAGTACCGAAGAGTTCTCCCCGCTGCCGAACATCACCATTCGCGTCGGCGTCCATGTGCCGTCACCCTGCTTAAAACTCTCCACCCGCAGGCGCTTGATGACCGGCGGAGAATCGCCCGCATGTTTCGCTTCCCCGAAATAGTCCGCGCCGAGCAAAAAGGGGAATCTTTTCGCGAGGTACAGGTGCGCCCTGCTCCAACCGACCGATTGCCGCGCCGCCTGCGTGAGAGGCCGCGCTTCGATTGCCCACGCCGGTTCATTGCGCAGAACTGCCTGTCCGATTAGACGATATTCGAAACTGCCGGTCGGCAGACGCATTCGTAAATCAGCGTAAGTGAAATCAGAGCCGAGAAGACCCTCTGCAAAATTCTCGGGCATAATCTCAAGCACTCGCCGCTCGCCTGCCGGAAGAAAGAGATGCACTGTCATGTCCTGTTGCTGCGCGGATTCGCCGCCTTCAATCAGCAGATAACTAGTGCCGCTCAGACCACGCGGTTCTTCAAGATAAAAAAGAGTGCGCGCTTCGTCATCTTTGGCCTTCCACACGTTAACAACCGTGAAGCTTTTCGTGATTTCCGTTCCATTAATCAAGTTCAGCGAAACACGTCGCCAGCCGGGACTGCCGACCGGACGAGAGTTATAAGCGTTGACGACCGCCGTCGTATCCGGGGCGTCGCGCTCCGGCAGAGGCTCGATCCAGGCCAGCTCAACTCTTGAGAGGGCGGAAGCGTTCCCTGTTTTCGGCGGCGCAGCAGGCTCGTTAATATCAACGGATTTGGTGCTACAACTAGATGCCAGCAGCGAGAGGATTACAATTCCCAACAAACGTAAGCGGAACGTTGATAACTTAATGCGACCCTCTCTGCCGAGCCTCAGCATCGCTGGAACAAGCAGGAGTGTGGCGACCGCGCAAGTCAGGAGGCAGAGGCAGATCATTAGACCAAGCTGGACGTTAGGCGCAATCTCTGACAACGTCAGAACGACGAAACCGGCGGTGATCGAAATCGCGCTGATACATATTGCCGGGGCTGTGATTTCAAGCGTGCGCGCCAGTGCCTCACTTGAGGCCATGCCCGCCCTGACCTTTTGCTGGTAGGCTGTGGTCAGGTGAATGGAGAAGTCGAGGCCGATGCCCAGGGCTATGCCGGCAAACATAGAATTTGCGATTCCGAGCGAGGTGCCGGTGGCCGCCAGCGTGGCGAAGATGACCAGTAAGCTGAAAGCTACGGGCAGGATGGCAATCGCACCCAGCCGCAGGGACTTAAGAAAAACAGTGATAAGAACTACGTCCGTCAGCAACGCCAGGAGAATCGAGATTAGTTGTCCTTCCACAAGCAGTCGCACTGTCAGATAACTGACCCAGCCATCACCGAAAGGAATCAGACCGTAGCCGGGCGCGTGATCGGCGCACGCTTGCGCTGCCGCGCGCAGAACGCCGTCAATGCGGAGATAGTCAGCATCCTTGATGAAAACAGTCAGGCGCGCACGCCGGAAAGTGTCTTCAACGTTCTCACGAAGAAATTGACGCCGGGCTGTCGAAAGCAGCAACAGAGCTTGTTCAGTTTCACGGTTGCTCAAATCGGCGCGGCCCTGTTGAAATTCATTCCGCGCGGTCTTGTAGTCCACCTCTTTTATCGCTGCATTGACCTGCACCACATCGCTGTACAAAGAGTGCACAGCGCTCACGTAAGGCAGCCCTGCGACCGCGCGCTCAACCTCGCCAAGTGCTTTTACGCCCTGCCCGCTACTGAATTCGTCTCTTTGCCCAGCGTCCAACATCAGTTCAAGCGTGACCGTCCCGGCCAATTTGCTGTTGAAGAATTTGTCGCCGCGCGCGATGTCGCTGTCCGCCGGCAAGTTTTTAATCCAAGCGTCATCGACCTTCAAGCGTGTCGTCAGCAAAGCAGCGCAGGCCGTAATTATCAAGGCTATGACGGCGATGCGCCACGGGCGCATCCTCTCCAGCAGCAGTCCTATGGCCGCAGACCCTTTGCCAGTCCAACCCGTTTCTCGTGAGACTGCTTTGACGGGCAGGCGCGGCTTGAAAAGTATGAGCAGCGCAGGCAGCAGCGAGAATGTGAACAGTGTGGAAAAGAGAATTGCCGCGGAGCCGAAAATACCGAACACGCGCAACGGATTGAGACTCGTAATTGCTATCGAAAGCAAGCCGACGATGGTTGAAAGAGAGGTCAGGGCGATAGGGCGAGCGGCACTGCTGAAAGCCGACATCGTCGTTTCTTCAACTAATAAGCCGTCGGTGCGCCTCGCCTCGCTGAAATAATGGCTGAGCGCATAAACGTCATCCGAAATGCCGACTGCAATGAGAATCACCGGCAGAATAAGGGTCGTAACAAAGACCGGCTGCCCTGTCATCCCCAGCAGACCGGCCATCCAGATCAAGCTCACGCCGATTTCCGTCAACGAGAGCAGCGCAGGCATCGGATGACGAAAAGCCAGAAACAACATGACGCTCAGGACAATAATGATTACCGGAATCAGACGCGCCAGATCGCGCGCGCTCGATTGGCCGAGCACGGCCTGGGCTAGCGCCGTTCCACTCAAGTAGATCGCATCCCCATCGGTAGACTCTCTGCCAATCAGTTCTCTCGTTCGCTCCAGTACGCGGTAGCGGTCGGCTCCCGTCTCGACCTGAGCCATAATCATCGCGGCCTTGCCATCTACGGAAATCAGCACGCCGTCGTCGAGACCGGACGTTGATATTTCACGGCGCAATGCCCGTATCTTCTCCGCATCCCACTCGATTCCATGCCTGAGCAGAGGATGCGTATCAATCTGACCGCTGGCTACACTGAGCCGGGGCACGGTGGAGAGGCTGTAGACCGAGCCTTCGACGACGCCTTCGACTCCGGCAAGCTCGTCCGTAAGGCGCACAATGCGCTGTAGACTCTCTGGCCTGTAGATGCCCGCCTCCTCATTGCCGACTCCGATCAGGATATAGTCGCGCAATCCAAATCTCGCCGCCGCCTTATCACTCTCGATAAAGTCGGGCATGTTTGCAGGGATTAATGATCTGCCGTCGAGGCGCAGTTGGATGCGCGGAATGAAGAAACAGAATAAGCAGGTAACGAGGCCAATCAGGGTCAGCACCAGACGTGGATGCCGTACGGAAAACTTTAAGATATGAAGCATACGAAAACGATCCGGCTCAGTTGTGAACGTAAGCTGCGGCGCGTTCGTTCAAGCGCCGGGATGGTAACTTTCCTTGTTCGCAGTTCACAACAGATAATCACGCCAGGCAGGCCGCTGCTCCCCGGGAGTCAATCCTTATAGCGTTATCTTAATGATGCTTCAGTCAGACTGATAATCCGGTTGGCCGCGACATGCCTGTAGGTTTCAACCAAGCCGCTCGGCCACTTGATCTCCACGACATCTATCTTCGTTTTTGCCCCTAAGCCAAAGTGAACACGGAAGCTCGATTGTGATTGATAGCCGTTGCCGCAATTCACCTCACGAATTTGCGACGTGCCGCCAGTCGTCACTTTGATTCTCGTCCCCACGCCGTTGCGATTGCTGCGCGTTCCCGCCACTTTAAACTCGACCCAGGATTTCTTCAGTCCCGCGAAATTCTGATACAAAATGGGCTTATTATTTGAGTTGGTAACGAGCATGTCCATAGTTCCGTTATTATCGAAATCGGAGAGCG
>DASVWH010000135.1:0-16878 GCA_036389715.1 Pyrinomonadaceae bacterium | reverse complement strand
AGAGTGCGCCTCACTTTTTGTTGAAGCGGCTCTGCTTCCACCAATCCATCGTCGAGCGCAGGCCCTCTTCAAGGTTGGACCGGGGATTGAAGCCCAACATTTCGCGCGCCCGTGTGATGTCGGCCAGGCTGTGACGCACGTCTCCGGCGCGGGGCTCCCTGTACTCTGGCTCCGCGTCCGTTCGCCCGGTCAGCCTCTTGAGGATTTCGAGCAACTGGTTGAGCGTCACGCGCTCGCCGTTGGCGACGTTGATGACCTGGCCCACCCCCGCGGTCGTCTCGGCGGCACGCATATTGGCCTCGACGACGTTTTTAATATAAGTGAAATCGCGCGATTGTTCGCCGTCGCCGAAGATAACTGGCTGCCCGCCGCCGAGCAGCGCGCTGATGAAGCGCGAGATGACGCCGGAGTATTGCGAGCTAGGGTCCTGGCGCGGCCCGAAGACGTTGAAGTAGCGCAGGCAGACCGTCTCAAGATTGTATGACCTGGTGAAGACCTGGCAGTAGTATTCGCCGACGAGCTTGGCGACGGCATAGGGAGAGAGCGGGTCCGGGCGCATCTCCTCGGTCTTGGGCAGCGTCGGCTGATCGCCGTAGGCCGAGCTGGAAGCCGCGTAAACGACGCGGCGCACGCCCCGCGAACGCGCGATGTTGAGCAGCGAGAAGGTCGCATCCACGCAGGCTATGTGCGTCTCGCGCGGGTTCTCGACCGAGCGCGGAACGGAGGGGATGGCTGCTTCGTGAAAGACCAGCTCGACATCTTCGAGCGCGCGGGAGGTGGCCTCTTCGTCGGCCAGGCTCGCCTGCACGAAATCAATATCGCCGCCGATCTCCTCCAGGTTCTCCCTGTGCCCTGTCGAAAGATCATCTATCACACGCACGCTCGCGCCGCTGGCCGCCAGCGCCTGGGCGATGTGCGAGCCGATGAACCCGGCTCCGCCCGTGACCAGAACTTTTCCTGAAAGAGACATAAGAATATAGTGGTAAGCAATGGGCCGCAGGTGAGAAAGAGTTTTTCACTCTTCACCCGCCGCCCGTCAGGGCTTTCTCATCTGCCGACTCCAACATAATCGAAGCCAAGCTCGCGCATCGCGCCCGGCTCGTAAATATTACGCAGGTCGGCGATCTTCGGGCTGCGCATCAGATTCCGCACGCGCTCCATGTCGAGGGCGCGAAACTGATTCCACTCGGTCATGAAAACGAGCACGTCCGCCCCGGCGACGGCCGTGTATTCGTCCTCCGCATACGAGATGCCGGGGAGAATCCTCGCGGCCTCCGACATGGCTACGGGGTCGAAAGCGCGTATGCTCGCGCCGCGCCCGGCCAGCCCGTTGATGATATCCACCGAAGGGGCTTCGCGCATGTCGTCCGTCTCGGGCTTAAAGGAGAGTCCGAGCACGGCGACAGCCTTTCCCTGCAAACCGCCCGCCAGTTTCTCTATCTTCGGAATCATCGCGGCGCGCTGGCGCTTATTGACTTCGATGACGGCGTCAACGATCAGCGCGTCTCCGCCGAATTCACGCGCCACAGAGGCCAGAGCCTGCGTGTCTTTGGGAAAGCAGGACCCGCCGAAGCCCGGCCCCGGGTGCAGAAACTTGCGCCCGATGCGGCCGTCCATCCCGATGGCACGCGCGACATCATGAACGTCGCAGCCGATCAGGTCACAGAGGTTGGCTATCTCGTTGATGAATGAAATCTTGGTGGCGAGAAAGGCGTTGGCCGCGTACTTGGTCAACTCCGCGGCTTCGAGCGAAGTGATGACAAAGGGCGTCTCGATCAGGTAGAGCGGGCGGTAGAGGTCGCGCATGATGGCGATGGCCTCTTCGTCGCGGCTGCCGATGACGATCCGGTCGGGGCGCATAAAATCGTCTATCGCCGCGCCTTCGCGCAGGAACTCTGGATTGGAGACGACGCCGAAGTTGTTACGCCCCTGCTGGTGTTCGCGTATCAACGAGCGCAGGCGCTCGCCCGTGCCGACGGGGACCGTTGATTTGGTGACGATTACCTTGTAGCCGTTCATGTGCTCGGCCACGGCGCGCGCCGCCGCCTCGACATAGGTCAAGTCGGCGGAGCCGTCAGCGCGTGCCGGTGTCCCGACGGCCAGAAAAATGACCAGCGCCTGTTCGACCGCCAGCCTGAGGTCGGTCGTAAAGTGCAGGCGACCGGCGTGGATATTCTTCTCAACTATCTGCTCAAGGCCCGGCTCGTAAATCGGGATGACGCCGTCGGAGAGCCGCGCGATCTTCTGCGCGTCCACGTCAACGCAGGTCACGTCAACGCCGAACTCCGCGAAACACGCGCCCGTCACTAACCCGACATAGCCAGCGCCGATAACAGCAATGTGCATGAGAGTAAATGGTCAATGGCCAATGGTAAATAGTAACTGCCGAGCGCCCGGGCCTTGCCTTAACTATTTACCATTGACCATTTACTATTAACCTTACTTCTGACATACAAAACCTTGCGGGTCACGCGTGATAATGACGCGCGTGACCCGCAAGGTCGCATCCGTTGACCGTGAGGGTTGTAACCAACACGGGAGTAGATGAAGGGTTTGAAGCTACTACTTGGTCGGGCTGACGACAGTGACGCCGCCACCGAACTCAAGGTCGTTGTTCTCGCTCCGTCCGGCCAGGATGGCTGCCGCAATCGCACCGCCAGCGGCCAGCAGCAGGGCTGCCAGCGCGCCGCCGCCGATTCCGCGCATGCCTTCAGTCTTCAGACGCGTGCACCGAGTTCCGGGCGCGGCCTGTCCGGCCGTGTCCTGTGAACCGGCAGCAATCTGTGAAACCTTGCTGCCAGCGCGCAGTTCAACATTGCCAGCCTGCGTCGCCACGATGGTGTTACCGCATTCGGTATCAATCGTGAAAGCGTTTGCCTGGGTGGTGTCAGCTGCGACCAGAGCATCTTTGGTCGAGATGTTGGCCGCCACGCCCGCCGGAGTAGAGATGCGTGCGCGCCCGCTTTCGAGCATGCCTGTGATGCCCGACTCGTTGAAGCTGATCTTCATCGTTGAGCTGGGTAACAGTTCAACGCGACCGAGTTTGCCAAGGCTGACGACAGCGCTGCTGCTCGCCGCCGTTTGAACGGTGCTATCCGAAAAGACGGTCGCACCTGAAATTGCGCTCTGGCCGTTAACGGTGACCTGACCAGAAGCCGACAGTTCACCTGCGGCTCCTGTTTGTCCCATCTGTCCCGGCGTCGCCAGCACCACCATCGAGTACACGCTCAAGACGGCTACTGCCAGGCAGAACGCAATGGACTTGCGGCTCCAAGTTCTGCTGATCATTAATTCTCCTCCCGTAAAGTGAAAAAAGTTTTGAGAGCGCGCCGCGTGTCCTTGTTCAGGCCCGCGGGAGATGGAGTTTCGGTCCTCTCGCTAGAACCCACCTCGACTTTTCAACTGCGACCGCGCGAAACATTCCTAAATAAAGCAGGCAATATGAGCCACTGAGGGCTTCGTTTGTCCTGGCCTTTTTACACGAATCCAAGCCCTGTGTCAACACACATTTAAGTGAATCAGCACTACACCCAGCGCGCTATAGGGGCTTTTCTAGCACCCTTTTACAGCAAAAACCCTTAACACACAAGAGTTATTTCACCGTTTCGAGACCGGGGCCCGGAAAGAGAGGCGCTCGGGCGGGCTCCGGCCAGAGGATTCATGCTTAAGGGTCCGGCAACACTAGAGGCCGCCCGTGCCCGGCGCTTACGCCTCCGGGCGGCCCTGCCCGTGGCCGCTAATCCTTGTAGATTTCGACCAGCGGCTGGCCGTCGCGGCTGACCTGGCCCCTGTACATCCCGTCCGTATTGAAGGACATACTGATGTGGCCGTCTTTGTCGAGGGCGACGAGGCCGCCTTTGCCGCCCAGTTGCCCGACCTTCTCGATAACGGCGTCCGCCGCTTTTTTCAGCGACCAGCCGCGATATTCCAGGAGCGCAGACAGGTCTCGGGCCACCGAGAGGCGGATGAAGTACTCGCCGTCGCCCGTCGCCGAAACGGCGCAAGTCCTGTTGTTGGCGTAAGTTCCAGCCCCGATGATGGGCGAATCGCCGACCCTGCCCCACTTCTTGTTCGTCATCCCGCCCGTAGAGGTTCCGGCGGCCAGGTTGCCGCCCTGGTCGCGCGCGACCGCCCCGACCGTACCATAGGCGTGCTCGGAAGCATCGGCGTGCGCTTTCTCCTGCTTCTTATCATTGGGCGTTTTGCCCTCGGCCCCGGCCTCGGCGGCCCTTTTACGCTCCAACTCCTTCCAGCGCTCCTCGACGTAGAAGTAGCTTTCCGGGACCAGCTCGATTCCCTGCTGTTTGGCGAAGGTCTCCGCGCCTTCGCCGACCATCATCACGTGCGGGGATTTCTCCATCACGAGCCGGGCCAGGCTGATCGGATTTTTAATGTGCTTGAGCGAGGCGACCGCGCCCGCCTTGAGCGTCCGGCCTTCCATGATGGAGGAATCCAGCTCGTTGGTCCCGGCGTTGGTGAAGACAGCGCCCTTCCCCGCGTTGAAGAGCGGCGAATCCTCCATCAGCCTGATCGCCGCTTCGACTGCATCGAGCGCGACCCCGCCACGCTTGAGAATATCGTAGCCCGTCATCAAGGCTTCCGTCAGCTTCGCCCTGTATTGCTTTTCGCGCTCGGGCGACATTTGACTCCTGAGAATCGTGCCCGCCCCGCCGTGAATGGCAAACCTGATGGACGGCTCGTCGCGTTTGGCCGCCCTGTGTGAGCGCGGCGCTTTGCTTTGCGCGGGGGCCCGGCCCGAAAGCTGCGCGCCGAGCGCGGCGACGCTCAGACCACTGAGCGCATGATGGAGAAACCTGCGGCGGCTTTTATCATTTTTCATTGGAGTGCGAACCCTCTCGCACCCGCCCGCTCGGACGGACGCAGGAAGCAGTCTCAAGATGATTTTGGAACGGGGGAATGGTAACAGATTCGGGCTGGCGGCGGAAAACAGAACCCGGCAGGGCCAGGCCCTGCGCCGCCCGGACAGCGCAGAATTTCGGGCCTGAAAGACCGGCGGGCGTTTAGCCATGCCCTTTTCCGGCAAGGAGTTCCCGGTAGTCCTCGCGGGCGCGTGCGGCCAACTCTTCGGGTACGACGACGCGAAACGGGTGCTTGGCGACGAAGGGCGGAACCTCCCGCACGTCCGCGCCGAGCGACCTCAAGGCGCGAACCGCCGCCTGGTCTGTTAATTCCTCGACGCCGTATGATTCGGCGGCCCGTTTGAGCGCGCCGCGCAGCCTGTCGAGCGGCAGGTCTCTCCCGGCCAGGGCCTTGCCGCGCGACTGGAAATCGCCGAGCGCGTAGAGCACCACCTGCCCGTCGTCCGACGAGCCCTCACCCTCTCGACTCTCGAAGAATGTCGGCTGGCGCATGGTAGACCTCAAGGCCCCCGCCTCGAACCTCATCTGGGGGCGGCGACCCTTCGCGGGCGGCTCGTCATTTCACCCTCGGCGGGCGCGGGCGGCGATGCCTGGCTCGCGGCCTTCGCCTTCTCCATCAGCTCGGCCTGTTCGTAAGGGTCCAGCCGCGCGAAGAGGTAGAAGATTTCGGCCGCGCGCACGACGCCCAGGAATCTGAAAGTATTATTGTAAACTTCGCCCGCGCGCAGTTGCGCGAGCTTCGGCGGATGCTCGAAGAGATTCCCCAGCTCGTCGCGAGCGGCGGCTTCCAGCTCGGGCAGGTAATCGTTCCGCGTTTCGCGCGCCAGGCGAATGGCCATCTGCCTTAAAGCCCGTATCCGGTTCGAGTTACGGCGATAATAGGTTGCGCTGACTTCGTGACGGCTGGCGCGGTCGTCAACCACTTCCTGCTCGCTGCGGAGGTAGCCCAGGTAGGCGCGCACGACCGGCCCGAACTCGGAATCGTCGCTCACGGAGCGCTGCTGCCCCCGGACGCCCGTGCACGCCAGCAGGCAGCCCAAAATCAAGAGCCCGAGCCGTAGAACCTTTCTCTCTCCTGTCATCACCGTCTCACACCGGAATCAAATGCAGTCTCTACGCGTTTAGAACAGTCGCCCTCCGGCTTAAAAACTCTCGCCCGCGCCGCGGAAGGCTGAGATGGCAAGCGCCTGATTGTTACCGGGGGATGCAACCTGCCAAAGTTTACCACAGCCTTTCGCGCTCATCCCATAGAGTCTTCCGCCACGGCCCTGCAAATGCGGATTGCGTGCCCCGGTGCGCGGTGCTACATTCTCCAGCGCAGCATGATTGTGCCCCTTCATCCGTTGAGCAGGAGAAGAGAGAGCTGGATGGCGGACGATTCGAGAGAGCAGCAATTTACGGGCAAGCGAGTGGCGCTCGGCGTCTGCGGCGGGATAGCGGCGTATAAGGCTGCCGAAATCCTGCGCGGGCTGCAACGCGCGGGCTGCGTCGTGCGCGTCGGGATGACGCAGCGGGCCTGTGAATTCATCACGCCGTTGACGTTTCGCGCGCTCTCGGGCTCTCACGTCGTCGTTGACGACTACGCGCCCGACAACCCGGACCCGATTGCCCACATCACCTTCTCGCAGACCGTTGACCTCTTCCTGATAGCTCCCGCCACGGCCAACACCATCGCCAAGATGGCCTGCGGCGTCGCGGATGATTTTCTGACCTCGACCTACCTGGCCTCGACCGCGCCCGTGCTCATCGCCCCGGCGATGAATACTTCGATGTGGAATCACCCGGCGACGCAGCGCAACCTGCAACGATTGCGCGAGGACGGCGTGCGCGTTGTCGAGCCCGACGCGGGCGAGATGGCCTGCGGGACAATCGGGCCGGGGCGTTTGAGCGAGCCGGAACGAATCGTCGCCGCCGCGCTTGAGCTGCTGCGCGAGAGCCGCCTGCCGCGAGAGCAGGAGAGCCAAACGCCGCAGGACCTGGCGGGCGAGCAGGTCCTGATTACGGCGGGCGCGACACGTGAGGCCATTGACCCCGTGCGTTTTCTCTCGAACCGCTCTTCGGGCCGGATGGGATTCGCGCTGGCGGAAGCGGCGCGGGCGCGGGGCGCGCAGGTCACGGTCGTCGCCGGGCCGGTAACGGCCGGGCCACCCGCCGGGATTCGCCTTTTGCAGACGACGACGGCGGAGGAGATGCGCGCGGCTGTGATGGGCGAGATTGCGGATGCGTCGGTCTTCATCGCGGCGGCAGCCGTCAGCGACTATCGCCCGGCTGAACCGGCCTCGCTCAAGCTCAAGAAGTCCGCCGCGGGCCTGACGCTGCGGCTTGAGCCGACGCCGGACATCCTGGCGGAGGTCGCGTCCAAGCGCCGCAACGGGCTGCTCGTCGTCGGCTTTGCCGCGGAGACCAACGATGTCTTGAGCTACGCCCGCGCGAAGCTGGAGCGCAAGGGGCTCGACGCCATCGTCGCCAACGACATCACGCGCGAGGGCGCGGGCTTCGACGCCGAGACGAACATCGTCTCGATCATCACGCGCGACGCCCCGGACCCCATCGAGCTGCCTCTGGTCTCGAAGCTCGCAGCCGCGCATCGCATCCTGGACGAAGTCGCGCGCCTGCGCCGCGCCGCAACAGGACCGCATTAAAGCGCGGCCTCGTTAAAGCGCCGCCGCCCGGCAATTCTCACGACAGCACCCTTCAAAACATCAGCACCTTCGATGACGGAAGCGGGGCATCAACCGGCATTGATAGTTGACGGCGGCCCGACTATTCTTGACGAATGAAAAGGTTCATCCGGGGCCTGGTCAGGACGGCCCTGATAATTCTGGGCATACTGTCGGCGGGGCTGGGGCTGAAGGGATTCCTGCTGTCGAGCCGTTTCATTGACGGCGGCGTGACGGGCATCTCGATGCTGCTCTCGGAGGTCACGGGCCTGCCTTTGTCCATTCTGATTCTGCTCATCAATCTTCCGTTTATCGTTATCGGCTATCGCCATATCGGCAGGGAGTTCGCCTTCAAAAGCGCGCTGGCGATTGGGGGATTGTCGCTCTGCCTGGCCTTCATCAAGTACCCGGACGTGACGCCCGATAAGCTCCTGACCGCAATCTTCGGGGGCGTCTTCATCGGTGCGGGCATTGGGCTGGCAATCCGCGGCGGCGCGGTTCTGGACGGGACGGAGATCGCGGCCCTGCTCATCAGCAAGGGGAGCCATCTGTTCAAGGTCGGGGATGTGATTCTGCTCCTCAACATCTTCATCTTCTCGGCCGCAGCCTTTTTCCTCGGCGTCGAATCGGCCATGTACTCCATCCTGACCTACTTCGCCGCGTCGAAAATGATTGACTTCCTCATTCACGGCCTGGAGGAATACACGGCCATCACCATCATCTCGGAGCAGAGCGCCGAGATCAGGGAGGCGATTATTTCCATGTTGGGTCGCGGCGTGACGGTCTACAAGGGGCGCGGCGGGATGACGGGCGCGGAGCAGGAGATTTTATATTGCGTCGTCACGCGCCTGGAAATCGGCAAGGTCAAGAGCCTCGCCGTCGAAATGGACGAGAAGGCGTTCATCGTCACCAGCGCCCTCTCGGACGCCGAAGGCGGCGTGATGAAAAGGACGGCCCTGCACTGAAGGAGCGCGAGCAGAGCGCGCATCCGGGGTCGCCTCGCGGGGCTGCGCCGGAAGAGCGAAACGTGAGATAATGGCGGCCGTCTCTTATGGGAACGGACTCAGACCTGAAGCAGGATTTACGCGAACTGATTAAAGATACGGGCGAGTATCTTTTATACTTACGCGAGCTTGGCGTGGCCGGGATAGAAGACTCATCCGCGATCACGGTGGAGGGCGCGGGAGCGCCTGCGTCGAGCACGCAGAGGCCGCAGGTCGAGCAGGAAGCGCGGCCGCCCGCGCTTTCCGGCGCGCTCGGGCGTAACGCGGAGGCGGCAGCCGCCGCGACGACGAAAGCGCAAGCGCAGACACCGCCCGCGCCTGCACAAACAGGGGGGGCTTCACAGCCCGACTCCAAACAGAGCGATATGGCCAGACGAACAACTAAAAGACCGGCGGAGCTTGAGCCGCCACCGCCGCAGGAGACGCTCTTCGGCGAAGTGACGCCCAGGGACGAGGCCAGCCTGCCGCGTCCCGGCGAGACGCTCGAAGACATCTGGAACGACATCGGCGAATGCGTGCGCTGCCCGCTGCACGCGACGCGGACGCACATCGTCAACAGCGAAGTCCACCAGGGCGCGCGGCTGTTGTTCGTCGGAGAGGCCCCTGGCGCTGATGAAGACATGCAGGCGCGGCCCTTCGTCGGACGCGCGGGCCAGTTGCTCAACAAGATCATCGAGGCCATCGGTCTCAGGCGCGAGCAGGTGATGATCGGCAACGTCAATCGCTGTCGCCCGCCGCAGAACCGGACACCGACGCTCAGTGAAGCCGCCACCTGCAAGCCCTTCCTGCTGCGCGAGATAGCCGTCGTCAAGCCGGAGGTGATCGTCGTCATGGGCAACACCGCGATGAAGAACCTGCTCGATACGAAAGAGGGCATCACGAAGCTGCGCGGCAAGTTTCAGGACTACAACGGCATCAAGGTGATGCCGACCTTTCATCCGGCCTACCTGCTGCGCGACCCCTCGAAGAAACGCGAAACCTGGGAGGACATGAAGAAGGTGCGCGATTACCTGGACGGCAAACTCACAGCTTAAGTAATGAGTGATGAGTGATGAGTGATGACTAAGAGCGTGCGTCCTTCCTCCTCATCACTCATTACTTTCTCAACTCATCATTCATCACTTTCTCAACTGATTACCGAACTTATGCAATCCTCTCTCTTCGACGAAGGGCCCGCGGAATCAAACGAGACGCTCGACGAAGTCAACGCGGAATTGTTGCGACGGGCGCAGGCGATGCCGCAATTTTCCGGGCGCATCTTCATCTTCGGCGAAGGGCCTCTGGGAGCGCGCGTGGCGGCCGTGGGCGAATCGCCCGGAGCGCCCGACATTGATTCGGGCAGGCCGTTTATGGGACCGGCCGGACAGATGCTCGAACGCATTCTCGAAGCCATCGGTCTCAAGCGCAGCGATTGTTACCTGACGAACGTCGTCAAGTTCATCTCGGGCGGCGAAGAGATGACGCCCGACGTGCTCTCCTTCTTCACGCCCTATCTTCAGCGCGAGCTGCTGGTAGTCCGACCGCAGGTCATCATCTCGTTCGGCAACACGCCGACGCGCGCACTGCTGCGCACCAAAAAGCCGATCTCGCAACTGCGCGGGGAGTTTCACGATTACAAGGGAATGCAGTTGATGCCGACCTTCAATCCGGCATACCTGCTGCGCGACCCGTCGAAGAAGCGCGAGGTCTGGGAGGACATGAAGAAGGTGCGCGCGCTGCTCTCTGCGGAGCAGTGAGAAGCCGAAGGTCAAGGGGCGCGGCGCTTCCGGTGTGCCGCATTACCCGGGGGCCGGGAGCATCGGACGAAGGCTCCCGGCCCGACAGGCGCGCGTCAGGCCGGGAATCCGGCGCTAGTACCAGGTAGAGTTTCCATCCTGTTGTTGCTGTTGCTGCTGCGGGTCGGCCGCGTAGGGGCTCATCTTCTTCCACTCGGCCGTGCTGCCCGCGCTCGGGTCGAAGGCCGCATCGTTAGAGCCGACGACGTGCCCTTCCTTGCTCATCCAGTAAGCGGAGTACTCGGACGGCAATTCGACGCGGCGCGAGTCGAAGGGGTTGACGTAGGACGTGAGCCCGCCGATGATTTGGGCCAGGGCGGAGTTTTCGCGTTCTGATGCAGGCAGGCGCATCTCCCACGTCGGCTTGTGCTTTCTGCGGATTTCGTCCTGCCGCTCGGCCCACATTCCGGCGGGCGTCTGGAAGTTCGCCAGAATCTGTCCCTTTTTTGATGGCGTCATCAAAGCCTGCTGCTTCTTGATATTCAGTTGAAATTCGACCTGCGCGAAATCAAGCAGCGCCGACCAGTCGAAGGTCCGGCGCAGCGAGAGCATCGGCACGGACAGCAGCGGCCTCAGCCTGTCCAACTCGCCCGCCGGAGCGCGCATGGACGAGCCCCCGCACCACCACTGGCTGACGGGCCCGAGCTGCTGGAAGAACGCCATCACCACATACACGTCCTCTTCATAGGGGCCGCCGCCCACGTCGAAGGCGTAGCGCAGCCGCGCCGTTTGCACCGTCGTCGGGGAGATGTTGCGGCCGAGTTCCGCAGTATAGCCGGGCAGGTCCTCGGCCTGGACCAGGTACGCGCCGCGCAGGTGTTGCAGCGCGCCGGACATGAACGCCACCTGCACGCACTCCGCAGCATCGCGGGGCGGCGGGAAGACCGTCGCGCCGAGCCAGTTCGAGCCGGGCGGCAGCGACGAGAAGGACGGCTCTAACAGCCAGCTAAACTGCTGGGAGGGCAGCGATTCATAGACCGCGCCGATGTTCGGCTCTGAGACGCGGATGAGCAGGTTGGCCTGTGTCGAGGATTGCGGGTCCCAGACGAACCCGCCATCGCCTTTCCAGCCTTCGGGTAAGAGCAGGGTCGCGCCGTCTATGTTCATCACCGCCGGATCGCGAATCGTCTTTTTTTGGAATTTCATGATTGACCTTTGCCTCATTTGTCTGAACAGACCACATTTCGAGCGGGCTACGCCCGGGAGTTAACGCAACGCGCCGGAAGTTTGAAACGATGGCGAGACGCGGCCCGGCGGGCTCGATCAGGGCCGCGAGTTCGGTTCCCTGCGAAACCCTTTTTCCGCGCGGGAACGCTTCCCTACCAGTGGTCGTTGTAGACATGACCACATTGACAGTACTCACCGCCCCCACCGTTACTGAAACCTGTGCAGCTACACTTACTGCACGGAGCGAAACCGACCGGGGACTTCAAGAAACGCGCGGACAAGGTGAAAAGGCTTCTCAACATAGGTCTCATCCTCGGGTGGAAGCGGCTGGCCAAGAGTGAAAAAACAGGTGACAAAATAGACGCAAACGTCCAAATAATCAACAACCAAGTGGACTAAAAAAGCTCTCTGGGACGACGAGACGGCAGCGCAGGTAGCCGCGCCCTGACGATGGGCAGGACACTTCTCTGCGAGTCTCGAAAGGAAAGGTCTGCGACGGCTTCAGATGCTGCCGCGGTGCTGTCAGGGGATTGCAGGGCTTGGAGCACGCTTTTCGGGGCAGGCCGCTCTCGCGGCGAAGCGTGCGGGACCGTTATTTGAGAGGACGGCCCGGCGTTGCAGGCGACTTACGCCACCTTTTTGAGACTCAGGCGCTCCAGGAGCCTGTGCAGTTGGTCGGCATCCGCATAGTAGCAGACCCAATCATTTCCGCCGACATTATCGTCCGTGCCTTGCAGCTCTTCCGAGAACTGCTCGGGCATCACGACGAGCGGCGTCTGGCTGTCATATTTCGCCCGCTCGCGCAGCGTGCGCCCGATCTTCAGGGCCTCTTCCGGCGATTTACGGACCAGGTCAACGACCACTAAATCGGCGTGAATATAGTTCATGCTCATCCAGTCCAGGGCGTCTTCCAGGCTTACGGCCAGGAGCACGCGAAAGCCATGTTTGCGGAAACCGGCCTTCAAGACGCGCTGCGCATCGTCGTCTTCTTCGAGCAGGAGGATGGTCGCGCGATTATCCATCTGTGAGTCGTCATTATCTCGCATTGAAAATTCCCTGAGCTTGCGGTCGCTCGCAGAGAGTCGGTAGATGGCACAAGGAGCAGGGAATTCTTGGTCTTCCCGGTGTCGAAAGGCGGACGCTAAAACAACGTGGGGGCCGACTTAACACATCATTGAGCCGGAGACGGCGTGATTCAAGTGAACCCGGCGCTTCAAATGCCGGGCAAGCGGTCAAACTCCTCTTTAATTATCGCGTAGCATTCACAGGCGGCCGCCTCCGGCCCCCCTTTGTCCGTGATGGTGATATGACCGCGCCTGTAATTGATGAGTCCTTCCGCCTGGAGGGCAATTGCGGCCTCGGTCACTCCGGCGCGCCGCGTGCCGAGCATCATGGCCAGGAACTCCTGCGTCAGCGGCAGGTCGTCAGACAGGCAGCGGTCATAGCTCATCAACAGCCAGCGCGCCAGCCGCTCTCCGACCAGATGCACACGATTACAGGTCGCCACCTGGCTGACCGTCAGCAGGAGTGACTGCATATAGCGCAGCAGCAGGTCATGAAGCGCGCCGCCGCGCTTGAACTCACTCTTAATCGCTTGGGCCCTGACGCGCACGCGGCCGTCTGGAATCTGCACCATGCACTCGTGCGGCGAACGATCCACGCCGAGCAGGAGGGGCAACCCGATCATCCCTTCAAAGCCCGTCACGCCCACTTCGACGTTCGTTCCGTCCGACAGTTGCGAGACCAGGGAGACCATCGCGTTGCCCGGAAAATAGACGTGTTCGATACGCCCGGAGGTCCGGTAGAGCACCTCTCCGTGCGGTAGTTAGATGGGTTCGAGGTGCGGGAAAGACGCTCGTAATCTTCGCGCGGCAGGGCCGCGAGAATCTGGTTTTCAGCTGGCGGACGAACATCTTCACTCATCGGGGAATCTCCTGACAGTTTCCAGCCTCGTGTGACGAACACGAGAGACGGCATGAAGGAGTAAGGACTGAAAGCTCTTCCCTGATGTCGAAAGATGAGTTCTCAAGTAACGCTCTAACAATTGCACAATATACGGCGCATCCGGCTTTCAGGCAGTACGCTACCGCACTAAGAATCTTCTTACCTGAAGCCCCCTTTGATTAGAAGGATTTACCCTCTCAACGGACCTATCGGCTTTGGCTCTCGTGTTTCGGTTTGCCCGTTAACCGGGCAGGCAGGTGGAGTTTATCGTCAAGCAGCGCGTCCAGACAGGAAGACGGCCCTGCGGGCGTACCTTAAAAGAAAGGGTAATGGCGGCTCTCGCTTCCCCTTTCGGCTGCTGAAATCCTGTTTCTGTGAGGTCTACTTTCAGCTCTCTGATTCAAGGCGTTTTGAGACGGACCGGGTGAGTCACATAAACCTTAAGAACTACCCTTATCGCTGATGAATCGCTCGACAACACCGATGAGGCTGTTAAGCCGCTCGTTAGTCTCTACAAGTGCTACTTCCGTGCGCGCCTGCGCCCTCGTCAGCTCGACCTGGGCTGCGCCCAGCTCGTTGATCCACTGCCGATGCGTGTCGAACCTTTCCTCCAAGCCGCGCTGAATCTCCACTAACGTAGCGAAAGCGTTTTCGAGCCGCAGGACTCTATCCTCCATGCTCATTTCCTGCCGCCTTTTTTACAGTCATTAGCCCATTAAAATATCGCCCGTGCATCCGGTTAACAGCTCTCCGAAGATGCACGGCATATTGCCCATCACGCCGCCGTGAATATCGCTAACAATCGCCATCAATATTTCTCCGCTCATTTCTTACTGCCTTTCCTATTCACCCTTTGGCCTCCGGCATTATAACAATTGGCAGCACACGAAATTTTAGCATGAGATT
The DNA here is from genome assembly GCA_036389715.1 of Pyrinomonadaceae bacterium. GTDB lineage: Bacteria > Acidobacteriota > Blastocatellia > Pyrinomonadales > Pyrinomonadaceae > DASVWH01. The sequence continues at coordinate 2,542 of DASVWH010000135.1, read as the reverse complement.
GCTGCGTCCTAAAGCGTTTCGAGTCGCCATTGACTTCATCACATGAGGTTAATATCTTACATCTGCTCTAACCATTCTATTGCTAATTTGAGCGGTCATTTATATCTACCAGCGTGATGAGGCTCAAGGATGCGGTAAAATGCGACCGTCAGAGCTGAGAGGCTATAGCGGCCGGAGCTGAGAGGCTATAGCGGCGCTAAGATGGAAATCCCGCGCCGTTATAACTCAGGAAAGGCGGCTGCGGTCTAATAGGCGTCAGCTGCCTTACTTGAGTCGTGTGTGACTAAACTCCAATATACAGGGGCTGCTTCTTTTCGAGTATGGGCAAGTCGACGACGTGATGTGTTCACCCTGTCTTGACGAGTTCACGGTGAGAATTTATGCCTGATAATGAACAAGCCGAGTACCAGCAAAGGATGTTAGGCTACCCGTGTGGCTTCGCACGCAGCATTGATGATGCTACGGCCTCGTTGATTCGGGTACTAACAGAAGAAGGCTACGGGTTCAGCGAAGGGCCGGCGGTCTGGCTCGGACGGATCGAAGGATGGTTGGGCGACGCGGAGCAACCACTGGCCGGCCTGAACTTCGGCGGCGCCGAGTTCAACGACTCAGAATGGCGGATCATCTTATCGAGAGTCGCCATATCGCTACGGCGGCATCTAACAACGGCATGAACCGGACGCGCTTCCAGCGGGCCTCTTATCCTTTTCGCCACGGCGCGCCGGTTATGACTGGCGTTATATCGCTTCCATAGTGGAGAGAAGAGTGGAAATCGGTAACATGAGATTCAAGGCTTCACTAAAGACTCGCTCGTTGTCGTTGAGCTTGTTGATACTTCTGGTCTGCATTTGTCCGCCCGCTCTGGGCTCTGACGCTCGCTTCTCTTCCGGCAAAAGCGCGTTGGCCATCCCCTTTGAATTGGAAGACAATATCATCTATGTTCCCGTCAGCATCAACGGCTCGAAGGCGCTCTCCTTTATCCTGGACACGGGGGCTTACACTATCGTTCATTTGCGGCACGCGCGGGAACTCGGCGTCAAGTTGAAGCTCACGGGGCAGACGGGCGGTGTCGGAGATGAGCAAGAGGATGTCTTCCTCGCGGCAGAAAAGGTGTCGTTTAGTTTGCCCGGTGTGACGCTGTCAAATCAGAGACTCCTGGCTATCTCGTTGGGCAAGGTGGAAGACTGCGTCAACGAATTCGTCGTTGACGAGGAGGGGAGGCTGGCTTCTTTCGCGCAGCCCGCGCCAAAGGGGGTGCGGCGCAAGGTTGACGGCATCCTCGGCAAGGAGTTCTTCGGCAGCTTTGTTGTCGAGATTGATTACGCTTCCCGCCTCATCAATGTTTATGAACCCAGGAGCTACAAATATGCTGGGAAGGGTGAGCGGCTGACGCTCGACGTAGCTCCGCAGCACATCTTCGTGCAGGCGCAGATTTCGACGCGGGCGCGCGAGCCCTTAACGGCGCGCTTTCTGGTGGATACCGGCGGCGCGATGGCGCTGACCCTGACAAAACGTTTTACAGAGGAGCACCGGCTCTTACCGCCAAGAGAAGAATTGACTGACGTGCCTCTGTGCGGGATTGCGGGAATGATGAAAGAGAGATCATTGCTCGGCAACATCGAGGCAGTGCAGTTAGGAAGCCTGAAGATAATGAATCCGACCGTTGAATTTCGCCGGGCTCCGGTCACTTACGACTTCGACGGGTTTATCGGCGGGTCGGTCTTGAGACGGCATAAAGTGATTTTTGATTATTCACGTCGTCGAATGATAATGGAGCCCGCCGGGGGTAAAGTCAGCCGGGAAAGCGTGCGGCCCCCGGGCAAAGCGCAATCCAACGACTCGTTCAACCGGAGTTGAGCTAATCCGGCTCTCGTTCGCCGGGCTTGAATGCCCGGTGCGGTGACTCTGGCCGGGTTAATCCAAGGGTCGGGCTGCTTCGCCCATGGACGGCCGTTAATCTCCAGCCAGTATGACGATCCCGATTCTTGCTACTGTCATTCGTCTCTTATGGCTCGCGATTGAGTACCCGTACCTGCGCCGGTACAGAGTCTCGCCTGCCAGGGATTGGGACAAACACTCGGCGAAGCTCTGGGACGCTGCTAACGCGATCGAGCCCGTAGGCATGCTGATAGGCTTCACCGGCACGGGGCGCATTCAGACGAAGAGTAATGTTATCGGAATACTGGGGCTGGCTTTGCTGCTCGGCGGAGTCGCCTTCAGGTGGGCGGCGATCTACACGCTCGGCAAGTATTTCACGGGGACCGTCCTGATTAAAGGCGATCATCGCCTCGTCCGCAGCGGCTTATATAAGCACCTGCGTCATCCGGCGTACACGGGCGCGCTGGTCGCACATCTCGGCCTGGGGCTATCATTCTCGAATTGGTTCAGCCTCTCGCTGAGCGTGGTCCCCTATCTGGCGGCGGCGATGTATCGCATGCATGTCGAGGAGCAAGCGCTTCTGGAGGCTTTCGGCGATGAGTACATTACTTATTCGAGAAAGACAAAGCGCCTCGTCCCGAAGGTGTATTGAATGTTGAAGAGA
>DASVWH010000134.1:0-17103 GCA_036389715.1 Pyrinomonadaceae bacterium | reverse complement strand
ATTATTGACCGCTGCTTCATTCACGCTCATCCCAAACAGAGCCTTAAACGCGGCATCGCCTTGAACAGCTCCCATACCTTCATCATCAACTCCTATCTCTCCGGCTTCAAACAACTGGGCGAAGACTCCCAGGCCATCTGCATGTGGAACGGTCCCGGCCCCTTTCACATCATCAACAATTATCTGGAAGGCGCTGCCGAGAACATCCTGGTCCTCGGAGCCTCCAACCATATTCCCGGCATGATTCCTTCCGACATCGAGATCAAGCGTAATCTCCTGAGCAAGCCCTTGGCCTGGCGACCGGGAGATGCCGCTTACCAGGGAATAGCCTGGACAGTGAAGAACCTCCTTGAATTGAAGACAGGCAAGAGAGTGTTGATAGAGGGCAATGTGTTCGAGAATTCATGGCAGAGCGGAGGCGACGGCAATGCGATAGTGATAGCGCCAATTTCCAATGGGAGCGGGCAGACGCCGCAGATAGAGGACGTGACCTTCAGGAATAATATAGTGCGGCATGCGTCGAGCGCGATGACGTTGGACGGGAAGTGGGAAGCAGGAGACAGCTCATACCTGCGCAGGGTGAGAATCAGTAACAATCTGTTCGAGGACATAGACGGGAAGTGGGGAGAGAATTACGGGAGATTGTTTATCATCAACGATCAGACGGATGCGGTGACGATAGAGCATAATACCGCCTTTAATTCCGCGAGCGCCGTCAACGCCTCGTCCGGCGGCAACACGAATTTCGTCAGCCGTAATAATCTCTTCAGGCACGACGTTGCCAGCGGGCTCAATCCCGGCGATTCGACGCTGATCGTCTGCTTCTCTTCGGCAATCTGGACAAAGAATGTGCAGATTGGCGGCGACTCGTCATCGTATATCTCTTATTCGGGAAATTACTTTCCGTCGAGCGAGAACGCCATCGGTTTTGTTGATTACGCCGGGGGCAACTATCACCTGTCGGCGACCTCTCCATACAAGGGCAAGGCGACGGACGGCACGGACATCGGCGCAGATATGGATGCGCTGGCCGCAGCGCAAACAAACTCTTCATCAACAACGCCCGCGCCTGCGCCGACCCCCACCCCGGCCCCGACGCCGGTAGCGACCCCCACTCCGACGCCAACTCCGACACCGACGCCGACTCCCTCCTCTAGCCCTACGCCGTCGCCGACACCTTCGCCGACGCCGACACCTGTGAAGCTCTCATCGCCCGTACTCGTCTCTTCCGCGTTAACTAAAGTCTCAGCGCTGGCGGCTGCGACGACGATCTCGGGGAGCGAGATTCTGCCCGCGATAGCGGATATCGAGCAGGCTTATGCGATGTTTCTCCTGGAATCGAACAAGTTTGTTGCGCCGGATAAGATAGACATGGCGTTGCGTTCGGCGCTCTACTTTACGCGGGCCGCCGCGGCGCTCTCGGCCGCGCAGTCTCCGCTGGCCAGCGTTCGCAATCGCCTCCAGATAGCTTCCTCTTACCTGGTCCAGGCTCAGAGCCGGATGTCTTCGACCGTCGAATCCGCAGCATCTTTCTCCGACTCTGCGCACGCTGCCAACAGCGAGCTGAGCACTGTCGTCATTGGCCCGGCCGATACGCGCTCCAGCGCCAGCCTGGCATCGGTGGTCACGCCTGCGAGCCTGGGTACGATTCTCGGAGATGCTACGAAAAGCCCCCTCGCGCTGGAGACCGGCTACGGCACGCCTGCGGCCAACGGCGCGATGCCTTACGAGATTTCCGGCGTCAGCGTCACCATCGGCGGAAAGGCCGCACAGCTTCTCGCCGTCTCGCCTTCGCAGATCAACTTCTATGTCCCGGCGGGCCTCGCGGGCGGCGAAGCGGAAGTGATCGTGACCTCGCTCGACGGCCACGTCTCGCGCGGGACTACGACCATCACGCCCCTCGCCCCGGCCATCTTTACAGTCGGCGGCAGCGGCTCCGGCGAAGCGGTTGTCGTCAACGCCACGACCTTTGCGAAGGGCGCATTCGATGTCACCACGCAGCCGCTTGCGGGGACGGACACGCGGACGCGGCTGGCGATCCTGACGACAGGGATTAGCGGCGGCGGTGCGGCCAACACGAATACGACCAACGACGTTCGCAACAACGGCGAGGTCCTGGCCAACTTCGCCGAGTCCGTCGCGGTCGAGGCCCGGACGGGCGACGGGCGCACCTTCCGACTGCCTGTCGAATATGCCGGCGTGCAGGGCAGATACGTCGGCCTCGATCAGGTCAACGTCGTCCTGCTGTCCGAGCTGAAAGGGGCCGGAAATGTCGCACTGACGCTCATCGTCGGCGGCGTGCGCAGCAACAGCGCCAGCGTCACCATCCGGTAACGCACGTCCGAAACACTTCGAGGCGGAAGGCAGACGAGTGAGGCTTTAGCCAGCTCGTCTGCCTTCCGCCCTCTGCTCTTCGCCTTCCGACATCCGCATCGCCCGCAGCGGAGCGGCCGCGCTCCACCGGCCGAGGCCCGGCTGCCCGTCCGGGAAAAGAGGGGGGAGTGGCCTGTTTAGAAGAAAAAGCGGCGGAGGCAGCAGTTTTTGATTGTCGCGGCGGGTGGATTAAGTTAATCTTGAAGGTGACGCGCGGGGCGTTTGTTCGTCCTGCCTGTGACGCGCCCGCCTCACCGATTGCCTGGCTCGTGGGGGAATTGCCCTCTCCCGCAAAAGCAGCATCTCTCGCAGAAGATAAATAATGAGTGCCCTATCGCTGAGAAATCTCTGGAAACCGCTAACCCTGGCCGCCGTGCTCGCCTTCGTCTATTCGAGCATGCTGGCCAAGCTCGGCTACGATTGGTGGACGGACGAGAACTACTCGCACGGGCTGCTGATTCCCTTCATCATCGGCTACATTCTCTGGGCGGAGCGCGATAGATTGGGCCGCGCCGCGGGCCGCCCGGCGCTGGCCTGGGGCGGACTGATGGTCGTCCTGGCGATGCTCGCCCTCTGGGCCGGGACGGCGGGCGCGGAGCTTTACGTTCAGCGCCTCTCGCTGGTCCTGATGCTGGCGGGCATCGCCATCTACTTCTGGGGCTGGCCGCTGCTGCGCCTATTGCTCGTCCCGCTCGGGCTGCTGCTGCTGGCCATCCCGATTCCGGCCATTCTCTTCAACAAGATAGCCTTCCCGCTGCAACTCTTCGCCTCGCGCTGCGCCGTCTGGGCCATGCGGCTCTTCGATATTCCCGTCCTACGACAGGGAAACGTCATCGAGTTGATGCCGCTCGGCGCGAGACACACCAAGAAGCTCGAAGTCGTAGAGGCTTGCAGCGGTATTCGCTCGCTGATGACGCTGGTCACGCTGGCCGTCGTCTTCGCTTATTTCACGCGCCCGCGCGGCGACGACCCGGAAGGAACAGGCAAGAGGGGCGGCGGCTTTTTAGAGAGATTTAAGCGGTTCGGTTTCTGGCGGGCCGTGATTATCGTCGGCTCGGCCGTCCCGATAGCCATCCTGACCAACGCCCTGCGCGTCAGCGGGACGGGCGTGTTGGCTCATTACTACGGCACGGAGGTGGCCGACGGCTTCTTCCATTCCTTCTCCGGCTGGGTGGTCTATATTCTGGCCTTCCTGCTGCTCTTCGCCGTCGGCTGGCTGGTGGACCGTTTCGGCAGACGCGGCGGGCGCGGCGGCGGCAGCGGCCGTGCCAAAGCCAATCCGGATGCGGCCAGGAGCCTGAAGGTTGAGACGGGCGGAGCGGCGGCCACGGCCACGCCCGCCGCGATGAATGCGATTCCGGCCGAGGGGGCCGAGTAACCTGGATGGCTATTAAAATCAAGGATTCCTGGCGCTTCGGACTCCTGCTCGGGGTGCTGCTGTTGTGCGGCATCGTCATCAACGTCTGGGAACGGGCGGGCGAGGCACACGTCGAGCGCCGCTCGCTCGCGGAGATGCCCGTGCAGCTCGGCTCATGGCGGCAGGTCGGCGGCGACCAACGCTTTGACGCGCAGACGGAGAGCGTCCTGCGCGCAGATGATTACCTCTCGCGCAGCTACGCGCTGCCCGACGGTCACGTCGCATCGTTTTACGTGGGCTACTATGCGACGCAGCGCAACGGCGCGACCTACCATAGCCCGCTCAACTGTCTGCCAGGCGCAGGCTGGGAGATGAACGACCCGGCCACAGTCACCATCACCCCGGCCAACGGCGGCCCGGCCTTCGAGGCCAACCGTTACATCGTCAAGAACGGCGAAGATAAACAGCTCCTCGTCTACTGGTATCAGGGACGCGGGCGCGTTGTGGCCAACGAATACTGGGGCAAGATTTACACTGTGCTTGACAGTATCCGCCGTCGCCGCTCCGACGGCGCGATGGTGCGCGTGATGATTCCCATCACGAAATCCGACGACGAGGCTCTCAGGGCCGCCACGGACCTCGCCGCACAGGCCGCGCCAGTGCTCCCCGGCTTTATCCCCGATTGAAATCCTAAGTGTATCTCAATAAAACACTTAAGCTGCGCTCGCGCGGGCCCCGCCCGGATGCCGGAAAGAGACCTTCCGCTCGCCGAAAATCCGGCGCTTTTCAGGAATCGGAGGCTAATTGAACATTTCAACATATGTGTTTCTCCTCTTATCCCCCGATTTGAAGAGAGCGCGGGCGAGAGCGAGCGGTTTTTGAGACCCGCGCAGATCGTGCCCGCGCCCGGACGCGGAGAGCCCGAAAAAAAACGAATGGAGGCCGTAAGTCTAAGGATTTAAACAGCTTCTGACGCCAAACGAGCGGCATTGCCCGCCGCCCGTCGGGCGTTCCCGAAAAACAACCGAAGGCCGACTGCACTTTTCGCGACCGATTGCCCCGGTCAGAAGAGCAGCCGCCACGAACGTAGTTCAGCCAAGAACCACGGAGTTCAAGAGAAGAATGAAAGAAAAAGAGTGCACACGCCAACGCCATCTCCTCCTGCTCGTTCTGCTGGCGCTTATCGTCCCGATGACGATGACGGCCTGCAAGAACGCAGCAGCCACGAAAGCCGAGCACGTCCAGCGCGGCGAAGCCTTTCTCAAAGATAAGAAGTACCAGGAAGCCTCGATAGAGTTTCGCAACGCCGTCCAGATAGACGACCGTCTGGGCTCGGCTCACTGGGGCCTGGCGCGCGCCTTCGAGGGCTTGCAGCGTTGGAGCGAGATGCTCGATGAGCTCAAGCGGACCATCGAGCTGGACGCGAACAATCTGGACGCGCGCGTCAAGCTCGGCAACTACTACCTGGTTCCGCTGAAGAAGACGCCCGAGGCCATCGCGGAGGCCGAACGGCTCGCCAAGGAGGTCCTGCAAAAGGACCCGAACCATATCGAAGGCCACATCCTGATGGCGACCGTCCTCTTCGCGCAGGAGAAGCCGCAGGAATCCCTGGCCGAACTCAAGCGCGCCATCGAGCTTGACCCGAAGCGCGTCGAATCTTACCTGAGCCTGGCCCGCTACTACATCCGCGTCGAGGACGGGGGCAAAGCCGAAGAGGCTTTCCACCAGGCCATCAACGCCAACGAAGGCTTGGCCCTGGCCCATAGCGAGTTCGGGAAGTACCTGGCACAGAGGGGACGCGCGGACCAGGCCGAAGCGGAGTTCCGCCGCGCCGTCGAAGTCGAGCCGACCAATCACGACGCGCGCTTCGTGCTCGCCAGTTTCTATCTCGTCAACAAGCAGCTGGACAAGGCCGAGGCCGCCTACCAGGCGCTGGCCGAACTCGACAAGGACAAGACGGACGGCCGCGCGGTCCTGGCCGATTTCTACTCTTCCGTCGGACGCTACGACGAAGCCGTGAGCATCTACCAGGAGATCGTCGGCAAGGCGTCGGACTATACGCGCGGGCGCTATCGCCTGGGCGAGATCATGCTCCAGCGCGGGGATATCAAGGGGGCCGCCGCGCAGGTTGACGAAGTGCTCAAGAGCAACGGCCGCGACATGCAGGCCCGGCTGCTGCGCGCGCGCATCCTGATGCAGGGCAACAAGCCGAAGGAAGCCGTCGAAGACCTCAAGGAAGTCTTGAAGCAGGAGCCGAATTCGCGGGCCGGGCTCTATTTCATGGCCCAGGCAAATTATGGTGCGGGGCGCGTTGACCAGGCGCGCGTCTTCGCCGCAGACCTCGAAAGATATTACCCGGACTGGCTTCCGGCCAAGCTGATGCAGGTTCAGCTCAACCTCGCCGCCAACGACCCGAAGACGGCCCTGCGGCTCTCCAATGAGCTGATGGACAGGCTCGCCAGTGCCGCGCCCGATGCGGAAACGTCGCCGCAGCTGCTGACGGAGCTGCGGACGAAAACGCTGACGGCGCGCGGCAACGCGCAGTTGCAGCTCAATAATACGAAGGCCGCGCGCGCGGACCTCTCCGCGGCCCGCGACCAATCGCCTAACGTCCCGGCCTCTTACGTCAACCTGGCCAACGTCGCGCTGATGGAGCAGAAGCCCGACGAGGCCGCAGAGCTTTACGAGCGGGCGCTCGCTATTGACAGCGCCGATTTTAACGCGCTAAATGGTCTCATCAACAACGTCTATTCAAAGCAGAACAAGCTGGATGTGGCGCACCAGCGCGTGGACCAGGCGATGAGCGGGCAGCCCAATAACGCTGCGCTCCATTATTTGAAAGCTCACGTTTACGGCTTTGAGCGCAACGGACAGGGCGCGGAGGGCGAGTTGCGCCGCGCGCTCGAACTGGACCCGGATTACCTGGCGGCCTACTTCGACCTGGCCGCGCTCTTTGTCAACACGAACCAGCAGGACCGGGCCATCGCGGAGTATCGCAGGGTGCTTGAGCGCAGGCCCGACGATGCCTCGACCTACACGCTGATCGGGATGCTCGAAAACAGCCGCGGCAATCAGGATGCGGCGATTGAAAATTATCGCAAGGCCCTGGAGTTCGACCCGAACTCGGCGATTGCCGCCAATAACCTGGCCTGGATTTACGCCGACTTCGGCAAGGGGAATCTGGACGAGGCCGTCAGGCTCTCGCAGGGCGTAGTTCAGAAGTACCCGGAAATCCCCGGCTTCGCGGATACACTCGGCTGGGTCTATTATAAGAAGGGGCTGCACGGGCCCGCAGTCGAGCAGTTGCAGAAGGTGGTGGCGAAGGCGGGCGAGAGCGCTTCCTATCGTTTCCATCTGGGAATGGCGTATGCGGGCAAGGGCGACAGGTCCGCCGCGCGCCGCGAACTCGAACAGGCGCTGCGTCTCGGCGAGAAACAGAATTTCGCCGAAGCCGACGAAGCGCGTAAGACCCTGGCGACGCTGTAGTCAGGGCGCGGTGTATACTTAACCTGGCGAAGCATGGGCGGCCGCTGTTGGCCTCTGCGATGCTCTCCCAGACGGGTTTGAAAACTTTAGTTCCAGACTGTAGCCGAAGTCGCGACGTTTGCCCCGTCCGCTGCTGCGGCTCCACGACGGCCAAGACGGGGGCGGGCCGCCTGCGATAAGTTAAAGCTGCGGCCCGGCCTGTTGAAGTCCGACCAATCGCGTTTTCGTGCAGGTTTTTCGCCATTGCCCGGCGAAGGCAGGCACACAGAGGGAGCGCGTGGCGTCCGTCAGATTGCTTTAAGGAGTGCCGAACATGAGTGTTACTTTCCGCCAGAGAACTCCGGGTGAATATGCGCGTATTCTCTGGAAGCGCAAGTGGCTGATCCTGCTTCCCACCATCGCCATCGCGGTAGCCGTCACGCTGGTCGTCCTTCGCTTACCCGACGTTTACGAATCCACGACCCTGATCGTCGTCAAGCCGCCGACCATGCCGAGCGGCATCGTGCCCACGCCCTCGGAAGATACCCTGACACGCCAGCTCAACAATATCAGCCAGGTGGTCACCAGCCGCAGCTCGCTGCAACCGCTCGTCGAGAAGTTTCGGCTCTACGAGACGGAGCGCCTGCGCGGCGAACCGATGGAATCGGTCGTTGACCGGATGCGCCGCGACATTCACGTCGAGGTCAACACGACCCGTAACGACATCACCAACGGCTTCAATATCACTTTCCGGGGCCGAGACCCGCGCGCGACGCAGGGCGTCACGGCCGAGCTGGCCAGCAAGTACATTGACGCGCAGACGACCGCTTCGTCCACCAACAGCAGGCAGACCAAGGAGTTCTTCGAGTCCAAGATCGCGGCGGCCAAAGAGGAGCTGGACGCGATAGACAAGCAGCGCATTGATTTCATGACGCAGAACCTCGGCTCGCTGCCCTCCGAGCAGCAGTCGCTCGGCGTCCAGCTGACCGGACTCTACGAGCAACAGAAATCGCTCATCGCCGACATCGGACGCCTGCGCGACCAGCAGAACACCCTGAGCGCGCGTCTCGGCGACCTCAACAAGCAGAAGCAGCAAGAGATCGAAAACGTGATGTTCGAGGTCGGTGACCCGAAGAAGTCGCCGGACTATATAGAACTCGCGCGCAGGGAGTCGGACCTCGAAGCCGAGCTGCGCAACATGCTCGTGACGCTCAAGCCGAAGAACCCGGACGTAGTTAAAAAGAAGGAAGAGCTTGAGTCCGTCCACGTCAAGATGCAGCGCGTCATAGAGGACGCGAAGGCGAGAGCGGCCGACCGCCAGAGGCTCTATGAATCGAACGTTGACCCGCGCGTCAACGAAGTCAAGTACAGCATGGAGTTCAACAAGAACGAGATCGCGCGCCAGCAGAAGATGCTCAACGAAACCAACGGCCAGCTGGCCGCGATTCAGCAGCGCATCAACGGCGTGCCGGGCGCGGCCGTTCACCTGGAGCGGCTCGACCGCGATTACAAGACCAAGCAGGAGAGCTATAACGCGCTGCTCGAAAAGCAACGCAACGCCACCATGATCTCGGATGTCAACACCAGCCAGCAGGGCGAATCCATCTCGGTCATTGACCCGGCCAACCTGCCGTCGCGCCCCGTCGCGCCCAAGCGCGGGATGCTGGCCTTGATGGGCATCCTGCTCGGGCTCGGGGTGGGCCTGGCTTTCGCGGCCGTGTTTGAAGTGCCGCGCCTGCTGACCGTGCAAACGACGAGCGATGCGGAGCACTACACGGGCTTGCCCGTGCTGGTCGCCGTCCCGGAACTCCTGACGCCGCAGGAGGCGCGCCGGATTCCGCGCCGCCGCCTGCTGCTGGTCGCTGCCGGAATCGTCGCCACGATCGTCAGCATCCCTGCGCTCGCTCTGGCTCTCAGGTGGACGCACATCTTCGACCGCTTTGTTTCTTAAAGGATGAGCGCGACGGGCCGAACGCTGAGCCGAGAGACAAGAGGCTTCTGACTTTCATCGTTCGTCCCTGAAACCGCTCTGGAGGTTGAGAGTGTACAGAGAATTCTATGGCCTAAAAGAGTTGCCCTTCGCGCTGACGCCCGATCCGCGCTTCATCTACTTCACGCCGTCGCACACGGAGGTGATGGCCAACCTCCATTACGGCATCGAGAGCGGCAAGGGTCTGGTCGTGGTCACGGGCGAGGTCGGGACCGGTAAGACGACCATCCTGCGCTGGATGATGCAGCGGCTGGACCGGACTGTGCTCGTCGCCTACGTCTTCAATCCGCGTCTCACCGTCCCGGAGTTTTACCAGCACATCACGACGCTCTTCGACGTGCAGCAATGGGAGACGAAATCCGAGCTGCTGATAGAACTCGGGCGCAAGCTGGAGTCGCGCCATTCCAGGGGCCTGCGCACAGTGCTCATCATAGACGAAGCGCAGGGGCTCTCGCCCTACGTGCTCGAAGAGATTCGCCTGCTCTCGAACTTTGAATCGGACTCGGCCAAGCAGTTGCAGATCGTGCTCACGGGGCAGCCCGAGCTGCGCGACGTGCTCAACAACCCGGACCTGCGCCAGCTCAAGCAGCGCGTCGCCCTGCGCTGCGAGATCAAGCCGCTGCCGAACATCGAAGAGACGGAGCATTACATCTCTTCGCGGCTGCTGGTGGCCGGGGCCGAGCGGACGGACATCTTCTCGCCCGGCGCGATTGACTACATCTTTCGCTGCTCGGAGGGGATTCCGCGGCAGATCAACAATCTCTGCGACAACGCGCTGCTGACCGGCTTCGCGGCAGAGCAGCCCGTCATCGGGCGCTCGATTATCGAAGAGGTCGCGGAGGCTTTCGACATGCTGCCGCGTTCCGAGCGCGGGCGGCAGCTCGGCGAGGAGCGCGAAGCCCCGGCGCGCATCTTCACGGCCGCCGGGCGCGCGGAGCTTTGGGCCGCCGGAACGGGACGCCCGCAGGACGAGGGCACTTCGCCGCTCGCGATGCGCGAAGAAGTGGCGTCTAAGGGCAGATCGGAAACGGACGAAGTGGGAGCGGCTTTCCGTCGCTCGGGTCTCATGGGGGATAGATAATGGGTAGAGTTTACGATGCGATGAAGCGAGCCAGCGCCGCCAACGAAGGCGGCGGGGCCAGGAAGAAATCCGACGATCAAAAGCGCCGCAGCGAGGTTGGCGGGACGCGAGCAGATGAGCCTGCCGCAAACGCCGCCCCGCCGCAGAACGGTCAGGAGCATCCCTGGGACAGCTCTTCGATCTTCTCGCCGACTGTTGCGGCGCGCGATTCAGCGTCCACTGCGCACACCGATGAACACGCCGGGTCGGCACTCTCCGGCGTGGTGGCTTCGCGTGCTGCTGGGGCAACTTTGGACGCTGCCGGGTCGGCGCGTGCGGCGGAGTTTATGTCTCTGGACATCTCTGCCGCGCGCGTCGAACCACACCTCGTCGCGGTCACGCAGCCGCGTTCGGCCTACTGCGAACAGTTTCGCTCGCTGCGGACGCGCGTTCTCCAGGCCGGAGAGCGCAAGAAGATGCAGGCTTTCGTCATCACGAGCGCGGGCGTGGCCGAGGGCAAGACGCTGACGGCGCTCAACCTCGCCTGGCTGCTCGCGCAGACCGACGGCGTCCGCGCGCTCATCATAGACAGCGACCTGCGCCAGCCCTGCGCGACCAATTACCTGGGCATCGAAACCACTGTGGGGCTCTCCGAAGTGCTCTCGGGCGAAGCTCGGCTGGCCGATACCATCGTTCGTTTAGAACCGGCCGGGCTCCACCTGCTGCCGGGCGGGGCGGCGCGCGACGACGTTGCCGAGCTGCTCTCGGGGCCGACCTTCGGGCGCATCCTGGCAGAGCTGCGGCGGATGTTCGACTACATCATCATTGACGCGCCGCCGCTCGGCATCTTCACGGACGCGAACGTGCTGATTAACCGCGCGGACGGCGCGATGCTCGTCGTGCGTTCCGGCAAGACTCGCTATGCCGCGCTTGAGCGGCTGATCGAGCAACTGCCACGCGAGAGAATCCTCGGCGTCATCCTCAACCGGACGGACGAGCAGCTGGACGAAACTTCCTACTACTACCAGCGCCGCTATGCCCGGCGTGAAGATAAGACGCCGACGCCGCCCAGGGCGCAGACGACGATAGAGGAGGCTATCCCGGTTAATTGATGAGACGCGGAAACCAGAACGCGCGGACGATCCTGCTGATACTCGCCGAAGCGATGCTGCTTTTCGGCGGGCTGATCGTAGCCGTCTACCTGCGGCTCGGCGCGAAGGACTCGGACTACGAGTTAATCGAGCGTTACGGTTTTTACAAGGCAGCGCTGGCGACAGCCTTCTGCCTCGGGACGTTCTATCTCTACGACCTCTACGATTTCATCATCATGCAGGACAGGCGCGAGCTGGTCCTGCGTCTGGTGCAGGCGCTCGGGCTGGCCTGGGTCGCGCTGGCGCTCACCTTCTACGTCTTCCCGCGAGTGATGATCGGGCGCGGCGTCTCGCTGATCGCGCTCCCGCTGGCGCTGCTCTTGATGGTCGGGTGGCGGTTGGTGATTCACTGGTTTCTCGGCCACCCGCAGATCGGCGAGCGCATCCTGATAGTCGGTTCCGGCTCGATGGCCATCGAGCTGGCGCGCGAGGCGCTGGGCCGTCCCGACGCCGGTTATCGCATCGTCGGCTTTGCCGATAACGACCCGGAGCTGCTCGGCAAGAGCCTGATTAACCCGCGCGTCGTCGGGCTGACTACGGAGTTGGGCAAGATCGTCCGGCGCGAGAACATAGACCGGATCGTCGTCGCGATGGGCGAGCGGCGCGGGCAATTTCCCGTCGAGCAGCTCCTGCACCTGAGCCTCTCCGGCAACGTCTCAATCGAAGAGGGCGCTTCCTTTTACGAGCGGCTGACCGGGCGCGTGCACCTGGACATGCTGCGCCCTTCCTGGCTCATCTTTTCGGGGCGCGGACGCCAGGCGCGGCTCAACGCGATTGTGCGCGTGGCGATGCATCGCTGCATCGCTCTGGTCGGCGCGATTCTCTCGCTGCCGATTGCCCTGCTGACGGCGCTGCTCATCAAGCTGGACTCACGCGGCCCAGTGCTCTACAGGCAGGAGCGTGTGGGCCGCAACGGTCGCCCCTTCATGGTCATGAAGTTTCGTTCGATGCGCACGGACGCGGAGAAGGACGGGCCCGTCTGGGCGCGCACGACCGATGACCGCGTGACCCGGGTGGGGCGCTTCATCCGTAAGGTTCGGATAGACGAGATACCGCAGTTCTGGAATATCCTCAAGGGCGAGATGAACTTCGTCGGGCCGCGCCCGGAGCGCCCGCACTTCGTCTCGCAGCTCGCAGAGGAGATTCCCTACTACGAACAACGCCACCTGATCGCGCCGGGCCTGACCGGGTGGGCGCAGATCAAGTACCCTTACGGCTCTTCGATTGAGGACGCGCGGCAGAAGCTGCAATACGATCTCTACTACATCAAGAACCAGACCCTGATGCTCGACGCCGTGATTCTCTTTGAGACGGTGAAGACGATTCTTTTCGGTCGCGGCGCTCGTTAAGAGGGCGCGCAGTTGTCATTTGGAGGTATCAAGAAATGAAGATCAAAGCAGAGCTCAAATCATTCTCGCTGGCGTGCGTGCTCGTCGTCGCGGCCCTCGGCCCGGCCATCGCGCAGCAGCCGACAGCACAGCCGCAGGAGAAAGAACCGGCCCAGCGCAGAGGCATCTTGAGCAAGATCTTTGGCCAGGACCCGAAGCCGAAAAAGAGTGCGCCGAAGGAGGGCACGGCCCCGGCGTCTTCTTCTTCGCAGCGGCCGAGCGAAAGGCTTGAGCCCGACGACACGAACCCCTTGCCGTCGAGCATTCCGGCGGAAGTCCAGGCCGGACGCCGCGGGCAAAGCTCGGAAGAGGAGGCGGCCGTGCTGCCTTACTACAACAACTTCCTGACGACCTACCGTCTCGGTCCCGAAGACATCATCTCCGTCACGGTCTTCGGCCAGGAGCGTTACTCGAAGTCCAACATCACGGTCCCGCCCGACGGCAGGATCAGTTACCCGCTGATTCCCGAAGGCATTTTCGTCGGCGGAAAGACGACGCGGCAGGTCCAGGACGAGATCGCCAAGCAGTACGACGAGTACATCATTGAGCCGAAAGTGACCGTCACGCTGGAGAAGGCCATGTCGGCCCGCTACAGCGTGCTCGGCGATGTGGCGCAGCCCGGCATCAGGATTATGACTCACCGCTTGAGCGTCTACGAGGCGCTGGCCGAAGCGGGCGGCGTGCTCAACACGGGCGACAAGAGCAAGGTCTTCATCCTCCGGCGACAGCCGGACGGCAACCTGCGCCCGATCTTCGTTGACATCAAGAAGATCGAGAGAGGCCAAGCCAAAGAGATGGCCTTCCTCTCTGCTGGCGATCAGGTGGTCGTCCCCGGCAATCGCTTCAAGACGTTTGAGAAACTGGTCGGAATGCTGCCCATCCTGAGCTTCGCGCGCATCTTTACGGGCGGATTTTAGAGCAGCGAGAAGGGCGACAGTCTGCGCATGCCGCGTGCGGCGTGAGCGGCGCTCGGACGATGTAGAGAAAGCAAAGCCCGGCGGCCTTGGTCCCGGCTTTAGTCTGGATTTTCGCCTTTTCAGCCTTCGCCTTCCCCCGGCTTTCAACGGAGAATCGAATGAGTAAAAAATCCCTCTATCCGGCGACACCGCTGGCCGAGTTCATTACGGAGAAGTTGCAGCGGCTGGGTCTCAAGCAGGTGGACTTCTGCCGCCAGACAGGGTTCGACCAGGGCCTGCTCTCGAAGCTGCAATCCTCCGTCATCACGACGATCAACCTGGAGAGCGCGCTGCGCCTCGCGGACGGCTTACAGGTTCCGCCCGGCGACGTGCTTTCGCTGCTCGGCAAGGACGACGCGCACAGGCTGCTCGAAAAGCTCTACGGCAATAACGTCTGCGCCGAGTGTGCTGCGGAAGGCGTCACGCCGGGGCCCGTCCAATCCATCACGGCCGCGGCGCAACAGGCATTCATTCTCGGACGGGATATGACGCCGGTCCTCGTCATGCTGCGCCACTTAAGCCACACGCGGCGCTCCGCGGCCGACGCGGTGGAGCGGGCCGCCCGCACCGGCCACTCGTAAAGCCTGTGACGCCCTGAAGCAGTAAAGGACGCCGGTCAAGCGTTCTGTCTCCCCGCCAGACAACAGGCCCGGCCAACATCATTCGTCCATGACACCAGATAAACAGGAAAGGGTTAGACACGCCTCTCGTCACGCGGCTGCCGGGCCGTGCGCAAAGGCCATGCTTTCATGCCTTGAGACTCTTACGGGCCGTCACGGCACGCGTCGTCATGCTCGCCGCATTACTCATCACACTATTCATCACACTATTCATCACACTATTCATCGCAGCACTTATCGCAGCACTCATCACAGCACCAATCGCAGCGCTTCATACTTTCTCCTCCCGGCGCTGCTTCTCGTTTGCTCTTCATGGGCGGGCGCTGCGAGCGTCTGGACCAGGCAGCGGTCGGGCTCGTTCTCATGGCTGCACGCCGTCTATTTTCTGAATCAGGAGAGGGGCTGGGCGGTCGGGGGAAAGGGTGCGCTGCTGGCGACGACCGATGGCGGGCGCTCCTGGCGCGCGCTGCCGCACCCGTCCGAAGATGCTCTGCAAGATGTCTATTTCTCGGACCAGCAGAACGGCTGGCTCGTCTGCGAAAGAAGCCTCTACGATCTCAAGGAAGTGGATGAGCCGCGCACTTACCTGCTGCGCACGACGGACGGCGGCGCGAGCTGGCAGCGCGTCAACCTGGTCGGACTGGACGCGGACGCGCGGCTGGTGCGTGCGCTCTTCACGGGGGACGGGCGGGGCTGGGCCTTTGGCGAAGCGGGCGCGCTCTATGCCACGCGGGACGGCGGCGCGAGCTGGCAGCGGCAGCGCGTGCCGACTCGTCATCTACTGCTCGGCGGCTCGTTCCTGGACGGCGAGCAGGGCTGGCTGGTCGGCGCGGGCGCAACCATTTTGCAGACTTCCGATGGCGGCGCGACGTGGCGCGCGGGTCTCCTGCTCAACACCCCTGCCGAGCCGGGCAGGCCGGGCGCCAACCGCGTGCGCTTTACGGCCGCCTCCTTCGTTGACAGAAAACGCGGCTGGGCCGTCGGCGCTGAAGGGCGTATCTTCGCCACGCGCGACGGCGGGCGCACCTGGGCCGCACAGGAATCGGGCGTGCGCGCCGATCTTTTCGACGTTAAATTTCTGGATGCCTTTGAGGGCTGGGCCGTCGGCGCTGAAGGGACTCTGATTCACACGACGGACGGCGGCGCGCGTTGGAGCGCGGAACAGAGCGGCACGACCCACCGGCTCGAACGACTCTTTTTTGCCGGGCGCAATCACGGCTGGGCGGTCGGCTTCGGCGGCACGATCATCGCTTACACGCCGGACGCGATGCGCCCGACGCCCGGATTGAAGAAGTAAGGCGCACCCGCCGCCGCAAGGCCCGGACAGCGCCGCTGGCTCTTAATTTTACCTGACGTTTTGGAGGAAGCAATGCAAGCTGAGAGGTTAATCACAGGGCAGTTGAATGCGCTCCGGGTGCGGGCGCGGCGTCGTTCTCCTGCGAGCCTCCCGCTGTGCCTGGCGCTGGCGCTGTGCTGTGCCGGGGCGGCGCAGGCACAGAGCAGCGCTTCACCCGGCAGCCCTTCAAACGGCGGGCAGGGCGGGGCCCCGGTAACGACAACTGCCCCGGTTACAATAATTGCCGCACCTGCTACACCCGCGCCCGTGACCTCGCAGGTACGCTCGCGGCGTGTCGCCGAGACGCCGACCGCCCGAGCGGCGGATGAAGCAGCCGCGCCCGCCGCCCAGCCGAGTGCGAGCGGAACTGATCGCCTGTCCGCGCTCCGCGCGCAGATCGAGGACGCCAGGACCGACGACGAGCGCATCCGCTTGCAGCGGACGCTGGTTGATTACCTGGTGGCGCTCAATAAGAAGAGCGAGGCGGTCGGCGAGCTGCGCGCCATGTCGCGCGCCGAGCGCATTGACCCCGTGGGCTTCTACAACCTGGGCAACGCGCTGGCCCGGCTGGGCGAAACGGATGCGGCCATTGAGGTTTATCGTAAAGCCATCAACCAGCGGCACGGCAACTATTCGCGCGCGCTCAATAACCTGGGCGTGCTCCTGCTCCGGCAGGGGCGCTGGGACGAAGCGCAGGAGGCGCTGACAACTGCTCTGCGGCTCGAAAGTTTCCGTTACGGAGAGGCGAGCTATAACCTGGGCCGTCTCTACTCGATGCGCGGCGAGGCAGACCTGGCCATCCGCGAGTGGAGCCGCACGCTGGCCATCCAGCCCGATCATGCGGACGCGGCGATTGCGCTGGCGCGCGCCTACGCCGAAGACGGCAGCCCGGAACGCGGCCTCGCCGTGCTCGATACCTTCATGACGCGCAGGGGCGCAAACGCAGAGGTCTCGGCCGCGCGCCGCGAGCTGCTCTACGGCGAGAGCGCGAGCCCGGCCGCAGGCAGCGCCGCCCAGACGAACACGAACGCCCGCGCGAGCGTCACGGCTGTCAGCACCGCTCAGCCAGCGAGCCCGGCGTCCCCGGCCCCCGCCAGTCCGGTCAACAGCGGCAAAGCGCCCTTGAACAGGACGAAAGGCGGTTCGCGTGCGAGTTCCGCGCTGCGGACGCTGGCGGTTGACCGTGAGAGCTACGACCTCTTGCAGCGCGCGCGTCAGGCCCGCGAAGAGGGGCGCTACCAGGACGCAGTGGGCGAGTACAGGCGCGTGCTGTCGCGGCGCGGCGGCTTCTTTCCGCCCGCCAACCTGGAGCTGAGCTACGCGCTGGCGAGCCTCAAGCGTTACGACGAAGCGGTTGCGAGCCTGCTGGCGTTGACGAGTAAGGAAGGCGAGCGTTACCCGATAGCC
>DASVWH010000133.1:0-1826 GCA_036389715.1 Pyrinomonadaceae bacterium | reverse complement strand
GCTGCTCATGGTCGTTGTCCTCTAGCGGTGGTAGATAAAGTGTTGCAACTTCATTCTACACACCTGCCAAGAGGTGACGACCTTTAACTTTTCAACTCAAGACTCGGGTTAAGTAATGAGCGATGAGTAATGAGCGATGAGTAGTTAAAGTCTCTCGGGGAGAGGTTTTAGCCCGTCTGAACCGCCCGGCGCGTCCTCGTCTGAGCCACCTGTCACGCTCTCTGAGCCGTCTTTCGCACGATATTGGTCGCCTCTCGCGGCGTTTGAACGGGCTGTGCGCCTCTCTGAGCCATCTGTCGCGCTAAATGAACGACCTGTGCAGGCGGATTAGTGAACTTTGTGAGCATCTGAAGAGGATTTTGCGGTCTCCAGATGAGCCTCGCTGCCGTGTGCGCGATTTTTACCTGCTCGGGCAGCGCCTTTTACTTTTACTTTTGCCTTTAGCCGGAATCGGGTGTAAGTTCACCTTGAAGTCTCCCAGACAGTTGATGTGAGAAACGCTGCCCGCTCTGTGTGCGCAGCAACCGGATGAGCAAATGAGTATAGACATCAAATTCGAGCCCGACGGCCGCAGCGGTGTGATTGCGGAAGGGACCTACCTCTGGGACGCCGCCAAGCGCCTCGGCGCTGCCTTGCCTGCCGAATGCGGCGGGCGCGGCGAGTGCGACACCTGCGCCGTCATCGTCGAGGAGGGCGCGACGCTGCTCTCGTCCTTAACAGAGGCCGAACGCAAGCTCCTGAGCCCGGAGCGGCTCGCCGCCGGTGAGCGGCTCGCCTGCCAGGCGAAGGCCGAACGCGGCGGCAGCTTAGTCCTGCGGCCCGTGCCCGCCACCGAGCGCGCGGAGACTTCCGCCGAGGCGGCCAAAGACCTGCGCAAAGAGTTTCGCGAACTGCCGCTCGAACGCAAAATGGCCACGCTCGTCGAGCTGGAAGCCGTGACCCTGTTTCAGACTCTCAACGCCGTCGCCAATATCCCGTTCGCCATCGGCGGAAAGGTGATGGACCTGATGGCTGGCCGCGGGCGCACCTTGAGCAGGCGAGACCGCGAGGCGCGCCGTCCGGCGGAGCATCGCCCAGGCGAGGCCGGAGAAACCGCCGCCGGTGAGCCGCGAGGGTAACCCAATCGCTTGCTCGCCGGACGCGCGCGCTGCCAGACGGCAAGGCCCGTCAGCCCGGCACGTCAAGTCGAACGGCAGCCGCGCCCGGTCCCGAAGGCTTTTTCTCTTCAACTGTGCCTGAGCGAAGGCTGCGCCAGGCGAGTTTGAAATCAGATAATGCACACACCACCGTCGCACAAACGCCCGGACAGAGAGCGCGCCAGCGGTGCGCGCACGCTCTTTACTCTCATCCTGTTTCTGACGCTGCCGCTCGGCTTTATGGCCTGCCCTGGCGATTCCAAGCGCAACGACAGTCCGAACGCGGGAACAGCGCCGACACCGTCGGCCTCCCCTGCGGCCAGTCCGGCGCGCCTCTCGATTGACGGCCAGCGCGCCTTCGAGCACGTCCGCAAGCAGGTCGAGATGGGGCCGCGCCCGGCCGGTTCGCCCGAACTGGCCAGAACGCGCGACTACCTCATCGGGGAGTTAAAATCTTACGGGCTCAACGTCTCGACCGACGAGTTTCAGGCGACCACGCCCGTCGGCCAGCGGAAGATGGCCAACGTCCTGGCCGAGCTGCCCGGCGAATCCCCGGAAGTCATTATCCTTTCGAGCCACTACGACACGAAACTCTTCAAGCAGTTCCGCTTCGTCGGCGCAAACGACGCGGGCTCTTCGACGGGTACGCTGCTGGAGATGGCGCGCGCTCTCTCGGCGGCGGGACGAAAG
>DASVWH010000132.1:0-2868 GCA_036389715.1 Pyrinomonadaceae bacterium | reverse complement strand
ATCGAATCGTCCCGCTCCCGTCGCGTTGACTGTGAGCGGGCCGTTTCGTTTTCGGCCTCGCGGCGCGGACAGGCCTCGCAATACTCGCCCGTGCGCCCCTTCCGATCCTCGCACTCGTTACAGTCGAGCGCCTGGCCCGCTCTCCTCAAAGCATCGAGGAAAGGCAGGAGCAGCCGTCCGCGCTCGGTCAGGATGTACTCGACGTGCGGCGGGCTGCCGCCGTGATCGCGGCGTTCGATGAGGGCGTCGCCCTCCATGTCGCGTAAGCGCCCGACCAGCGTCCGGCTGCTGATCGGATGAAGGCCCGCGAGCAGCTCCGTCGTCCGCTTTGGCCCGGCCGCCAGATCACGCACGACCAGCATCGTCCACTTATCGCCCACTAACTGCAATGCGCCCGCCACAGGGCAGCCGTCGCCTTCGCGTCGTCGCACGTTCCTCTCCTCAATTAGTGAATGCTCAATGGTCTATGGCCGCGAAGAGAACCTCCGCAGTGCCGCTGATTGAAACTGTTGACCGGAAGCTGCTGACCGAAAACCGAAAGCTAAAAACTGAAAACTGAAAACCGAAAACTGCCCGGCTCTTAACCGTTTACTACCGACCGTCTGCTCGCCGTCAAAGATTAACACAAAGCCTCGCTGTTGCGACCATCAGTGAAACTATTTTAAGATGCAGCGTCCGCGAAGCCCTGACACTGCTTTCAGGCTCTCTTGCACCCGGACAACTGTTCTGTCTTCACCGAGCACGATTATAAGCGTCCTGCTCATGCGTTGATTAAATCACGCTCATCCGATGATTAAAGCGGAAAAAGATGCGGCGCGGTCTTCCATTGATCTAAGGCAAACCATTCAGCTTGCCGTAGACGCCGTCGCCGAAGCACTGCCCGCCAGCTTCATCCTGATTAGAAACTTCTCTTTCGGCCGGCCGGAACCGCTGCTGCGGGCCTGGACGCCGGGCTCGGACGCGCCTCCGCTGGAGCTGCCCGCGCCCGCCTCGAAGGTCGAGCAGGCCGTTTACAGCGAACAGCGTCCGATCTTCATCGAAGACCTGCGCGCTGAACGCTCAGCCGCCAACGACCTGCGCCCGCTGGTCGAACGCCTCGGCGCACGCTCCATCTATCTCTCCCCTGTAATCTATGGCGGGCAGATGCTGGCGCTCGTCGGGCTGGTCGAAGCCGATGCGCCGAGGGCCTGGACGGAGGAAGAGAGACAGCGGCTGTCGCGGCTGGCCGAAACGGTCGCGCCCATCATCGCCAACGCACAACTGCAAGAGACCCTGCGCTCTTACGTCGAAGACATCCTGATGCTCCTGCGGCTGGCGGGCGAAGTGGCGAGCGAGTCGGACCTGGACAGAGCCCTGCGCGCCGTGCTCGATTCCTGCTCGAAGATTCTCGGCGTCGAGGCTGCGGCAATCCTGCGCTGGGACGAAGATGCGAAACTCCTGCGCCTGGCAGCCGTCAGACAACTCCCGGCGGGCATCCTGGAGCTGTACGCGCAGGGCGTGCCTTTGACGGACGCCGTCTGCGGGCTGGCCGTCTCGCGCCGGGCGGGCGTCAGCGCCGACATCGCCAACGACCCGCGCTTGGCGGACCTCCATGCGGCCGCGCGCTGGTCCGGGCTGCGCGGCGTCTGGGCCACCCCCATCCATGATTCTCCGGCCAGGCTGCTCGGAGTGCTGCTCACCTTCTCTCGCGCTGCGGCCGAGGTCAGCCCTGAGAAACAGCGCCTCGCAGACCTCTTTACCCGCCCGGCCGCCGTCGCCATGCAGAACCGCGAGCGCCACTTGAGCAACAGTGAGAGCGCCGAGCAGTTCAAGCGAATGGAAGAGAAGCTCAGGCAATCAGAGCAGCACAGGCGCGAGTTCATGTCCATCATCTCGCACGAGCTGCGCACGCCGCTCAATGCCATCATCGGCTATGCGCAGATGCTGACCGACGGGTTTTCGGGCGAACTCAACGAGCAGCAGCGCGCAGACGTGCAGACCATCGTTGATTCCGCCGACAGGCTGCTCCGAATGGTCGAAGACACGCTCGACCTGGCGCGGATAGACACGAAGCGCTTCCCCGTTTTCATGGACCGCGTGGCCTTTGACGAAGTGATTCGCCGCGCCATCGCCGCCGTCGAGCCCGCGGCCAGGAACAAGGGGCTTGAGATCGAGTTCGAGATTGCCGAGACCGCTCCGGCCGTCCGCACGGACCCGGAGCGCGTGCGCCAGGTTCTGACCAATCTACTATCGAACGCCGTCAAGTTTACGGATTCCGGCTCGATCAGAATCGGCGTCGAAGATGTCGAAGTGGGCCGCGTGCAGTTCAGCATCACGGACACAGGCATAGGCTTTGACACGGCCGCCTTCCCGCACATCTTCGAGGAGTTTCGTCAGGTTGATGCTTCGACGACGCGCACGCACGGCGGCACGGGGCTCGGCCTCGCCGTCTCGAAAAGGCTAGTCGAGCGGCTCGGCGGAACAATCGGCGTCACTTCGACGCCGGGCGAGGGCTCTACTTTCTGGTTTCGCCTCCCGCCCGAAATCCCCGGAGAGGAAGAGCAGGGATGAAGGAGCAAGGGGCTCGGCTGATTAGAAAAACAAGCACGCAGATCGCTGAGTAGACGTTGAGAGATGAAGGAGCAAGAGGCTCGGCTGATTAGAACCCCGGTTCATTAACTTATGTCGGACGACTCAACAGAGACGAGTTCTGCAACGGTGCTGGTGGCCGATGACGAGCCGATCAATCGCTCGCTGATTCAGCGGCGGCTTGAGCGCGAGGGTTATCATGTGCTGACGGCGCAGAACGGGAGCGAGGCCGTCGAGAAGGCGCGCGCATCTCTGCCCGACCTGGTGATTCTGGACGTGATGATGCCCAAGATGGACGGG
>DASVWH010000131.1:0-1602 GCA_036389715.1 Pyrinomonadaceae bacterium | reverse complement strand
TCCCGGACAGGCACGCGGATTGGGACAAGTGGGTGGCGGATTTTGCGACGCGCCCGAAGTGGAGTTTCAGCCCGCACGGTGACGCCGAGCGCAGGGGCAGCGAGCCGCTCGTCGTCTCGGAGTTCGGCAACTGGGGCTTGCCGCGTTTGCCTGAGAGTCTGCCCTGGTGGTTCTCGCGCGATTTCGGCGGGCGCGAAGTCACTAGGCCCGCGCGCGTTCTCGAACGCTTCAAGGAGTTTCAACTGGGCCGCGTTTTCCGCGACTACGCGGAGCTGGCCGAAGAGAGCCAGTGGCATCAGTTCATCTCGCTCAAGCACGAGATCGAAGAGATGCGCCGTTATCCTTCGATTCAGGGCTACGTCATCACAGAGCTGACAGACATCAACTGGGAAGCCAACGGCTTGATGGACATGTGGCGCAACCCGAAAGTCTACGCGGCGGAGCTGGCCAAAATCCAGCGGCCGGATGTGATTCTCGCGCGCCTGTCCAGACGCAACTTTACGAGCGGCGAGCGCGTCGAGGCCGCCACCCTCTTCTCGCATTACAGCGCGTTGCCTCTGAACGGCGCGACCGTCCGCTGGTCCACCGATTCCGGCGAGGAAGGGCGGTTCATGCTCAACCGCTCCATCGAGCAAGCGTCCGTCGTGCAGCTTGAGCCCATCTCGTTCGTCGCTCCCGCGGTCACCCGGCCGCGTCGCGTCAGGCTGTCAATCAACGTCAGCGGCCCGGCCGGACAACGCCTTGCCGACAACAGCTACGAGATTTTTGTTTTTCCGAAGGAGACGAGCGGCAATCATCCCCCGCTCATCTTTTATGACCCGGCGAACAGGAGCGCCGTGCTCCGGCAGGCACTCATGAAGGCGGGCTACGAGGTCTCTGCGTTCGGGGCGGGAAGCGTTGACGGGCGCTCGCTGCTGGTCACGACCGTGATTGACGCCAGCGTGGAGCGATACCTGCGAGGGGGCGGGCGGGCGCTCGTCCTGGCCGATGCGAAAGAGGCTTTCCCGGCCGGTTCGGCATACAAAGTTACGCCGCGGGCGGGGTCCGATTTGAACGGCAACTGGGTGACGAATTTCAACTGGGTGAGAGCCGACGCCGCGCCGTTCAACGAAGTGACGGTGACGAAGATTCTCGGCTTCGAGTCTGCGGCGGCCGTCCCGCGTCATGTTATCCAGGGCGTCCCGGCCGCGCATTATGATGACGTGCTGGCGGGCATCTTCTACGGGTGGCTCAACGATAATGCGGCGCTCGGCGTGCAGTTGCGCGCGGGCGATGGCAAACTCTTCGCCACGACCTTTCGCTTCGACGCTTACGGGGCGGACGCTTACTCGACACGTCTCCTGGACGCCATGATTCGCTACACGACGAGCGGCGCGGGCTTTGCGCCGAAGCTCGACTGGACCAGCTCGAATTAGACTGACTGACCGAACTTTAGCCATGACCGAAGAGAGCGAGCAAGAGGGGATGCGCCGCAGGCGAATTACGCTCGCCGACGGGAGATACCTGATCTTCTACACCTTTGATGAGCAGGCGTCGGCGTCGAGCGCGGGGCTGACGGCAAGTGCGGAGAGCAAGCGCGAGCCTGGGCCAGAGGCGCAGATG
>DASVWH010000130.1:0-29191 GCA_036389715.1 Pyrinomonadaceae bacterium | reverse complement strand
GAGAGAATCGGCTTATTGAAAACCCTGATGTCAAGCACGTCGTTCGCGCCAATGCGATAGCGGTCGTCGCGCTGCGGAGCCTGCGGCGTGGCGATGGCTGCGGCGGGCGCGGGCGTGGAGGCTGGCACACCCGTAGACGTTTGTTGGGCCGCCGCGCTCTGGAGCAACAGGGCCGGAAGAATCAGGAGCGCGGCAGAGTGTCGGAGGCCGTGGGCCGGGCGCGCTCGCCGCCGGGACAAAGAACTCTCTTTTCTCATAATTTTTCTTATTATATTTCCTCTCGCCGGGAGCCCGCTTTCGCCGTCAGCCGGGCACACCGAGGGCCTGGCAGCGGAGGCTGTGCTTGTGACTTGTCACCAGCGCAGCGAGCGATGCAGTACCCCGTGGGGAAACCTCTCATGCGAGGCAGCAGCGTATTTTCAAACCGTCCCGGCGCGCACCTTCTGCAACCGTCGTGCGTGCGCGCACACTTATTCGCAGCTCTTAGAGGAGATTGAGCCTCTCTTTCTCGCCGCCCTGCGTCAGGAGGCGCGAGACCAGCTCGGCCCGGCGTCTGACCCCGAACTTGACGAAGATGTGGCGCAGGTGAAATTTGACCGTCTGCTCGCTGACGTGCAGCTTCTCGCCGATGCCCGCGTTGGTCAGCCCCTGCGCGCAGCAGAGTGCGACCTGCGCCTCGCGGCGGCTCAGGTTATTGAGCCCGACGACGCGCTCAATCGCCACGCCGAACGCCAGATTACTCTCAAATGGTTGAACCTCTTTGGGATACGGGGAAATCCCGGCGGCGCGGCGGCGCTCGAAAATCTCTTCTGGAGTGAAGATATAGTAGACGTTTCCGAGCTGCTGCGGGTCCGCGTCGCCTGCGACCGTCTGCCGCTGGATGCTCAACTTTTCGGTCAGCCCGGTCAGGCCGCGACGGATGCTGCTGTAGCCCTGTAACCCTGTCAGGACCATCAGACGCCGCGTGCTGAACGCTCCGAGCCGGGTCGAGACCGCGGCCGTTTCGGCGAGCATCACTTCGTAGAGCTTGTGCTCGATGAGAGTATGGCTGAGCGCCAGCAGCGCCATCGCCTGCCCGTCTTTAGGGTGTCCGCCAAACTCACCTAAAGGCGAGTTCGGCGAGTGTGCGGAACCGGGACTGGGGGGTTTACCTGGCAACATATTTGTCGTAAGGGCTTAGGCTGCGCGGGCAGCATGCAAGAGAAGACTCACTCCATTCAGAGGTTGATAATCCGCGAGTCGGCGTCCGGCACTTGAATTGTTCGGGTGACAATCGAAGACGAGCACGTGGACCATTTGCCTTGTCAAATCGGCCCCGCTTGTGTAGCTCGTAGCCTACTTCCTGACGGCTTTACATGTCAAGCAGCAGGTCCGGGCCGCAAAACGCGGCGGGACAGCGCCGTCTGCCCGGCTCAAGAATTTCTCAACTTCTCTTTATTATCATCCATGATGCACGGCCAGAGGGCCTGGGCGCGTCCGGTCCGGCAGCAAGCCCGACTAACTTGTCTTTTCGCGCCAAAGGTTTTACCGTGCTTTCAAGCGCTGCTGAAATCCAGGAGAAAAGCGGCTGTATAATCCAGCAATCGGGAATGGTCTGATAAATATCCTGAAGAGGTCGCAACTAAAGCCTGACAATATGAAACGCTATCTTCCCTTCGCTATCATCACAGGAGTGCTGGCAGTAGCAATCGTGGCGGGCGTCTCGCTCTATCGCTCCTCGCAAAAATCTCAGGCAGACTCCGCTCCCTTCTCTCAAACGGGCGGTAGCGGCTCCGGGCGAACGCCGCTGACGGCCGTTCCGCCGCAGGTCTCAGTCCCGCCCGGCGCTGACCCGCCGCGTGTCCGGGGCGCAGCCGCCGCCAAGGTCACGATTGAGGAGTTCGGCGATTACCAGTGCCCGCCCTGCGGCCTGCTGTTCCACGACCTCAAATCGGTCGAGAAGGAGTACGGCGACCAGTTGCGGCTGGTCTTTCGACATAACCCGCTGCCCTCCATCCACAAGCATGCGCTGGTCGCGGCCCGCGCCGCCGAAGCCGCCGGGCTTCAGGATCGTTTCTGGGAAATGCACGACCTGATCTACGAGAACCAATTGAAGTGGACCACGGCAGAGGACGTGCGCCCCATCTTTATCCAGTACGCGCGCGACCTGGGGCTCGACGCCGACCGCTTCACGCGCGATCTGGACAATCCAGAAGTTGGGGCGCGCGTGGCCGCCGACCTGCGGCGCGGGCAGGCGATGGGAGTCGAGGGCACGCCGACGCTCTTCGTTAACGGTCGCCAGCTGCGTCCCGAATTGATGACGGCCGACGGCCTGCGCAAGGTCATTGATTTCATGCTCGGCAAGAAGGCTCAATGAGCGCGCGCGATTCAAGGACTCTCGGGCCTGACGGCGCGGCGCGCGGCGCGAATCCCGCGAGCGAGCGCACGGGAACGCGGCTCTACTGGCTCGCCGCGCTGCTCTCTCTGGTCGGCATGGCCGATGCCGTCTACCTGACGGTCGAGCACCTGGCGGGCGGGACCGTGCGCTGTACAGTGACGGCCGGATGCTCCGAAGTGCTCGGCAGCCCTTATGCGACGGTCGGCGGCGTGCCGCTGGCGGGCCTCGGCGCGCTGGCATACTTTGCGGCCTTCAGCCTGGCCCTGCTCGTCGCCTTTGGCTACACGCGCGCACGGGCTTTGCTCTTTTTTCTCGTCGCACTAATGCTGCTCGTCACGCTCTGGCTGCTCTACTTGCAGGCGTTCGTGCTTCATGCCTTCTGCCAGTATTGCCTGTTGTCGGCGGCGCTGACGCTCGCGCTCGGGCTGATCGTGGTATTTGACGGCTTCATTCTCAGGCGCAGGTGAGCCCCTAGTTTGACGGGCGCTCCGGGCACTCAGGTTGAACGGGTCGGTGGACTGCGACATATCATCGGGAGGCAACCTATGACGGGTTCTAAGTTCTATCTCTTTCTACTCTTCTCTCTTTTCATCGGTGCGGCGGGCTGCGAGTCGAAGCCCGGCGGGAACAGCAGCCCCGCCAATCAAGCGGCCGCGCCGCAGGCGGCCGCCACCCCGCAGAAGACGGCGGATACCAAAGGCGGCGTCGGGGCCTGTTCCGTGCTGACGCAGGAGGAGTTTACGGCCGTCCAGGGCGAAGCCTTCAAGGAGACCAAGACCTCCGATCACACGGACGCCTCGTTCATCGTCTCGCGCTGCTTTTACGTCGCGCCGACCTTCGCCAAATCCGTCAGCCTCGACATCGTCAGTAACAACCCGGCCAACTCCAATAAATCCGCCGTCAGGGAGTTCTGGAACGAGCGTGTCATCAGGACTACAGGGGGCGAGGAGGAGGGCGAGAAAGAGAGCGAACGTGACCGCGAACGTGAGCGGGAACGCGAGCGTGGGCGCGGCAAGGAGGGCCCGAAGGAACGCGGCGGCGACAGGGAGAGCGAAGAAGAGAGAGAAAAAGAGATGAGCAAGCCGCTCAAGGTGACGGGCGTCGGCGATGACGCTTACTGGGTCGGCAATGTGAAGGTCGGCGCGCTCTACGTGCTCAAGGGTAACACTTACCTGAGAATCAGCATCGGCGGCGCGGAAGACGTGCCGTCCAAAATCAACAAGCTCAAGGCCCTGGCCCAGCACGCGCTCAAACATCTCTCATAGAGAGGCGCGCCCGGTTTTCTCGCCCGCGAGGGAGGAAGACTGCCAAAGCACGCTGGCCGCGAAACGGGGCAGACGGGGCGTTGAGCCTTGACCTGCCCCCGCCCCGTCCTTAGAATGAGCGCACGTTCCACCCATAGCCCCCGCAGATTAAAACCGAGCATTCACAAGGAGGGTTCAATCTATGTCCAGTAACGTCAGTGATAACAGCCAGGGTGATACAGGGACCAGGGATATTACCTACGACCTCATCAGCACGGCTTACCACCTGCTTCAGGGCGCAGAGACCGTCACGCTCTACATCGCGGACGCCGAGCAGGAAGGCGACCAGGAGCTGGCGCAGTTCTTTCGTGAAACGAAAGATGAGTACACGCGCCGCGCCGACCGCGCCAAGCAGCTGCTTGCCAGGTACACGAGCCAGGGCCAGGCGGCCTCCGGCTCTTAAGTCCGCAGGGCCGCCCCGTTCCTTTTCAACTTCGGCAGGAACACCAAAAGAGACCGCCACTGGAATTACAGGCGGTCTCTTTTGACTGTCAGCCTCGCTGCTGGAAAGACTTTTGCGCTTATCTCAAACGGCCGAGAGCGGAATCCGCATGTCAACGTCGCGCGGGACGTTCTCCATCGTTCGCGCGATCAAAATGTCAACGACGGCCTTGAGATCGCCCGTCTCGCGATAAACGCGCAACTGCTCGTCGGCGGATGTGCCGCGCTCCAGGATAGTGTGCACGTGCTCGACCTCTTTGCGCGAGCCGAGATCGTCGAGCACGTCGTCAACGAATTCGAGCAGCTCCAGAATCAGGTCGCGGACGGGCACTTCCTTCTGCTTGCCGAAGTCAATCATCTTTCCGTCGAGTCCCCAGCGCACCGCCCGCCACTTGTTCTCCTGGACCAACATCCGGCGATAGAGGCGAAAGCCCAGGTTCTTATCAATCAGCTTGTTGAGCTTGGCGACGATGGCCTGAAAGAGCGCGGCGATGGCGATAGTGTCGTCAACGCGGGTCGGAATATCGCAGATGCGGAATTCCAGCGTCGGGAAGAACGGATGCGGGCGCACGTCCCACCAAATCTTTTTGCCGTTATCAATGCAGCCCGTCTTGACCAGCAGGTCCACATAGCGCTGGAAGGAGCTGTGCGAATCGAAATGGTCAGGAATATCAGTGCGCGGGAACTGCTTGAAAATCTCCGAGCGGTAGGATTTAAGCCCCGTCTCAAGCCCCATCCAGAAGGGCGAAGAGGTCGTCAGCGCCAGGACGTGCGGCAGGAAATAGCGCGCGGCGTTCATAATATGAATCGCTCGCTCCGGGTCCGGGATGCCGACGTGAACGTGCAGGCCGAAGATGAGCAATGAGCGCGCGACCGTCTGCAACTCCTGGACCAGTATCTCGTAGCGCTCGTCGTCGAAAATCTTCTGGTCCTGCCAGCGCGAGATCGGGTGCGTCGAAGCGGCGACAATCTCAAGCCCGGTTTTGCGGGCGAGAGTAGAGATGATGCCGCGCAGCCGCGAGATGTCGGCGCGCGCTTCCTGGATGTTGTGACAGATGCCGGTCCCGACCTCGATCATGGACTGAATCATTTCAGGCTTGATCTGTTCGCCGAGCAGCATCTTGCCTTCTTCCAGAAATTCGGAGACGTGCGAACGCAGCTCGCGCGTGACCGGGTCTACAATCTGAAATTCTTCCTCGATGCCGAGTGTGAATTGATCGAACATGGTGCTCCGGTCTCCT
Organism: Pyrinomonadaceae bacterium; assembly: GCA_036389715.1. Lineage (GTDB taxonomy): Bacteria > Acidobacteriota > Blastocatellia > Pyrinomonadales > Pyrinomonadaceae > DASVWH01. The sequence continues at coordinate 23,828 of DASVWH010000130.1, read as the reverse complement.
CTCGAATCTCCCGGCCGGAGAGTGCGGACAGCAACTGCCGGAAGATAATTGAACCTCCTTGAACCTCGAAACTCAAACGCAGGCGACGAGGCTTTCACGCACGTAGCCGAGCGCAACGCCGATTGCCTGCCAGCCCGGTCTCCGTCCGCCCACCTTTTCATGCAGGAGGTGAAGCCAGGCATTGCGGGCCGAAACCCTTGGATTATAAAGATCGAAGTGGGCCGTCCAGCGCGATGCGCCCTCGTCAACGTAGAGCAGGTGCAGCGAGGCGCGTCCTCTGCGGCGCTCGACGAACCCTCCGGCCGTCGCCCTGTGACGCGCGAACCGCCCGCTGAAATCGCGGCTCTCTGCGAGCGCCCGCCTGAGAAAAGGCCGCGCCGTAAAGGCCATCCCGACGCCGCCCGTGCCGTACACGTTCTCGATTCGCCGGACGCCAGCCCAGAGCCCCAGTTCAAGCAGACGGCCCGCGAAAATCAGGAGCGCCTGCTGCTTATCAATGGCCAGAGCATCGAAGGCTTCCCGGTCCGTCTGCGCCGCGTAGAGACCTTCGAGCCTGCCTTCGAGCAGTTGCCGGACGGGCGGCGCGAGGGTCTGCCAGCTCAAGCCGCGCGCTCCCTCGGCCCGGCTCTCATTCATAGCTGGGGCAGCTCGCGTTCCATCAACGCGCGGTCTTTCGCCGTCAGTCCCTGGAAGCGAACGCCGACGCCGCGCCCCGGATTGCTATAGATGACTTCGGCATTGACGACGACCTGTTGGTCATTGCTAAAAGGGATACGGATGGTCAGCACGGAGCCTTCCGGCAGCTCGGCCCGCGTATTCATATAGAGGCCGCCCATACTGATGTCCTTGGTGCTGGCCACGCCGGTCGCGTCCGCGCCGTTGAAATAGACATCAACGATCAGCCGCGAGCGATCATGGCTGCGGCGCTCATCCTGCGGCAGGCTCGCTTTGGCATCAAACTCTTCAACCATGTCGGGTTATCCCTCGCTTCAGATTGAACACACGGGAGCGTCCCTATTGTAACCGATAATCGAAGCGCCTCTCGCTAAATCTTCGAGGCTTTCCGGCCTTCGCTACTTTTCGCTGATGATGAAGGTCGGGACCATCCCGCCGCCCGAACTGACGTTGGCCAGCTCCGTCGAAGAGAGCCTCGTAAAGGCCGAGCCCACTTTGCCGAAGAAGAGCAGCGGGTCGAGGTCAACCAGTTGCTCCGCAAACTCTACGGAGCCGTCCTCCAACAGGGCCGGGAAGACCTCGCGGGCGGTCGGCACGCGCTCCTGAACGAGGTAATCGCCGTTGGCCAGGGCGCTGTGCAGCGCTTCGTCCCAGCTAATCACGTCCGTGTTCCAGCCGATGTAAATCCCGTGCCCGCCGTAATCGTCGTTGGGCTTGAGCACGAGGCGGTCGCGCGTCTGCGAGATAAACTCCAGGAGGTCAACGGGCTGGCCGTGATACTCGCTCCTGGCTGCGCGGACGCGCCGCGTCCAGGGCACGTGCGCGCTGATGGCTGCGCGTTCTTCGGCGCTGAAGAGCTCTGCGTGGCGCTCGTCGGTCATGACGGCGAAGAGCGCCTTCTTATGAATCAGCTTTGAGCGGAAGCTGTTGACCATGCAGACCGCGCCCGCGCGATAGGCGTCGAGCAGCGCCGGGCTCTCCGCCATGATCGGCAGATACTCGTTGACCAGCAGCCGCTTGTAGACGATGTCGATCTCGAACTCGCCCGCGCTGAGCCTGCCGTTCGAGTATTCCAGCTCGTCCGGCGAGCAGATGAGCGCCGGATAACCCTCGGCCTCGAAGAACTCCTTGAACAGCTCGAACTCCTTCTGGGTCGGCATGCCCTTGAGGTCCACGATGGCGATGCGCGGCGCGCTCTCGGGCCTGCGTCCGAGATACTCCCGGTGGGCGCGCAGCAGTACGTCGAGCATCTTCTGCCTGCCGTAGAGCGGGCGCACGTTGTAGGTCTCATTGAAGCGGCGCATCACGGGCAGTTCCGAGAAGATGTCGTAAGCCGCGTCAACGTATGCGATTCCGGCCGGGCTTTCGCCGTTGAGCTCGACGAAGCTGTAGGCTTGCTCCGTCAGAAAAGAGTCCAGGCGGGCAGTCGGCGAAACGGCGCGGTAGCCAGGGTCGATGGCGACCAGTTCCCTCTCCGTCTCCGTCAACCCAAGCTCTTCGAGCAGCGAAGGGTCTTCGACCGCCGCGTCCTTGACCTTTTCGATGGCGTTCCAGATGGTCTCGCAAATCCCGATCACGCGGGCGAAGTCCGTCTCGGTCACGAAATGCGGGCGCAGGTAGGGCGAAAGGCGGCGGCCACCGAAAATCAGGCGCGCCCGCTCCAGGCCCTGGTCCAGCATCTCGCGCGAGGATTCCGCCAGGTCCGCGGTTGTCAGCAGTTCATGGTAATGCGAAACGGCACGATGCAGCATAGAGTCAGGCGCAAATTTCCTGCCGCGAATTGGAATCAACGAGCTTTCGGATGGGACTAGAGTAACACAGATTGAGGCGGGCCGACCAAGACGACGCGAGGGCCGGAGGCGCGGCCGTATCAGCGCCGCCGGTGCGTGACGCTGACCTGGATGCAGCGGGGATTAATGACGCTTTACGGGCGGGCCTCGCTCTCTAGCATGAGCCGCAATCTACGGCCTTCACGAATAACGTCAAGCGCGATTCGTTGCGGGTTTCCCTTCGGCAGCGCGTCGAAGAAAGTGGTGCTCCCGGCGGGCCTGCCCTCGACACGCTCGATCACGTCGAAGACGCGCAAGCCTGCGCGGGCGGCCGCGCTTTCCGCCTCGACCGCCAGGACCAGCATCCCGCCGCGTGTCCCCAGACGCGCGGCGGCCTTCGGAGAAAGGTTGACCGTCTCGATGCCGCGCGCCAGGGCCGGAAGCGGATTAGGTCCGGCGAGGCCGGGCGCGCGTGCTTCGGCCCGCTCCATTGCGCGGACCGGATTCGGCGACTCGCTGAGCTTGACCGAGACCGTGAACGGCTCGATCTTGACAGGCAGCAACTGCGGCGCGGCGGGTGCTGCCGGAGCGGCTTTCGCCTGCGCGGCGGGCGGCACGGGAGAATAGAGTTGAGAGGGCGGCTGCGGAAAGTTTCCGCGCAGGAGTGTGAAATTGACGGTCGCTCCGACGCCCGCTTCATTCAGTGCGAAGGAGAAGTCCTCCGGGCTCTTGAGCTTGAAGTCGTTGACGCTCAGGATTACGTCGCCCGGACGAAGGTCTGCGAGCGCGGCCGGGGTATTGGGCGCGACCGAAGTCAGCAGTATTCCCTCTTTCATGTCTTTGAGCGCAGCGGCTTCGGTCTGCGTCCAGCCGCTGACAAAGAGGCTGGACAGCGGGGCGGCGGCAACAGCTTCGCCGCGCACGCCGAGCCAGGGCTGCGGGACGGTTGACTGTCCGGCCAGCACCCGCTCGGCCGCCCGCCTGAGCAGCGCAGGGGGAATGATGCGAGCACGGCCCGACGCGCTCGCTTCGACCATTCCGACGGTCTCGCCCGCCTCGTTAATGGCTATCGCTCCGACGATGGCCGGGGAAAGGTTCTGCGCCGCGACGCTCAGATGAGCGATCTTGCCCGTCTTCAAGCGAGCGATCTCTTTGATTTCCCCTTCGAGCTGGCCGAGGCGTAAATAGAGAGCGCCCAGGGCCGCGCTCGTGCCCTGCGTCACGCGCACAGGAGCGAGCAGACGCACACGCTGGCCGACGGCGAGCGAGTCCTCGGCGGCGTCCGGCGCGGCCGCTGACTTGAGTCCGGCGATGCGCAGCAGCGAGAGGCCGGACGGTTTATCGAGGCCGACGAATCTGGCCGCCAGCGACTTGCCGTCCCGCCCCAGGATTCTCAGGTCGGCGGAGGGAAAAGGGCGCACAGGGAAAGGCGTGCCGGGCCAGCGCGCCGCAGCGCCAGGCTGTGTCACGGCGGCCGCACGCGACGCGGCAGGGGCTCTCGGCAAGGTGCGCTGCTCCGGTTGGGGCAGCGGTGCGAAGAACGGCGTAAATTGAGCCTCGACTTCGGCCTCCGCCTGGGGCAGGCGCGCGACGATGCTCTGCCCGTCGCCGAGCGCGAACCCGGCCGTGATGCTCGTCAGCACGTTCGAGGCCGTCAGCAGATCGTCGTCAACGGTCGCCGCGGCTTCGCCCTTGCGATGCAGCAGGAGCAGCATCTTGAGCCCGTTCAAGCGGTGCACGACCGTCACCACCTGCGCGGCCTCGACCGGCGACAGTCCCATGACCGTCAGCTCGTCCGCGGGCTGCGGCGTCCGTGCCGGGGCGACGGGCGCGACCTGCGCGCTGAGGCTGGCACAGGCCAGGCCCAGGAGTGCCAGGGAGAGAGAGAGCCGTTTGAGATTCCTGCTAATCATGGTCTTTAAAACTCCTGCAAATCCACCGGCATGATTACCAGATGCCCTGCGACGCGGAGGCCGCCGCGCCGCCGTGTTCGAGAATGTCCTGCGAGCCGAAGACGACCGGCTCAAGCGGCACTGTCCGGCGTGAATTGCGGCTCTCTTTGACCATCACTCTCAAGGGCTGAGTTGAAGGGCGCACGGGTATTTCGATGACCGGGTTCGACCCGGCCGTGATGAGCGGGCCGCCGGAGGGCGTAATCAAGGGGGCGGGGCGCACGGCGGCGTCGTTCGAGGACGGCGCGCCGGTTCTGGCTATCCGAATTGAATCCCTGCGCGGGCCTTGCTTGCCTCCGGCGAGGGCCAGGCGCGGGCGCGTGTGCCTGCTGCCGTTGACATCTTCGACGGAGCGATTGAGGGCTTTATCAGGCTGAGAGATTCCCGCAGGCTCTGCCGCGGTGCTCGCGGGAGAAGCCGCGACAGCGCCGCCCGGACGCGGCTCACCTTCCGATTTTTGGCCAGCGATTTGAGCTGCGCCGGGTTGGACGGCGGCTCCGGCGGCTCGATGGACGCCGCTGCTGCCGGGCTTGAGCTGGTTGTAAACGAGGGCCGCCGCGATGAGCACTGCGCAGGAGACGGCCAGCGCGACGGCTGGCGCTCCGGGTGCGAGGACGCGATGCAGAAAGCCCTGTGTGTGCGTCGCCTTATTCGCGGCGAGCCGCGCTCGCAGGCGAAAGTCGAAGTCGGGCGGGGCAGAGACCGGCTCCAGGCTTCCGACCAGCTGCCGCAAGGCGAGCCGCTCGCTGTAGAAGGTCCGGCACGGGGCGCAGGCGCGAAGGTGCGCGCCGGCGGCGTCGCCCGGGCGCTCGGCTGTTTCCAGTTCTTCGATTTCAATCCGGCACGATTGGCAGTTCATTCTTTTCTCAAACCTCGATAACAATTTCGTCCTCCGACATTCGGCCTCTTACAAATAGGCTTTCAGCTTGTCGCGCAGGAAGCCGCGCGCGCGGCTGATTCTCGATTTGATGGTCCCTTCGCTCGTCTCAAGAATCCGCGCGATCTCTTCGTAGCTCTTGCCTTCGACATCGCGCAGGACGAGCGGGGCGCGATATTTTTCCGGGAGCGTGCTGATCGCGCGGCTGACGGCGGCCCGCCGCTCGGCGTCTACCAGCGCGACATCCTGCAAGGGCCGGACATCGGGCGGATTAAAGTCCTGCTCCGCGGCGTCCTCGCCCGGCTGAAAAAATCCCGTCAAAGAGACCATCCGCCGCCGCTTTCGTTTCCGCAGCTCGCTGATGGCCAGGTTGGTCGCAATCCGGTAGATGTAGGTCGAGAAGGCATAGCACGTCTGGTAACGCTCGGCCGCCTGGTAAACCCTGACGAAAGTCTCCTGGGCCATATCAACCGCGTGGTCGTAATCGTTGAGCATCCGGTAGATGTAGCCCGTGATGGGGTTACGATAGCGACCGACCAGTTCCGCGAACGCGCCTTCGTCGCCCGCGCGCGTGGCTTCCAGCAGAGCGTGATCTGAAAGGGGTTCTTCGGCCACGACTGTCTGCGGCACAGCCGTGCCGAAACGCAGATCATCTATAGAAGTCAGCGTGCTCATCAAGGCAGGAAGGCTCTGAGCGTCCACTTAATCGAGAAAACAGTATGAGTTGGAGGCGCGCGTCCTTCAAATCCGGCGGGCGGCCTCTCTCGTCCGAATTATACACCCCGCCGCGCGTCCGCCCGCAGTCAGCTACACGCACGAACGCCCGCCCGGTTCCCGAAAAGAGCCGTCCCGCGCAGAAGAAATCGGGCCAAACATAGTCCCGGAGGCTGAAAAGGATAAAACTCTTCGGAGGAAAGATTGAAGGCTCAAGAGGAAAGGATGAAAGATGGAGGATGAAAGATGGAGGATGAAAGACAAGGGCTCGCAGGTTAGAGTTGAACCTGCGAGCCTTTATCTTTCATCGGCGCTGCTTCCGGTCGTCCTTTTACGGCTGCGCGGCGGCGGCCTGCGCCTCTGGATTCTGGAAGAGCGAGTCTTCCATCTTGATGCCGTAGGTGATGGAGAGCAGGCGCGTCTCCTGCGTCTGCTTGCCGCCCTCGAAGAGCACAGACCTGTAGGGCACGAGCGTTTGCTGCGTGTAGCGGTAATCGTAGAACCGGCGCATGTACTTGACGGGCTTGGCCCCGGCCGTCGGCGCTTCTTCGTATTCGAGCCAGAGGATGCGGAAGAACTTGGCGCTGATGTAATAGCGCGTCTGCCGTTTATCTTTGTCGGTCAGGTCAATGATGTAGAGGTCAATGTTCTGCTGCTTATCTTTGCCCGCCAGGGCGATGGTCGAGCCGTTCTCCTTGTACCTGAGCAGCGCGTCAATGCCATGCCACATCTGCGAGAGGAAGAGATCGGTGGTGTCCTGCCGGGGCGTGAAGGTCGTCCCGTTGAGAAAGCCCCAGATTTTCCCGCCGCCGTAAACGAGCGAATACTCCAGCGTCGGCGTCTTCTGATCGAGGCGCACCTTGTCTTTGTCGAGGCTCTCGCCGCGGATGAAGCGCCGTTCGTAGCTGCCTTCCTCCGTGCGGCCGTCCGTGGCGACGATGGTCGTCTTGCCGCGCTCCCAGCCGTTGCGCCGGACCTGGCCCAGAGACGGGCGACCGCCGAAGACGACGATCACCGTCTCGACAATCTGTTCGGCCGTGTAGTTCTTCTCGTCGGCGCGGGCCGCGACCGGGCCGAGCAGGACCGCCGTTGCAGCGAGCATGAGCATAAGGGCAAGGGTTGTGAAGCGCCTAAACACTGAAAATTATTTCTCCTTAGGTGGTGGTCGAAACCGAGAACCCGCGGCCGGGGAAAAATAGGGCCATCCGATAGATAAATTCTAACACAGCAAGATAAAAAGTGCGTCGCCCGGGCGACCCCTGAGCGGCAAACAATATGGATGCTTTAACCGGGCCGGGGAGATGCCCGCCCGCGATTGACAATCTCCCGTTCCGGCCTGTAGAGTGCACGGTTTTGAATCAAGCGCGGACACTTCGCTATCGTCCGAAGAGGCGCTTGCGCCTGGAGCGATGCGGGCGCTGAGGACTGCGCCCGGTCAAGAAGAAAGGACATCTGGAGTTATGAAGAGAGTAGGAATCCTGGTCGGCCGTGAGCAATCATTTCCCGAAGCGCTGATAGCCAGCATCAACGAGCGCGGCCAGGGCGAGACGGTCGCCGAATTCATCAAGGTGGGCGGCCTGCGTTTCGATTACACCCGGGAATACGATCTGATTATTGACCGCATCTCACACGAAATCCCCTTCTACCGGGCGACGATGAAGCGCGCCGCGCTCGAAGGCACGATCATCGTCAACAACCCCTTCTGGTGGTCGGCCGACGATAAGTTCTTCAACTATTCGCTGGCCGCCAAGCTCGGCGTCGCCATCCCGAAGACGGTCCTGCTCCCGCAGAAGGATTACATCCAGGGAGTGACCAGCGAGAGCCTGCGCAACCTGGAATTCCCGCTCGACTGGCAGGGCATCATTGACTACGTCGGACTGCCCGCCATTCTCAAGCCCTTCGACGGCGGCGGCTGGAAGAACGTCTCGCGCGTCAACACGCTCGAACAGCTCTGGTACGAGTACGACCAGACGGGCACGCTCTGCATGACCTTGCAGGAGTTCATAGACTTCGACCAGTTCGTCCGCTGCTACTGCATCGGCCAGCAGGACGTGATGATTATGCCCTACGACCCGCGGAAGCCTTATCTCTCGGGCGAGCAGTATATCAATGATCCGAACTACCTCTCGCCGGAGCTGACCGAGCGCGTCATCGGGGACGTGCAAACCATCTGCCGCGCGCTCGGCTATGACATCAACACGGTCGAGTTCGCGATTAAAGACGGCGTGCCCTACGCGATTGACTTTATGAATCCAGCGCCGGACGCGGACCTACATTCGGTCGGCCAGTTCTATCACAACTGGGTGACCAAAGCCGTCACGGACCTAGTCTTCAGGCGGCTGGCGGAGCCGCGCGAGCCCGCTGTTTATCGCTGGGATGCCCTCTTGAATTCCGCGTCGAACGAACCCGCGCGCGCGATGGCGGCCGCGGCGTCAGCCGGTGAGCAGTCGTCAGCGGGCATCCTGCCGGAGCCGGTGCGACAGTTCGGCGCCGATCTCGCGTCGGGCGTCGGCGAGCTGATGGAAAACGCCGCTTCGGCTGCCTCGGAGCTGGTCGAGTCCGTCACTGCCCGGAAGCCCGCCGCGTCGAAGAGCGCCGGGAAGGAAGGCGAGGCCGCGGGCGCTCGCAAACCTGCGGCCAGGAGGGCCGCGCGCCCTAAGAAGAGCACGCCCGAAGCGTAAGGCATTTAAGATAAGGTCGAAGAAGTTTAAGGAAGATTAAGGTCGAAGGCCAAAGTGGGGAACAGACGCCAGCCTGTTCCCCACTTTGGCCTTCGACCCTTTTTCTTCTCTTATTCGGCCAGGTGAAGCTCGCGTCTGGGCGTCAGCCACCTGATGGCGGTGGCTATGCCGACCCAGGCGATGAGCGATGACGAAGCCAGCGACCAGCCGATGCCTTCGAGCGTTTCGTCGAAGGACGGCCCCAGCAGGGCCAGGAGGATGCTGGCCAGAATCAGCCGCGCGGCCACACGGCGGGCGGGCAGCAGGTGCTGCAACCAGCCGATGCGCCGCAGCTCCGCGGCCAGATAACCGTCGTCATTACTGAGCCGCGCGTAATAGTCCGATTCGCGGCGGGCGTATCGCCCGAGGGCTTCGTCCGGGGTGATGCGCGCGGCGGCGTCGTAGTGATGTATGACGTGCGCCAGCTTGCCGCCCCGGAGCGCGACTTCGGCCAGCCCCAGTTCGGCACGGAAGGCCGCCGGGTTGACCTCCAGCGCGCGTTTGAAGGAGCGCGTGGCCTGTGCCAGCTCGCCGTGCTCGAAGAAGCTCTCGCCGATGCGCGAGAGCAGCGCGGCATCGTCTTCGCTGCGCCGCATGGCCAGCCGCAGCCCGGCGCGCGCGCGTGCCAGCAAGCGGCTGTCGCGGGCGGCGCTCGCCTGTGAACGTAAGAAGCGCGCGAACTCGTAGATCAACCAGCCGTCGTGCGGAATCACCAGCAGCGCGCGGCGGAAAGCCTCCGCCGACTCGCGCAAGCGCCCGGCGGCGCGCAGCTCGTTGGCCGCCAGCCGCAGGAGCCGCCCGCGCTCGACCGCCGTCGCCGTCGGCTCGGCTCCTTCGATGGCGCGCCCGTGGCGCGGAGTCCGCTTGGTCCCGGCTTGAAGATCGCCGGTCGCGCCTTCGAGCACCTCCAGCGAAGCCAGGCGCAGGAACTCCAGGTTGAGGCGCAGCGTCTTCGGGTCGGCATAGTAATCGCGCAGCTCGCTCGAACGCGCGTCCACCTTGTCATAACCGAGCAGCGGAAAGAGAGCCCGCACCATCTTGCGATAAGCGCCGCCGCCCGAAACAAAGACGAAACTTCTGCCCCTGCCCGTCACTTCGCTGCGATAACGATAGCGCACGCGACCGCCGCGCCGCAGCGTGCGGACGGCGCTCGTTTCGACGCGCTCGATGTCTTCAAGACGCAGGTGCAGAGAGAGAGCGCCCGATAGTTGGAGAAGAAAGGGAATGAGTCCCTTGCGCGAGAGCGTGTGACCGTCAAAGCTGATGCGGTCGGTCAGGGCCAGCGCGGGCGTGATAATCCAGGCGAGGATAATCGCGGCCAGCGCGGCCAGGTCCTGACCGGAGCGGAAGAGGAGCGCGGCGGCGAAGGTCAGGATGCTGGCCGCGGCCAAGTAGCTGCCCGGGGAGACCCTGACGCTGGCCAGGCGTGTGCGCTTGAGCGGCGGCGCGATGCGTTCGCTGGCCGCGTCTGCGACCGCCGCGGGCAATGCTGTCTGTGCTGTCTCTCTCATCTACCGATTATCTCTCCGACCGCCTCCGCACATCCGACCGGCACACTCAAGGAGAAAGAGCCGGAGCGCGATGCGCCAGGATCAGTGTAACGTAAGTCGGCGAATTGTACGAGCATCGCACTCAAGCAGTCGCCCTGCACGCGTGTCGCCGGAAAGCGCGCGAAGTCGAGAAAAATCCTGGCCCGCTCGTCCTCGGAGGCACGCGCGACCAGCTCGGCTTCCCTGCCCTGCGGCTTCTCGAAGCGGCCGACGTTGACCGGAGCCCCGCCGCCGTCGCTGCCGTTCAAAGCGAGGTTGAAGCGGTAGGCCGCCAGGTTCGTCTCCAGGACGCATTGCCAGTAAAGCGGGTCTGCGAGTGTGGGCATCGCGGCGATTCGTAGGGGAGACTCACCATGCTGCCGCGTGAGCCCGGAGGCGACCTCCTGTGCGCGAAAGAGCGCCCGCCTGTGCGCCAAGGAAAGCCCGCCCCAGTAGACGACGACCAGCGCCAGCCCGGCCAGGGCGAGCCCGCGCCCCCAACGCTCTCCGGCCCTCATCCGACGTGCCAGGATGAGCCCGGCCAGGCACGCCAGCCAGCCCGCACGAAAGATGTCGGGACGGCGCAGGCCCGCGTTCCGCAGCGGCAGAAAAAGTACGGCCGCCGTTAAGACCAGCGCGAGGATAATCCAGACGGCGAGCTGCCATCTCTTCGTGCTCGTCAGGAGGAAAGCCGCGCCGCCGAGCGCGAGCCAAATCCAGGGGTCAACGATGAAGACCAGGTCGCCGTAGAACCAGTCGCCGTTCCAGGGCAGCAACGGGCGCAGGCCGTAATTGTTCGTCCAGTCCAGCAGCGGATGGCTGGCCGTCGCAATCAGCGAGGCGAGCAGCAGCCCGCGCAATCGCACCAGCCGCTGTCTCTGCCGGACGCTGGCGAGGATTAAATCGCCAGCGTAGAAGAGGGCCGGAAGCAGCACGGCGAGCGCGAGCGCGCCGACGATGGAATGAGTTATGCCGCGATGATTCTGGAGGTAGAACCAGTGGCCGCCGAGCCTGGCCAGGATGTCTGCATCGGGCGCGTTGGCCGCCAGCACACAGACGACCGTCGCGCCGGGCGACAGACGCTCAAGCCCGGCCTTGGCAGCGGCGAGACCCACGAGCGAATGCGTCAGGTTGTCCATTGAATTAGTCTGACAAAAGCCCGGCCTGGAGCTTTAAGGCCCGGCTGCCGGAGTCGAACAATAGGGTTCGAGACTTCCGGCCGCCGGGCCCGTAACACTCTAGGAAGAGAAATCGTCCGGCAGGGGCAGCGGCGAGAGCTTGGCGTAGCGTTCGGGGTCTAGTTTCTCTAACTGCTGGGCGGCCTGGCGGACGGCGGCCGATTGCGGGACGGGCTTGTTATCCTTGCCCTTGGCCTTGCGCGCCGTCTCGACGAGGTTGAAGAGAATATCCGCGGCCTGCGCTTTCTTGCCCTGCTTTTCGTAGACGGCGGCCAGCCGCACGTTCGCCGTGTCGGCCGTGATGATGTTGCCGTTCTGTTTGGCCAGCTCGCCGTAGAGGGCTGCCGCGTCGTCCAGTTTACCGGCCGACTCCTTGGCCTGCGCGAGCGCGAACCTGGCCAGCGTGGAGACCTCCTGATCCCCGCTTTTGGTCAGCGCCTCCAACTCGCTCATCCCCTTATCGGGGTCGAGGACGAGCCGGTTGGTCGCCGCAAAGTAGCGTGCGATCTCTCCGGTCGAGCCGCCATAGTTGCTCGCTACTTTCTGAAACTCCTCGACGGCCTTTTCCGCACGCGCTCTCTCGGTCGTGAAGGTCGGCGCGGTCGAGCCGGGCGCGGGCGTGGTCGTCACGGGGGCCTCCGCGACCCGAATGGCGCGACCCAGGGCCGCGGCCGCCTCGCCATTCTTGCGTGCCCGCCAGGAGTTGAACAGCATCAGCAGAGCGCCCAGGGCGACGAGCCCGACGAGCCCGTACAGGATCGTCTTACCCTTGCCTTCGAGGCGATTGCCCATGCGGTCAACGAGCCCCATCGTCGTGTCACGAAAACGGTCGTGCTTGAGTTCGCGCGCGCGCTTCTTTTTATATTTGGCCACGGGTTTTCCTCTTGCAAGAACGCACGGTCCAGCGCGTTCATTCGGCGGTGATTAAAGCGAATGAATCACTCTAACGGTGGCCGCGAGAGCTTGTCAAGCAGGGCTCTCAAACGAGTTTTGGTGCTATCATAACCGCTGCCTGAAGCCCGCCGGAAAGCGTGCCGGAGCCGCCCGGTTCAGGGGTCACAGCCGACTTTACGGGCGAGCCCTCCGGCGACGGCGAAGAAGAGCGGGCGCATAATGCCGGAAGCGCTTCAAAAATTTCTGGAACAAAGGGTCGAGGTGCGGAGTCTAAGGGAACAACTGTCCGGGGAGCGACAGTACTTTTGGACCCAGCTTCCCGCCGCCGGGGGACTCGCGTGAGCTTCGGAGAGCCAATCGCCCTCCGCGGGCAAGCAGAAATGGAACAGGTTGCTCCGGCAGCCCTGTCCGAGGCGCGCCAGGGTCTTGACGCACAGTTCATTGAGAGATTAAAGGCGGGCGACGCGGCGGCCTTCAGCCATCTGGTCGCGGAGCGTTCCGGCGATGTTTACGCCCTGCTCTACCGCCTGACGGAGGACGCGGAAGAGGCGCGCGACCTGACGCAGGAGACCTTCCTGCGCGTTTTCCAGAGCATCGGTCGCTTTCGCGGCGATGCGGATTTGAAAACCTGGGTTTACCGGATTGCCATTAACCAGGCACGCAATCGCTGGCGGTGGTGGCGCAGGCGGCGGCGCGAGGTCACAGTCTCGCTCGACGCACACGAGGCCGGAGAGGACCAGCCGCTCAGCGCTTACCTGCGCGAGACGGGCCAGGACCCGGAACAGGAGACGCTCTCGCGCGAGCGCGAGTTGACCCTGCGGCGCGCTCTGCGCAGCCTCTCGCCAACTTACCGCGAGGTCGTTATCCTGCGCGATGTCGAGGGGTTGAGTTATGAAGAGGTCGCGGCCGCCCTCGAAATCGGCATCGGGACCGTCAAATCCAGGCTCTCGCGCGGTCGGCTTGAACTGCGCCGCAAGCTCGGAAGCTCTTTGTAAAGGTGTTGGCAGTTTTCAGTTTTCGGTTTTCAGTTTTCAGTGACGAGCAAGAGCTTGTCTGTGAAATTCGACGGATTCGATTAGAGCCGCCTTCTTAACTCAAAACTGAAAACCGAAAACTGAAAACTGTTAACTTGACAGCGAATGGCTGACCCGCCCCGGCTTCACATAAACTCGGTGCCAAATGGGTCGAAGTGACGAAGACGGTCTGCTCTCAGGTCAGCCAGCAGGATTCGCCCGGAGCGATTATTGAAACGCGGCCAGCAACACCCGTTGCAAGTCTCGCTCCCGGTGATTGACTGCCGGGCCTGCCCGTCCGTAGACCGAAAGAGTTGCTTCCTTTACCAAAAGGGAGCAGCCGGGGTCGGCCAGCCATTCGCTCAGGAACCGATGCCGGAGACCGGAGGCCGCAGCGGCGCTACCGGCATCCGACATCCTGCATCAGCCATCTGCTTTATTATGTCTTGTGAAGAGACAAAACAGGCGCTCTCGCTCTACGCCGACGAGCAATTGAGCTTGCAGGCGCGCGCGGCCTGTGACGAGCATTTAGAGGCTTGTCCCATCTGCCGCGCCGAGCTGGCGGAGCTACGCTCTTTGACGCGCGGGCTGGCGCTGCTGCCGCGACCGCAGGCCCCGGCCGGGCTGGCCTCGGCCATCAACCGCGCCATCGAGATTGAGACGGGCGCTCGGAACCGCCAGCCCGCCGTCCCCGGCGGCATCAGGCTGCTGCGTTGGCTGAGGCCGCGCGTGATGCCCTACACGGTCGGGTCGTTCGCCTCCGTCCTGCTCTTCACAGTCATGTTCGGGGCGCTGCGCCCGCACCTCAGAGCCTTGAGCGAAGCGGCCATCGCCGCGCGCGAAGCCGACGAGACCACTTACACGATCATTTACGTCGGCGGGGAGGGAGACGGGCCGGACATCAACGAGCCGCTGACGCCCGAGCTTTTCGCCGCGCGGCGTGCGCCTTTCAGCTCCGAATCGCCGAGCCTCAACCCGCGCGGGGCGCTCGCCGCGCTGACCCGCTCGGACATGCACGGGCACGAGCGTAACGGCGACGACGACATGATCGTCGTGACCGATGTTTTCAGCAACGGCAGGGCTTCGCTGGCAGACATCGTCCAGCCGCCGCGCGACCGCCGCATGCTGGACGAATTTCAGGACGCGCTGCGCAAGAATGCAGCCTTCGTCCCGGCCTCCTACGACCGCCGCCCGGAGACCATGCGCGTCGTCTTCATGGTGCAAAAGGTCAGCGTGCCCGAGAAGAAGTTCTAAGGCCCTGCCGCTCACCCCCGGCGGTTAACCGCAGCCAGCCGCAGTCAGGTCACGGGAGGCCACCGCCGGGCCATCACACGCCCTGAAGCCGGGCGATTCCAGTCCAATCTTCAATCTCAGACCCTCAATCGCTTAATTCCAATCGCTCTCTTTGCGTCGCGCGCCGGGCGGTTAATCGAGGCTCGCGGACAGACCCCGCTTGACGCTCTATGTAAGAGCGTGCTAGCTTTTCCGCTCCGCATAAGTTTCGATTTTTTTAGCACTTATACCTTCCGCCGGGAGGTATGCAGGAGAGCACGATTGACTACTACTGCGCCCGCTCTGAAAAAGACTCCACTGAACGCCGCGCATCGCCGGATGGGCGGGCGAATGGTTGATTTCGGCGGCTGGGACATGCCCGTCCAGTATCCTGCGGGAACGGTCGAGGAGCACCTGCGGACGCGCACGCACGCGGGGCTCTTCGATGTCTCGCACATGGGCGAGATAGAGGTCCGCGGCCCTGACGCGATTCCCTTCGTCAATCGTCTCTGCTCCAACGATGTCTCGAAGCTCGTTGACGGCCAGGCGCACTATTCCGCGCTGACCACGCCCGAGGGCACCGTGATAGACGACCTCCTGGTCTATCGCTTCGGCCCGGAGCACCTCTTGCTCGTCGTCAACGCTTCGACCACAGATAAGGACTGGGACTGGATTACGTCGCACCGCGAGGGCGAGTCCGTCCAGCTCAATAATATCAGCGCAGATTATTGCCAGATTGCCTTGCAGGGCCGCGACGCGCTCGGCATCCTTCAGCCCCTAACCGACGTTCAGCTGGCCGAGGTCAAGTACTACCATTTTCGCCAGGGGATGGTGAACGGCGTCCCGGCCATCGTCTCGCGCACGGGCTACACAGGCGAAGACGGCTTTGAGGTCTACGCGGCTTCCGACCGGGCAGAGCAGTTGTGGAATGCCATCCTGGACGCGGGCAAATACGGGACGCCCGAGGGTGTCGTCCCGTGCGGATTGGCCGCGCGCAACACGCTCCGGCTGGAAGCGGCGATGGCGCTCTACGGCCACGAGATTGACGAGACGACTACCCTGCTCGAAGCCAATCTTGGCTGGATTTGCAAGCTCAACAAGGGAGACTTTATCGGACGCGAGCGGCTGGCGCAGCAGAAGGCAGAGGGCGTCAAGCGGCGGCTGGTCGGTTTCGAGATGACCGAGCGCGGCATCGCGCGCGACGGGCAGGAGGTCTTGATTAACGGCGAGCGCGCCGGACGCGTCACCTCCGGCAGCCCCGCTCCCTTTCTCAAGAAGAACATCGGTCTCGCCTACGTCCCGGCGGAGTTTGCCAACGCGGGCCAGGCCGTGCAGATAGACGTGCGAGGCCGCGCCGTCGAAGCGCAGCTCGTCCCGACGCCTTTTTACAAGCGTGAGAAATAGTTTTCAGTTTTCAGTTTTCAGTTTTGAGTTAAGAAGGCGGCTCTAATCGAACCCGTCGAATTTCACAGACAAGCCCTTGCTCGTCACTGAAAACTGAGAACCGAAAACTGAAAACTATCGAGGAGAATGACATGGCGAACGTTCCAGAGGATTTACACTACAGCAAGGACCACGAATGGATCAGGGTTGAGGGCGATGTCGGCACGATCGGCATTACGGATCACGCGCAAAACTCTCTGGGCGATGTGGTCTACGTCGAGCTGCCGAAGGCCGGAGAGAGCTTCGACGCGCACGAGTCTTTCGGCTCGGTCGAGTCGGTCAAGGCTGTTTCGGAGATTTTCACGCCCGTCGGCGGCGAGATTCTGGAGGTCAACGAATCGCTTCAGGACGAGCCCGAGAAGGTCAACACGGACCCTTACGGCGAAGCCTGGATGATTCGCATCAGGATGAAGAATCCCGGCGAGGTTGACAGCCTCCTGACAGCCGCCGAATACGAAGATTTTACGAAAGCGGAGACAGAATAAAAGTTGCGTTACATCCCAAACTCGCCGGAAGAGCGCGCCGAGATGCTCAAGACGGTCGGCCTCGATTCGGCGTCGGAACTCTTCGACTCGATCCCGGCGGACATCAGGCTCCGTGACCATCTGAAGACGCCCGCCGCAATCTCCGAGATGGAGCTGCTGGCGGGCTTTGAAGAGATGGCGGCCCGCAACGCGGCGGCCAGCCGTCCCAGCTTTCTCGGCGCGGGCGCTTACTCGCACTACTCGCCGACCATCGTTGACCACCTCATCCAACGCTCGGAATTTTTCACGGCCTACACGCCCTACCAGCCGGAAATCTCGCAGGGAACATTGCAGGCCATCTTCGAGTTTCAAACTCTCGTTTGCCAGCTGACGGGCATGGACGTGGCCAACGCTTCGATGTACGACGGCTCGACGGCGCTGGCCGAAGCCGTCCTGATGGCCGAGCGCGTCACGCGGCGTAAGAAGGTCATCACTTCGACGGGCGTTCATCCCGAATACCTCGAAGTGGTTGACACTTACGTCCAGCACTACGGCGTCGAGTTGCAGCGCCTGGACTTCGATGCAGAGAGCGGGCTGACTTCTGCCGAGGCGCTCTCGGCCCTGGACGATCAGACGGCGGCGCTCGTCATTCAATCGCCGAACTTCTTCGGCTGCATCGAAGACGCACGCGCCCTTGCGGAACGCGCGCACGCCGTCGGGGCGCTCCTGATCGTCGCCGTCACGGAATCAATCTCGTTCGGGCTGCTGCGCTCTCCCGGCGCGTGCGGGGCCGATATAGTCGTCGCCGAGGGGCAATCCTTCGGCGTCCCGCTCTCGTTCGGCGGGCCTTACGTCGGGCTCTTTGCGACCCGCGACAAGTACGCGCGGCAGTTGCCGGGCCGTCTCGTCGGAGAGGCTGTGGACAGGCAGGGGCGGCGCGGCTTCGTGCTCACGCTCGCCACCCGCGAGCAGCACATCCGGCGCGAGAAGGCGACCTCCAACATCTGCACCAACGAGGGCTTGATCGCGCTGGCCGCGACCATCTACCTGGAGACGATGGGACGGCGCGGGCTTCAGGAAGTCGCAACTCAGTGCGCGCAGAAGGCCGCCTACGCCGCGCGCCGCATCTCGGAGCTGGAAGGCTTCTCGCTGCCCTTCAATGCGCCGCGCTTTAACGAGTTCGTCGTCCGCGCCCCCGTCGAAGCCGCCGGGCTGCTCTCTCGCCTGGCCTCGGAGAAAGGCATCACGGGCGGCCTCGCGCTCTCGCGCTATTACCCTGACCGGCCCAACGATTTCCTCGTCTGCGTGACCGAGACCAACCCGCGCAGAGAGATTGACGCGCTCGCCGCCGGACTGAAGGATTTAACCATGTAGCCATTTAATCATCGCTTCATCTGTTCATTGCTCGAATGACTGAATCAATGAAGCAATGCCTGAACGATTACATGAATCAATGAATCAATAGAACGCATGTCAACGAACATCACCAAAGTCACACAGCATCTTTCGCAGAACGAGGCGTTGATTTTCGAGCGCTCGCAGCCGGGCCGCATCGGCTATCGCTTGCCGGGGCTCGACGTTGAAGAGACTGCGCTTGACGAGATAATCCCTGCCGCCCTCAGGCGCGACGATGATCTCGAAGGCGTGCCGGAAGTGAGCGAAGTGGACGTGGTCCGCCACTTCACGCGTATCTCCACCTGGAACTATTCCATTGATTTGGGGATGTACCCGCTCGGCTCCTGCACGATGAAGTATAACTCGCGGCTCAATGAAAAGGTGGCACGCATTGCGGGCTTCGCCAACCTGCACCCGCTCGCGCCCGCGGAAGACGCGCAGGGCGCTCTCCAGTTGATCTACGAATTACAGGAGCATCTGGCGGAGATTACGGGCTTGCCCGGCGTCTCGCTGCAACCGGCGGCGGGCGCGCACGGCGAGATGACGGGCATCATGATTATTCGCGCCTTCATTGATGCGCGCGACGGGGCCGGGGCTTCGGCCCGGCGGCGCACGATGCTGATTCCGGATTCGGCTCACGGCACTAACCCTGCGTCGGCCAATCTTTCCGGCTTCACGGTCAAAACGATTCGCTCGACGCCCGAAGGCTACACGGACCTGGAGCACCTGCGCGAGTTGTGCGCGCACGGCGATGTCGCTGGCTTGATGCTGACGAACCCGAACACGCTCGGGCTCTTTGAGAAGAATATCCGGGAGATTTGTGGCATAGTGCACGAGGCGGGCGGGCTCGTTTACATGGACGGCGCGAACATGAACGCGCTGGTCGGCGTCGCGCGCCCCGGCGACATGGGCGTGGACGTGATTCACCTGAACCTGCACAAAACCTTTTCGACTCCGCACGGAGGCGGCGGCCCCGGCTGCGGCCCTTGCTGCTGCACAAAGGAGCTGGAACCCTTTCTGCCCGTCCCGCGCGTCGTCAGGTCAGGGGAGAGCTACGGCCTGGATTCTGCCCGCCCGCAATCAATCGGGCGCGTCAAGGCCTTCTACGGTAATTTCGGGATGATGGTGCGCGCGCTCGCCTACATTCAGACGCACGGCTACGAGGGCCTGCGCGAGGCGACCGAGGCCGCAGTCCTGAACGCGCGCTACATCGCGCAGGGACTGGCCGCGGATTACGACCGCCCCTTCGCGGGCCAGCCGATGCACGAAGTCGTCTTTACGGACAAGCGGCAATCGCGCAAGGGCGTGCATACGCTCGACATCGCCAAGCGTTTGATCGATTACGGCTTTCACCCGATGACGATCTACTTTCCGCTGATCGTCCAGGGCGCGATGCTGATCGAGCCGACGGAGTCCGTCGGACGCCAGGAGCTGGACCAGTTCATAGACGCCATGCGCTCAATCGCGCGCGAAGCCGTCGAAGACCCCGAGATGGTCCTTAACGCCCCGCATACGACGCGCATCGGCCGCCTGGACGAAGCCGCCGCCGCCCGCCGCCCCGTCCTGCGCTGGAAACCGCAGGAAGCGGCCAGCGCAGCTTGAGCCTGCTCAAGGCAGAGAAAGACGTAAGATAAAAAGTGAAGACGGCGAGAGCAAGCAGTTCTCGCCGTCTTCACTTTCGCCTCCGATGCTTTTTCCCCGCGCCCTGACGGGGCAGCTAATTCTTTGCTCGCGGCTCGAATCTTATTGTAAGATGAGGGACGAGGGGCGACCAGTTGCGGAACCGCTAGGAAAAGCAGAAGGCGGTTTTGCACGGTCGCCTGATTAGTGAGTATCAGTTCTTAGATTTTTTGAACTACGCAGTATGCCCAGCAGTTTAGTCATACACATCGCGGCAGGCGAAGACAAGCACACAGAGGTTCTGTCGCAGGATCGTATCAGGATTGGCGCGAGCGAGGACTGCGACCTGCGCCTGCGCGCTTCCTCTCTTCCGGCGAATCCGGGCCTCGACGGGCTGGTGCTCGAACTGACGCGCACTAACGGCTCTTACCGGATCAAGGATTTCGATTCCTCTCTCAACCTGACGCACAACGGCAAGCCGCTCGCCCTCAATGCGAAGATTAAGGACGGGGACGAAGTGCGCTGTGAGCCGGGCTTGCTGGCGCTCTCTTTCTTTCCGGTGCGGAATCTTCCGGCCGTTATTCCCGGCCGCCAGCAGGGACAGATTGCGCCTTTCATCGAAACCGCCGCGCTCGAATCTGCGGCGACGGCCCGGCGTGACGATGCCAAGATATTCCTGCGCGAGTTCACGCGCGAGCTGGTCCGCGAGATTAAGCTCAGCACGAAGATCATCACGCTTCTCATCGCGCTGGCGCTCGTCGGCGGCGTTCTCTATCTTGGCTTCGGGCTCTTCAACGAGCTCAAGCGCAGCCGCCGCGTCGTCGAAGAGCAGGGGCAGCAGATCGGCCAGTTCAAGAAGCAGCTTTCCGACACCAGCTCGCAAATCAAGAACATTGACCGCTCCAATCAGAATATCCTGGACAGTCTCTCGCTCGCTCCGAAGCTGCGGAACGATTTCGGCGGCGGCGTCTGCCTGATTTCCGGGACCTACAGTTTTGCCGAGGCCGGGACGGGCCGCCCCCTGCGCTATCCTGAAGCCCCGGAGAGCGAAGAAGGCGCGGCCGTCCAGAACGGCAGCGAGCGGATGCAGTTGACGCCGGAAGGCAAAGGCGCTGTCGCCGAATTCGAGTTCGTCGGGACGGGCTTTTATGTCGGCGACGGTTATGTTTTGACTAACCGCCACGTCGCTCAGCCCTGGCTGGCCGACGAACGCGCGCAGATTTTGAGCAGCACCGTCCAGGGACAGCCGCGCCTCAAGAAATTGATAGCCTACTTCCCGGACCACCCGCAGCCCATCACGCTCAAGTTCAGGATGGCCGCGCAGCAGGACGACCTGGCCGTCTGTAAGTTCGACATCAGGGATGCTCCGGCCGACATTCCCGCCTTGCCGCTCGACAAGGATTCGGATGCCGTCGCCATCGGCAGGACGGTCGTGATGATGGGCTATCCGAACGGCCCCGACCGCCTGCTCGCGCTCAGGGACGACGCGGAGGCCTACATGATTCGAGCGCGCTGCGGAGCGTCGCTCGAATCCCTGCTCGGCTGCCTGGCGGAAAAGAATCGCATTCAGCCGCTGACTACGCAGGGCAACATTACAGACCTGGATGTGCACCGCGTCGTCTACGATGCGCGGACGGCCGAAGGCGGTTCCGGCGCGCCGCTCTTCGGGCAATCGGGCCGCGTCATCGGCATCAACTTTGCGATCTTTACGGAAAACACCGCGTCGAATCTGGCCGTTCCCGTCCGCTACGGCATCACGCTCTTGCAGCGCGCCGGGTGGAAGGCACCCGAGCCCCCGCCCGCGGAAGCGGCCCCGGCCGAAAACTCGAACGCTAATCAGGCCGCGACTCATACGGGCGCGCCCGCCGCCACCTCGAACAGGTAAGTTATCGTGCCCGCGCGGCCGGGCCATCCGTTCTCTCTCCTCCATCTATTTTCAGGGTTTCGGGCGACGGCGTTTTTGACAGAACGCTTTGAGTCAGTATAACCTTGCGCCTTTTGTTGCCGGGCCGAACCGCGTCCCGCTTGGAACGCCGCAGGCGCGACGGCGCTTCTGATTTTTACCTGACGGAGCATTCATAAGACTTGTCCGTATCGGCAGAAACTGTGGTCACGGCTAAAATAGCGCCCGAATTTTTCATCGGCCGGGACGGCGTGCGCTCGACGAGCCGTGCGCTGCTCATTTCAGCCCTGGCGTTGATTATCCTCGCGGGCTTCGGTTTCCGCGCCGTCCGGCTGGGCAGTGAGGGCTTGAGCGAAGACGAGTTGAATAAGCTGCAAGCCGTGCAGGACTATCGCGCGCACGGGCTGACGGCCGCCAACGGCGAGCACCCTTTCCTGATGAAGGCGCTGCTGACGGTCAGCGTCGTCGCCGTCGAACACTGGAACTCAATCGTTTCCGAGCATCCATCGCTGCGCGTCTCGACGGAGGCGGCGCTGCGCCTGCCGGGCGTCATCTTCGGCGCTTTCACCTCGCTCCTCATCTTCCTGGTCGCTTCAGAGCTGTTCGGCGTCGAGATAGGTCTGATAGCGGCGGCGCTCTGGGCGCTGGACCCGAGCGGGATAGGCTTTAACCGGATCGCCAAAGAGGACACCTTCCTGCTCTTCTTCTTTCTGCTGGCCAACGTCTTCTGGCTGCGCGGGCAGCGCGTCGCGGAGTCGCGTGCGGGGCGGCCAGAGCCCTACTATTGGGCCACCGCCGCGGCCTTCGGAGCGATGCTGGCGTCGAAGTACATGCCGCACTTACTGGCCATCAGCGTCAGCTACTACTACATTTTTCAGGGCGTGACGGCGACGCGCTGGCGGCTCGGCAAGCGTAAGTGGCTGCTCTTTTTCGCCGTCATGGGCGCGGCTTTCCTCGTCTGCAACCCGACGATTTTGCTGCCGGAGACCTGGCACGAGATGCGCGTCTTCGCGGGCGAAAAGCGCATCGGGCACGACGGCTACGAGTTCATGGGCTCGCTCTATCGCAACCAGATGACGCTCTGGCTGAAGGGCTCGCCCTGGTATTTCTACTATGTTTTCATGGGCGTCAAGATGTCGTTGCCGGTCGTCGCGGCCTTTCTGGTCGGGCTCCCGCTGCTCTTTCGCAAGCGGCTCGGCGACGGCCGCTTCCTGATTCTCTTCTGGCTGATGTACTGGTTCATGCCCTTCACGGTGCTGGGCGGAAAGTTCACGCGCTATTTCACGATGGCGCTCCCGGTCGTGCTGATAACATCGGCCATCGGGATACATTACGCCGGGCAATGGCTCTCGCGCCTGCTCGCGCGTGTGACCGGCAACGACGGTTTGCGCCCGCCCCTGCGCGCGCTCTTCGCGTCGCTCGTGCTGGCCTTCCCGGCCTTCGCTTCGGCAAGCGTCGCGCCGCATTATCGTCTCTATACGAACCTCCTCGGCGGCGGCTGGGAGCGTGCCGGGAGCTATTTCCCGCACGACGAATTTTATGACGCGAATGTCCGCGAGGCTGTCGCAGACATCGGCAGGCGCGCGCGTCCCGGCGCACGCATCGCCAGCGAGACGCCTGGGCTGGTAACCTACTACGCGCAGGTCGCCGGGCGAAACGACCTCGTTTCCGTGTCGCTCTCGGATAAAGAGGCTATGCGGCAGTTTGCGGAGGGCGACATCATCATCGTGGCGCGCGGACGGCGTTATTTCAGCAACGACCTGCTCGTTTCGAGGCTGCGGGCGGCAGAGCAGCCTGCCGCAGCCTTTGCGCTCGGCAGAGTCCCGGCCATCGCCGTCTACGTTCTCGACCGCGATGGGCTGGCGGCGATTGCGCAAGCCAACGGGTAAACTCTTCTCTTGCGGCAACTTTTTTCGGAGGGGGCCGCATCCGAAGGTGGTTGTGCGAAGACCGGCCCCGGCCTGTCATTGCCTGTCATTGTGATAGTCCGCAAAGTGTCACAAAGAGAGAGGCGGCGACCGATTATCGAGGCTTATGCTCGTCTTCATCGGCCGTAATCACGCCTCTTTGCTCCGCCGGTAGGGCCGGATAAAGTGAGGCGAGCTATTTTTAACCGGAGAGCTGAGAGAACGTTGCGGCATGGCGATTGCTGGATTTACTGCGCTAACGCGGCGGGCGGCTAAAACGTCTCAAGAGCACTGCGTTTTATCCATCCGGGTCGCAGTTATTTTGCTCCACCTGACATCTTTGATGAGGGAGTTTACAGCGCAAGCAGGATGAGAAGCGTTCCCCCCTTAAAAAACGCGAGCAGAGCGGCCTGCATTTTTTTCATTCTCTTCCTGGCCTTCTCGCCCGCCGCGCGCGTCGGCTGTCTGGCCCATACGGCAGCACGGCCCGAGGCGCAGGCGCG
>DASVWH010000129.1:0-29385 GCA_036389715.1 Pyrinomonadaceae bacterium | reverse complement strand
GAGAAAGCGCCAGAACATCAGAGAATAGGCGGAAAGCAGGCGCTTGGAATAGCCGAAGGGGTCACGCTTGAATTCGGGCCAGGTCAGTTGAGAATCGCGCGAGACGGTGCGCAGTTCATCGATCAGGCGGCGCGTGAGGCCTGTATCGTTGATGATCGTCGGGTGATAGCCGTTATCCCTGGGCACGGAGTGCGCAACCGGGGCGGCTGCCGCTTCAGAGCCAGCGGAACCGGCTGTAAAACTTTCACCTGCGGGCGAGAGCTGCGGCCGAGTCTGCTCGGTTTCGGTAACAGAGGGTTGGGCTGCCCGTGCGTCGAACTGCGCCAGGGGAGTGCCGTCAACGGGGCAGAAGCTGAACTTATCCGCAAACTCTTCCCGGCACGTACTACATTGTTTCATCTTTATCCTCGAACCCGCTACAGGGAAATCAAATTAGAAAGGGGTTTCGCCGAAGAGGCGGCCAACTCCTTTCCGGGGACCAACTTGACCGAAAAACCCGGTATTCCGGCGACAACCGCTGTCCAAACCGCATTATACTTTCGCTCGGGCCAGGTGTGAAGCAGGCGCACTGGTGCTCTTAAGCCTTCAACTGACCGGAGTTTTGATGCACGAGATGGTTAAACGGTTGACGGGCCGGGCGGCGGCATCTAAACTGTTTTTCGGCCACTCCCCGTCATAATTCCCTATGCGCCGGGGCCGCGCGCGCCTCTCGCAGACCGGCAAATTCCCTTTTTCACCCGATTTAAGCTATCTTCTTAGTCAGAATATGAAGGCTCAAACTAGATTGTTCGGCAAAGCAGGCTCGACGGCGCTTTTCCTGGCCCTCTTGCTCATCTGCTCGACGCTCGGGAGCGGCGCACAGACGACGCCGCAGCCGCGCCGCGAGGAGCTTCTCAACGGCCTGCGCATCCTGCTCTGGAATCGCCCGGGCGATGCCAATGCGCTGTTGAAGCTGCGCATTCACAGCGGGTCGGTCTTTGACCTGGCGGGCAAGGCCGGAATGATGGCGCTGCTGGCCGACGCGCTCTTTCCGGACATGACGACGCGCGAGTATTTCGTCGAAGAGCTGGGCGGGCGGCTCGAAGTCACCAGCGACTACGATGGAATCAACGTCACGATGTCCGGGCGGGCTTCCGAATTGGAGCGGATGCTGGAAATCTTACGCACGGCGCTGGTCAGCACGCAGCTCACGCCCGAGAATGTCGGCCGCCTGCGGGCCACGCGCATCAAGCTCGCAGGCGACATGAGCACCTCGCCGACGCTGATGGCCGACCGTGCCATCGCCGCCAGGCTCTTCGGCGATTACCCGCTCGGGCGTCCGGCGGCCGGTTCGCCCGAAACCCTGGCGCGTATCGAACGCCCGGACCTCCTGCTGGCCCGCGAACGCTTTCTCAACCCGAATAACGCAACACTAGTCCTCATCGGCGGCGTTGATAACGGCCGCGCGCTGCGTGCGCTCAAGCAGTTGCTGGGAAGCTGGCGCAAGAGCGAGACGATTGTGCCCGCCACTTTCCGTCAGCCCGAAGCGCCCGACACGCGCACGCTAATCTTTGATTTACCGGGCACGGAGACCGCGGAAGTCAGGCTCGCCGCGCGGGGGCTGGCCAGGGCCGACGCAGACTATGCCGCCGCCACACTGCTCGCACTGTTAGCCCGCGATGCCTGGCAGGCCCAACAGCCGGAGCTTGCCCGGAGCGCTTTCTTCGTTCGTCATGAAGGGCGCGCTCTGCCGGGCCTCTTCGTCCTCGGCGCGTCCGTGCCCGTCGCGGAAGTCGGCAAGACGCTCCAGAAGGCGCGGCAGGTGCTCGCGTCACTGACGAAATCCGAGACGCCCGCCGACGTGCTCGAACGTCTCAAGAGCGAGGCCATCGCCGAACTCAACAACAAGAGCGCGCGCCCCGAATCTCTCGCGGACCTCTGGCTCGATACGGATACTTTCAACCTGCCTTCGGTTGAAGACAGAATCCGGCAGTTGAGAAACGTCACGTCGAAGGATTTGCAGCGCACCGCATCCAGGCTCTTCGGCACCGCTCCTCTGGCCTCGGTCGTCGTCGGCTCCGCCGCGCAGCTCAAACCGGACATCGAGCGCGCGGGCAAGGTCGAAATCTTCGGAGCAGCGCCGGCGCCATCGCCCGGGCCCACACCCTTACCGGCCAGGAAGCCCTGATGATTCGCAAACTTATTGCAAGCCTCCTGCAACCATTTCCCCGTCGGAATTAGTATAGTCGTGCCCGAAGAGCAGAACACAATAGAGTTTGAACATTCGCGTCGTGTGCGTGAAATGTTCGCGGGCATTGCGAATCGTTACGATCTTTTGAATCACCTGCTGTCGGGGAACACGGACAAACGCTGGCGGCGGCTGGTTGCAAAGAGGTTGCGAGAGAGCCTTTCGACCGAGGGCGCTTGCGCTCTGGACGTGGCCTGCGGGACGGGCGACCTCTCGTTGGAGTTGTCTGAAACGACGAAGGCTCGCGTCATCGGGACCGACTTTTGCAGGCCGATGCTTGAGATTGCCGCGCGCAAGATTGCCGCGCGCAAGGCCAGGGCGGCGCAGGGTGCGCGGCCCGCGCCGATTCCCTTCGTCGAAGGAGACGCGCTGAGGCTGCCCTTCGCCGGTGAATCCTTCGAGGCCGTGACCATCGCGTTCGGTCTCAGGAATTTATCGAGCGTCGAAGAGGGTTTGAAAGAGCTGTGGCGGGTTCTGAAACCGGGCGGGCAGGCGGCCATCCTGGAATTTTCAAGGCCACTCGTGCCGGGCTTTCGGACGCTGTTTCAGTTCTACTTTGCGAAGGTCCTGCCGCGCATCGGCGGACTCATTAGCGGCTCGCGCGGCGCTTATGAATACTTACCGGATTCCGTCAGACGGTTTCCGGCCCAGAAAGAACTCGCGGCCATGATGCGCGGGGCAGGTTTTGTTCAGGTCGAGTATCAGAATTTGACCGGCGGCATCGCGGCGCTCCACCTGGGGACACGTCCCTGCCGGTCATCCGGTTTGGTTGCACGCCAACTTGAGTCCGAATTAGAGGTGCAACCACAAAACGTAGCCTGAAGGACGCATCGTTGAAACGTACACGGTTGTCGGGGCTGTTGTACGGATTGAACGGAGCGCGTTTCTTCAGGTTACGTTTTTTTCCGCGCCTCTTTTGCCCGCCCATTCCGACATTCATCATTTGCAAGTCTCGATTTTCTGCTATTATCCGCTTCGTATTTCCATTTCAATTCGAGGATTGAGTAAGCTCGCGTGCCTGCGTTCAAGCATAAGATACTCGGCATCCTGCGTCGGCTGGCCATGCTGATCCTGGTCGTCTGGACGGTCGTCTCCATCGTCACGCTGCTCATCGAGCTGGTTCCGGGCGACCCGGCGAGCGCCATCCTGGGCGAGCAGGCGTCGCCGCAGGAGATTGCCAGCTTCAATCAAAAGCATGGTCTGGACCGCCCGCCCTTCTTCTTTTCGTTCCCGCGCGACCCGAGCGGCTCAAGGCATTTCGAGTGGCACGGATGGAACAATCGCTATACGGAGTACTGGCGCAACCTCCTGCACGGCGACATGGGGAGGTCATTTCGGACGGACCGTCCCGTGCTGGACCTGATTCTCGAACGTTACCCGGCGACTATCGAGCTGGCTGTCGCCGCGCTCCTGATCGCGCTGGCCATCGCTATCCCGCTCGGCATCCTGGCGGGGACGAATCGCGGGCGATGGATTGACAGCGTCTCGTCGGTCATCGCGCTGCTCGGCATCAGCCTGCCGGGTTTCGTCATCGGGCCGCTGCTCGTCTATCTCTTCGCCATCAAGCTCGGGTGGCTGCGGGCCTCGGGCAGTATGTACCCGGAAGACATACTGCTTCCGGCCATCACGCTCGGCGCGGCGCTCTCGGCCATCCTGACGCGAATGGTTCGCTCCTCCGTCATCGAAGAGATGAATGAGGATTACGTTCGCACGGCGCGCGCCAAGGGTTTGAGCCAGCGCAAGGTCGTTTACAAGCACGTCCTGAAGAACGGGCTGATTCCGGTCGTGACTATCCTCGGCCTCCAGCTCGGCGTGTTGCTGGCCGGCGCGATTATCACGGAGAAGATTTTCATCTGGCGCGGCCTCGGCACGCTCCTGCTCGAAGAAGGCATCGGGAGCCGCGATTATCGCATCGTGCAGGGCACGGTCCTCGTCATCAGCATCACGTATATTATCGCCAACACGCTGACCGATATGATTTATCGCTATCTCGATCCGCGAATCAGGGTTTCATAAAGGGTCAATAGTAAATCATCAATCGTCAACAGAAACGGCCTTTATCTATTAACGATTTACTATTGACGATTTACTATTAGTCATTCACTAAGCTATGACTCGTCTCTCCATCTTCGGGTTCGTCATCGTCGCCATTCTGGTGATCGTCGCCGTCTTTGCTCCGTTGATTGCGCCGCAGGACGTGACGAAGACGAACTCCCAAAATCGCCTTAAGCCGCCGACGGCCGCTCACCTCTTCGGGACGGACCATACGGGGCGCGATATTTTCTCGCGCGTCGTTTACGGGACACGCATTTCGATGCGGGTCGGGATCATCGTCGTCCTCGTCTCGGCCTTCGTCGGGACGATTCTCGGCGCGCTCTCGGGCTATTACGGCGGCTGGCTGGACCGCCTCATGTCAGGCTACATCTTCAACGTCTTCCTGGCGTTCCCTGGCCTGCTGCTGGCGATTGCGCTGGTGGCGTTTCTCGGCGGCGGGATCAACCAGTTAATCTTCGCGCTCTGCGTCATCGGCTGGGTGGGCTATGCGCGCCTGATACGCGGGCAGGTGCTCAAGGTGCGCGAGTATGATTTCGTACAGGCGGCGCGCGCGCTCGGCGCAGGCAACATGCGGATCCTGGCGGCGCATATTCTGCCGAACGCGATTCAACCCCTAATCGTCCAGGCGAGCCTCGGGATGGCGGGCGCTGTGCTCTCGGAAGCCTCGCTCTCTTTCCTCGGCCTGGGCGTGCCGGAGCAGACGCCCTCCTGGGGCAAGATGATCGAAGAGGCCAGCAAGTTCGAGGTGCTCCAGGCCGCCCCGCACGCGCTCATCTTTCCGGGGCTGGCGATTGCGCTCACTGTTCTCGCCTTCAACTTCATCGGCGACGGACTGCGTCAATATCTTGACCCGAGGCAGCGCAGGCGTTGAGCTTTGACGAGATGGGCGCTGAGACTCAGATGATAAACGCAGACGGCCTTGCAGGGGACGAGGCGGAGCTTTCCGCCGCGCGGACAGAGCGCGTGGCCGCCATCTCGATTGACCGCCTCTCTAAAACCTATCCTGTCCCGCTCGCACGTCTCAAGCAGCTTCTGCATCGCCGGACGAAGCCCCCCGTGCAGGCTTTGAGCGAGGTCTGCTTCGAGGTCGGCGAGGGGGAAATCTTCGGGCTCATCGGGCGCAACGGCGCGGGCAAGACGACGCTGACCAAGATTATCGCCACCCTCGTTCAGCCGACTTCCGGGTCCGTGACCGTCAAAGGCTTTGACAGCGTCCGCGATGAACAGCGTGTCCGCGCGCAGGTGGGCCTGGCGACCGCCGAAGAGCGCAGCTTTTACTGGCGGCTGACGGTCGAGCAGAATCTGATGTTCTTCGCGCGGCTCTACGGCTTGAAGGACGCGGCCGCGCGCCGCCGCATCATCGAGCTGGTCGAGCGCTTCGAGTTGAAAGAGCTGGTCTCGCGTCGCTTCGGTGAGCTTTCGACGGGCAACAAGCAGCGGATGGCCTTCGCCCGCGCGATGCTCGCCGGTCCGCCTGTGCTGCTGCTGGACGAGCCGACGCGCTCGCTCGACCCGCTGGCCGCGGCGCGGATGCGCGCGCTCATCAGTTCGCTGGCCGGGGGCGATCCGCCCGTCTCTATTCTCCTGACTTCACACAACCTGGCCGAAGTCGAAGAGCTTTGCGAGCGCGTCGCCGTCATCAGCGGCGGGCGGATTCGCGCGCTCGGCACGCCGCAGCAGCTGCGTGACGCACACAGGCAGGCCGAGCGCGTGCGGCTCAAGATTCGCGGCCTGACGAGCCAGCGCGCCGCCGCCATCCTCGCAGACGGCCTCGACGACCTTGAATTGATCGAGCAGGGCACGGAATTGCTCGTCGCCTTCCGCCGCGAGCCGGACGACCTGCGCCTAGATGCCGCGCTGCGCACTATTCAAGAGAGCGGCGGCAGCGTCCTCTCCTTCGAGTCCGAGCGGGCGACGCTGCTCGAAGTGTTGGAAAGCTATGAAAGAGAGTCGAAGGAAGACTAACAGTGCTGAACTCTGTCATACTGCTGCTGCGCCGCGTGCGTGCTTTCATCGCGCGCGATTTCCAACTGGCCATCAGCTACCGGCTCGAATTTTTTCTGCGGGCGCTGACCATCCTGCTGATCGTCACGACCTTCTTCTTCGTCTCGAAAATCTTTACGGGAAGCGAGACGCCCTTTTCGCAATGGCGCGACCCGCTGGCGGCCTGGATTACGGGGCTCGCCGTCCTCAACTATTTCATGACGGGCTTTTCGAGCCTGGCCAACGCCATTCGCTCCGAGCAGGTTCAGGGAACGCTCGAAAGCGTGCTGCTCTCGCCCATCAACGTCCCGACGGTGGTCGTCGCCAGCTCGGCCTGGGACTTTGTCCAGGCGACCTTCAATTCGTTTCTCTACCTGTTTTTCGGGTGGCTCTTCTTCAACGTTCACTTCCGGGGAAACTTCCTGCTGGCGCTCGTCTTTCTGGTCCTGACGACGCTCGTACTGGCCTGCATAGGGATACTGTCGGCCAGCTTCGCGATGGTCTTCAAGCGCGGCGACCCATTCGGGATACTGCTCGGCACGGGCTCGGCGCTTTTCTCCGGCGTCTTCTTTCCGACCCAGCTGCTCGGCAAAGGCTTTAGCAGCATCTCGCGCATCCTGCCGCCGACCTACGGGCTCGACGGCATCCGCCGCGTCCTGATCGAAGGTCAGGGGCTCGCGGAGGTGCATGAACCGCTGACGACCCTCTTCATCTTTCTGCTCATTCTTCTTCCCTTCTCACTCTGGGTCTTCGGCCGCGCCGTGCGCCGCGCCAAGCGCGAAGGAAGCCTGATTCAATATTGATAAAATCTATCCGGCCGGGCACGCGAAGCCAGCCTTCAGGGGATTGTTGCTTGAAGGCTTCTTTCCCGATTCATATAATAAGGGGCTTCCATGATGAAGCTCGTCTATCCATCAGCCCAGGAGAGTGCCGGGGGCGGCCCTGCGCCGTGCCGTAGTGACGAAGTAAGATGTGGCGTGTCATTAAATTTACGCTGTACGGGATTATCGGATTCCTCATCGGGACCCTGCTTTTCCTGTATCTCACCTTCCCGAACCTCTCGCAGCTGCGCACTCAGAATCCTGAGACCACTGCGATGATCGAGACGCGCTCGCGGGAAGCGGCCGCGCGCGGCGAACAGCCCCGCCGTGTGCAGGCCTGGGTTCCGCTGGAAAGAATCTCTGCGCACTTGCAGCGCGCCGTGCTGGCCGGTGAAGACACCAACTTTTCGACGCACAACGGCTTCGATTACCAGGCCATCCAACGCGCCTGGCAGGACGGGCAGAAAGAGGTCGCCAAAGAGGCTGGCAACGATGAATCGAGCTGGATACCGGACTTTTCGCGCTTCAGGCGCGGCGGCTCGACCATCACGCAGCAGCTGGCCAAGAATCTCTACCTCTCAAGCGAGAGGTCCATCATCAGGAAAGCGCGCGAGGCCGTCATCACCTATTTCATGGAGCGCGAGCTGCCCAAGCGCCGGATACTGGAGATTTATCTGAACGTCATCGAGTGGGGCGACGGTATCTACGGCGCGGAGGCCGCCGCGCAGACCTACTTTCACAAGCCCGCCGCGGCGCTCAAGCCGAGCGAGGCTGCCTTCCTGGCCGCGATGATTCCGAGCCCGCTCAATATCTTTAACCCGCTCAAGAATCCGCGCCGCGTCGCCCGTCGCCAGAAGATCATCATGCGCGGGATGCCCTTCGTGAAGATGCCGGAAGGCACTGGCTAGGCTTCATCCCGCCCGAATTTCCCGGCAGGCGGAGCGCCGCCGCCCGGGCCTTCAGCTTCGACAAACAAAAGCTCCGGCACGAAATCGTCAGACTCAAAGCTGACGGCTTCGTGCCGGAGTTGAAAGTAAAGCCATTGCGGTCACACCTGAGAATGTGGGCCGCGCAGGGTTCAGACTGCAAATTCGCGGGCGAGTTGGAGTTCCGCTTTACGAAGCTCAAAGCGTCCGCGTCCGAAGTTACCGTCCGGCTTGAGTGCCAGGACGATGAAGTAATCGCGGTTGAAGAGTCGCATCAGGACGACAGCGCTCTCCATCCCGACAACCAGCTCATGTAATGCGCCGAGAGCCATGTCGTTCCCGGTGCGCTGTGCGTTGCGAACGAGCGTGGTGAATTCGGCGGCGGCCACGTCCAGATTGGCATCCCTGCCCTCGGGCCCCATCACCTTCTCAACCGCGATGCCGTCCGTTCCCATGATGAGAGCGCCGATGCTGCCATCGGTATTCTCCATGATCGCTTCGAGTGCTTCCTTAAACATCTGAGACGATCCTCCTTCCTTACGGACGCCCGCTGAGCGAGGTCGGACGGGCGGTTTGACCTGACGGAGCGCCGGCAGGATTCTGGATGACGGGATTGGTCATGTTCTGTTGTCCGGCTCCCGGAGCAGCGCCCTGCGGCCCCGAAGGCTGCTGTTGGAGCTGGGTCGGCGTCGGCGTATTAGTCGCCGGATTGCCGAGCGGGACGGGCTGTGAAATCGTCGTCGTGCGCGTCCCGTTGCTGATAGTTCCGGCGGTCGGACGGCCCTGGTAATCCGGGCGATAGATGCGCGGCGTGATGAAGAACAGAATCTCGTCCGTGATGCGCGTCACCTGCTTGCGCTTGAAGAGATTGCCGAGGACGGGAATGCTGGCCACGCCCGGCGTGCGCTGCTGGCTGGAGCCTTCGCTGTCGAGCAGGACGCCGCCCATGACGGTCGTTCCGCCGTCGGGCACGAGCACTTCGGACTGCATGCGCTGGGTGTTGATGCCCGGGACGCCGCCGACCGCGATGTTCGTATTGATACTATTATTCTCGACCGTGACGCGCAGCACGACCGTGCCCGCATCCGTAATCTGCGGCGTAATGGCCAGGCGCAGGGGCACGGAGACGAAGGTCGTCGTGACGACGCCGAGCGCGCCCGTGGTCTGAACCGGAATCTGCGAGCCGCTCTCGATCTGCGCCGGGCGATTGTTGAGCGCCGTGACGCGCGGCGTCGCGATGGTCTTGGCCTGGCCCTTCGATTCGCCCGCCGTAATCAGCGCGCTGATCTGTGCCGTGCCGAAGATGCCGGTGGTCAAACCGATGACTGTGTTGGCGGTTGCACCGAGTGAGCCGTTGGGCTGCGCGGCTCCGGCCAGGCCGCCCGGAATGCCGAAAGGTCTGGTGGGCGAATTGCCCGTGCCTGTTCCGCCCGTCCCGGTTCCGGTTCCGCTCGGCAGGTTGCTGAAGGACCCGAGCCCGCCGCGTCCGATGTTGGCGACCGAAGCGGACAACTGCACGCCGAGGTCGCGGCTGAAGTTGCGTGAAGCGATGACGATGCGCGTCTCGATCTCGACCTGCGGCTCGGGCTGGTCCAGAATCGCGACGAGCTGGCGGATGGCTTCGATATTCTCCCTGACATCCGTGATGATGAGCGTGTTACTGCGGCCTTCGACCTCAATCGCGCCGCGCCGCGAGAGCCTGCGCTGGAGGATCGGGAGTAACCCCTGATCGCCGCCGCCGCCCGTCGCATCGCCGCCCGCTCCGCCCGAATAGCTCAGGTTGGTCGAGCCGCCCGCGAAGGCTCCGGTCGAGCCCGCGGCCTGTGCCAGCGTGCCCGAGGCCCTGGCGTAATTCAGACGAATGAACTCCGTCACCAGCGGCGAATTGTCGAGCCGGGCATCACTTATCTTCTGTTGCGAGGCGGCCTCCGTGGCGAGCACCTCGATGGTCGCAATGCGCAGGATATTGCCGTTCGCATCAACGCCCAGCCGGTTGGCCCTTAAGATGGCATCGAGCGCCACGTTCCAGGGAACGTCCGTGACGTTGACGGTCACGGGCACTGCGCCGACCGAGCTATCAATCACAAAGTTGACGCCGTACTGCTCGGTGATGTAGTTGAGGATGTCGCGGATGTCAGCGTTGACGACGTTGAGGTTGATCGGCTCGCCGACGAATCCGGCCTGGCCGTACTGCTGTCCCTGCGAGGGCTGCTGTGTGCCCTGCGCCTGGGTGATGTTGACGTTCGGACGCGCGGGCGTGGGCGTCGGTGAAGGCGTCTCGGCGTCGGCGTTGCCCGCGACGGCTTCCCTGACCGCGCCCGCAGGCAGCGACCCGATGGAAGCGACTTCGACGCGCGGCGCTGATTTGGCGGCAGGCGCGGCGTCGTATTCGGCGGGCGAAAGTTCGAAGACCAGGTTGTTATTCGACAGTTGCGACCTGTCGCGGACGGGGGCTCGCAGCGAGACGCGCAGGCGCGCGCGGTCGCCGCCGTGAGCGAGGTGCTCGCGCTCGACCGTCACGCCCGTAACCAGCGGCGAAGTGACCGTGTAAGCGGCGGAGAGGCGCGAGCCGTCAACGCCCGGCAACTCGATCAGGAGCGTCTGCGGGTTGGGCCGCGAAACCGAATAGGCCATCGGCGCAGTGCCGTAGATGGTGATGAGCGTTGATTTGCCGGAAGTGTAGGCGCTGACGCTGGTTGCGACGGGCGCGTTCCGTGTGTCCGCGAACGCGAAGACTGTGAGCAGGCAGACCAAGAGGAGAACGAGCGCTCCTTTGGCTGCGGCTCTGGACAAGTGATGCTGATAGAGCATAATTCCCTCCTTAAGGGAAGCGGGTCAATATCCGCCACGCGCTACGCTCGTTATTCTTCCCAGAGTTACTAAAGCGCGCGCCGCACAGAGCGGAATCGTCCCTTGATGGATTGTCAAACTGGTGCGCACCTGACGATGACTCAGGCCCTTGCCAGAGTTGGATCAGCGTGCGCACAGGGGAAACGGTCTTTGACCGGGCCGGGCTCAGGCTCCCTTCCCGGTCAGACCGAAACTGAGGTTATTGTTTTTCCGGCGAGGACACGGGCTTGCTGTCCGCGCTCTCGGAGGTGACGGCGGGTGCTGCTGCTGGTGCGCTGCCTGCGCCGGTCGTTCCACGGGCCGCCGTCATGGAATCGGCGACGGCGTTGGGCTGGCGCAAGGGCTTGTACTCGGTGGACTTATCGCTGCGTCCGTCCGTGTAGCGGGTGACGTGGCGAAAGACCAGGCGGTCTTCTTCGATGGCCACCAGCTGGCCGTCGTAGAAAGTCTCGCCGGGGTAGATGACGTAGGAGAGCTTGATGGGCGTCGCTTCGACCATCGCGGCGTAACCGCGCGGTGTGCGGAAGATTCCCATCACCTGCATCTCGCCGAGCAGCAGCGCCGTCGTCGGCTTAGGGGCGGGCTGTTGCGCGCTCATCGCCGCGACCTTCTGCGCTTTGTACTGGGCGATGCGCTCCTGGATGCCCGGAACGGGCACGGCGGCAGCCGCGGTCTTGGCGCTCTTCTTGGTCCTCACGGGCGGCTTGTAAATCTCGAAGGGGTCACGCGGGCCGCGCCTCGCCGGGGCGCTCGGTTTGGCCGCATCCTGGGCCGCAACGCTGCGGACTGCGCCGCCGATGGCGAGCGTGCCGCAAAGCGAAAGGCCGACGAGAGCGTAACGAATCAGCTGTGCATAATGCTTCATAGTGTGTTCCTGAACTAGCCGAAGAGTATCGGCGGCTGTTTGGGTTGTCTTTTATTTGGCGGCGGGTGCTGCTGCGGCCGTGGCCGGTGCGGCAGGAGCGGGCGCAGCCGGAGTTGCCCCGGTCGCCGCATTCTGAAGCGATTCGGCGGAGACGTAATAAGCGGTCAGGTCAAACTTGGCCTCAATCGTTTTGCCCGGGACCTGCTTCGGAATCTGCGTGATCTCCAGGTTCGTGATCGAGACGATGCGTTGATAGCGCGCCATCAGCTCGAAGAACTCGCGGAGGTTCGTAAACGAGCTGGTCACGCCGATGCTGATCTTCTTGCCGCTGTAGAAGTCCTGCTGGAAATCTTCTTTCGGCGAGAAGCTGCGCAGGACAAGCTGCGTGTTGTGCGCGCGGTCCTGGACGCCCTGCAAAACGCTCGACAGCTCGCGCTGCTCGGGCAAGAGGGCCTTGAGGTCGTCATACTCCTGCTGCTTGCCTTCGTAGAGAGACTTGAAATTGGCCAGGCGCTGCGAATCAATCTGCGCGCCGAGGTTCTGCTGCTTGAGCGTGGCCACCTGCCCCTTGAGCGTCTCGACCTCTTCGTGCATGCCTTTGGTCATGAAGTACCAGAAGCCGCCGTAGAGAGCGAGCGCGACGCCTCCGAAGATGGCCAGTCGTAAGTACCAGGGCAGTTCTTGCAGGTTTCCTATTTTCATCACAACTAATTCCCTTTCCGCACCAGAGACAGGAGCGGGCGCTTTGAGGCCGCCTCAAATGAGGGCGGCGGTCGAGGAGATTACTTCTGTGCTATCTGATTCGTCGGTGCGGGCGCGCCGGGCGTGGCCGTCGCGGGCTGCGTCGGCGTTGACGGCGTGTAGGTGCACTTGATGGTAAAGGAGACGACCTCGGGCTGCGGAGCGTCCGGGTCGGCGGGCGGGGCCGGGGCCGCGCCGGGCGCGGGAGCCTGCGCCGAGACGGTTTCCCGCTGCGTCTCGATGCTCAGGTTGCTGAAGAGGCCGGAGGAGAACTCCAGGCTCTTGGCAAATCTGGTGACCGATGACTCGTCGGGCGAGATGCCCTTGACGACCAGCTCCGTGCCCTTCTGCTCCACGCTCTTCAGGTAGAGGCTCGGCACTCTGTCGAACTGCATCTTGATGTCGCGCAGAACAGCGCCGGGGCCCTGCTGCGACGCGCGCAGCTTCTGGATGGCGTCAATGCGAGCCTGGACGGCCGAAATCTTCTTTTCCAGCTCGGTCCGCTCTTTATTGATGGCCAGCATCTGCGCCTGTAGACGCTGCTGCTCGACCAGCTCTTTCTGCTGCTCATCGCGCGCACTGGTCGTGCTGTAATAATCGTAGACCATGCCGGTGGCCAGCAGGCCGAAGACGACCAGCGCGAGCAGCATCGTCTGCATGCGCGGGTTCGCCACCCTCTCTTCGACGGCAGCAACACCTTTGGCCCTGTCGGTGACAGAATCTAAAAGGTTGACCTTAATCATCTTACGTCAACTCCTCTCAAGGCCAGACCGACGGCTATGGCCATCTCCGGCACAACCTCGCGCATGTAATCGGGATCGAAACGCCTGGCATCCACCTTGATCTGGCGGAAGGGGTCGAAGACTTCGACGGGTATCTCAAAACGCTTGGCCAAATACTCGGGCAGGCCCGCCAGCTTTGAGCCGCCGCCTGAAATCAGAATCTTCTGGACAGCGCCCTCGCCGTCCTCTGCGGTCGCGCGATAGAAATCCATCGTCTTGGAGATTTCCAGCGCGAGAATATCGGAGACGGTCTCAAGGATGGGCTCCGTGCCGTGAACTTCAATGCCCGGAGGCGGCGCGCCGCGCTTGACCGCTTCCGCCTGCTCGAAGGTCAGGTCCAGCTCTTTCTGCAAAAGGTCCGTGTACTGGTTGCCGCCGACCGAAACGTCGCGTGTGAAGACCGACTTCGTCCCGTTCAGGATGTTGATGTTCATCGTCGAAGCGCCGACGTTGAGCAGCGCCACGATCTGTCCGGGCATCGGGTCGTAGTTCACTTCGTAGCAGTTCTGGAGGGCGAAGGCATCAACGTCTATGATGGCGGGCTGCTTTCCGGCCAGCTGAATCGCCTGCTTGATGTTGGCGACCTTATCGCGCTTGCAGGCTGCCATCAGGACATGCAGCGCGTCGGGCGTCGAGCCCGTGACCTGGTAATCGAGGCTCACGTCCGCGATGTCGAAAGCGATGTGCTCTTCGGCGTGCCACTCGATTGATTCTTCCAGTTCGTCCGGGCTCATCTGCGGGACGACGATGTTCTTGACGATGACGGAATGGCCGCTGACTCCGGCCGCGACCCGGTCCGTCTTGATCTGGTGCTCGCGGAAAATGTTTGTGATGACGTTCGAGACATCGTTCAATTCCATGATCTGCCCGTCAACGATTGAATCGCTCTGAAGATTCTCATAGCCGAGGCTGACGAGCTGAAGGCTGCCGGGCTTGCCCGTCAGCTCGACGGCTTTGATGGAACTGGAGCCGATGTCGAGCCCGACCAGATTCTTTTTACCAAAACCTCTTTTCAACATGATTTACTATTTCCTCGCGATGCTGCTGATCGTCTGCGGTGTGTTTGGCGGAGCCGAAGGCGCGCCTTGCGTGCCCTGGAAATCCTGCCGGTCTGCGCGGCCTTCGTCTGGGATGTGCGGTTGGCGGCTTTCAATGGCTCTTCAGCGTACTGGGCGCACATGGTCGTTTGGCTTGGGCTAAAGGGCGCTGCTGCTTTGAGGGAAGATGCAGTCTGAAGATTGCCGATGCGAGCGCCATCGAAGTTTTGAAACGAATGGGAACAGCGGGAAGGACAAAGGCATGGCGGAGATTGCCCGCGCACGCTTGACCGTCTTCCTTCGGCAACCCGGCCGAGTCAGCAGGAACTATCCGTCTGACTCCCGTAGGCTTTGCGGCCCCCACTCGCGCGGGGTGTGCCCCTTCTCGGTTGACTTTCAAAATGGCGGCGCAATTACTCCGAACAGGCAGTTAATTGAGGCCGCGCTCTACCTGGAAGCAAGAGCCGGGGCTCTCCTTGACGGCAATCGTCTTCAATCGCCATCACAGTGAGGGTACAACAATGGTTGGCCGTTGTCAAATAGTATTTTTGATTGTTTAACTCGTTAAGTTATAAGGCTATATTTGGCCCAAACCCGGCCGCCGAGGGCGAACAGCGGGCCGGTTTTGCGCCGTGTCCTCCCGGCCTTGGAGGACCGGGGCGAGCGGTTTTCCTGGCTTTAAGAGCTTGTCTCCGCAGAGCTTTCGATCTCTGCGGGGCTGACGGGCATGACCTGCGCCTGCGCCTCTGCGGCCTCCGGCGTGGTCGGCGGCTGCGCGGCGAAACGGCTCGCGGCGCGCGTCACCTCGTGGCCGAGCGCGTGCAACTGCTCCGTGACGCGCTCGTCGTGCGTCTGTCCCTGCTCATCGAAGACACGCCAGGCCTGCGGGATGGGGATGACTAAAGGCACGGCCCAGCCTCTCAGGGAGCGCACGATGAACTCCATCGTATTGACGGCCTGAAGACCCTGCGTGCCGCCAGCGGTGCTGATGAGCCCGATGACCTTGTCGGTCAGGTAAGCCGGAGTCCGGTCGCCCAGCAGTTGCAGCCAGTCGAGCGCGTTCTTGAAAGCCCCGCTGATTGTCCCGTGATACAGGGGGCTGCTCCAGAGTAGCCCGTCTGCCTCGTAGAACGTCTCGCATAAACGCAGCACGGACTCCGGCGCTTGCGCGTCCGGCGCGTACATCGGCAGCGACAGTTCGCGGATGTCCAGCAGCTCCGTTTGCGCGCCCGCCTCGGCCGCGCCTTCGAGCGCCAGCTTCAAGGCAGCCAGGCTGCTCGAATGAGGTGCGAGCGAGCCGCCGAGTCCTGCAACTTTGATTCGTCTAGTCATCAAATTCTCCTTACAAGTCAGGCTCAGGACCCGGCCGGAGCCTGCCGCGCATCTTCCGCTGCGAGCCAGCCACGGCTTCACTCCCCTTCACTGCCCACGCGTGCGAACCATCATATCCAGCAGATGTTCCAGGATTGCTTCGCCGTCGTCACAGAGACCTGTGTGGACGGGCGAGGTCTGAATGATGGTGCTGCGCGGAGCAGCCAGCCAGTGAAAGCGCGAGCGCGCCGGGAGCAGCCCGATAGGCCCGGCCTCTGCCCCTCCCTGACAGATTAGTGGAATGGCATCCAGGTGTTTTTGGATATCGGCCGCATCAACCGATCGGTCCAGCGCGGCCAGCCGCTCGCGGTCCAGCTCGATTCGGGCCTTGAGGAAATCCTTTGCCGGGCAGGAGACGATGACGCCCGCATTGATGAACTCCTGGCGCTCGACGCGCGGAACGACGCGGACGACGACGTAATCAAACGGACGAAGCTCTGGCATCTGCCGCCTCCTTGACGAAGTCGCGCGGGAGGGCCAGGCGCGCCAGCAGGTAGTCGGCATAAGCCGCCCTTTGCTCGGCGGTCCCGGCGAACTGTGGGTCAGCCGTCAGCCACTCGTCAGGAATCAGGCCCAGGAGGTCTCGCAACAGTTCGGGCGTCACCTTCTCGCTCATGACGGCATCGGCGCTCGCCAGCTGGCCTGCGAACGGCAGCAGGACATGCTCCTTAATCAACGGGAAGGGGCTGCGGCTGCGCTCAAGGTATCCGGTCCAGTTGTGATGAAAGTAGAGGGCCGCGCCGTGATCTATCAGCCAGAGTCGCCGATGCCAGACCAGCAGGTTCGTATTGCGCGCGGTGCGATCAACGTTGGTCGTGTAGGCGTCGAACCAGACGATGGCCGAGGCGAGCGCCGGGTCCGGGCTTTCCACCAGAGGGTCGAAGGTGATCGAGCCGGGCAGGTAATCCAGCGCGAGGTTGATTCCTGCGCTCGCCCTGATTAAATCCTGTATCTCCGGGTCAGGCTCTGTGCGGGCCAGCGCCGGGTCAAGCTCGACGAAAACGATCTCGGGCACGGGCAGGCCGAGCGCGCGGCCCAGCTCGCCGACTACCAGCTCGGCGATCAGAGCCTTCGGCCCCTGCCCCGCGCCGCGAAACTTCAGGACGTAGAGCCCGTCGTCGTCAGCCTCCACGATGGCTGGCAGCGACCCGCCTTCACGAAGCGGGGTCACGTACCTGGTTGCGGTGATGGTTCTGAGCTTCATGCCGGACGGATATGCGCGACTACAGCTTTTCTATCAAAGGTGCTCCTGCACGGATGAGTTTAAAGCAGGTGCGGCGCTGGATGAAAGAGTGCGGCGGGCAGACGAGACGAAGGAGGAGCCCGGAACGGCAGCCCGCGTCGAAGATTCCCGCTGACGGCTCAAGCCGGACGGGCAAGCATTGTCTACTGTGTGAAGACCTCGTAAATCTCAAGGACGGGCCTGCTTTCGGCGAGGCCCGGAGACTGCTTACGATGTGCCGAGATGAAGGCTTCGGACTGGGTCCATTGTTGAAAGGCTTCGAGCGATTGCCAGCGCGTTAAGACGACGTAGGTTCTGCCCTCGCTGGGGCGCAGGACCTGTAGGTCAACGAAGCCGGTCATGTGGTCAACCGCGCGGTCGCGCTCCGTAAAGGTCTTCTCGAAATCCTGCTCGCGCCCCTCCGCCACCGTGATGCGGTTCATAACGACGATCATTGACTGCTTCCGCCTCTCTTCTTCAGCTCAGTGCCCGCCCGGTCAATTTCGTGCGACGTTTCATGTCGCCGTGAAACGAAGGGACATCTAACGCTCGCTGACCGTCTTGATGTCCGCGCTCTCTTTGTCGGGTTGAGAGCCGCCGCGTTTGACTCTCACGGTCTTCGCAGGGATTCCGACCTTGATGTGATAAGGCTCGACATCCTTGGTGGTGACGGCGCTGGTCCCGATCATGGCATTTTCGCCGACCTGTGTCCCGGCCAGCACGGTCGCGTGATAAGTGATGCGCACGCCGTCGCCGATTCGCGTGGTCAGGTTGTAAACCCTGTGAATGTCTTCGATGTCGTGCGTATGGGAATAGACGTTGGCGTAATCGGAGATGGAGACGTTGTTGCCAATCTCTATTCCGCCGCGGTCGTCGAGCAGGACGTAGCGATGCACGACCACGTTATCCCCGAAGGAGAGATTGTAGCCGTAGGACCATTCGACGAAATGCCAGCACTTAAAGTTTTCGCCGACGCGACGGAAGATGAGCGGCGCGAGCATACGCCGGAAGCGATGGCCGAGATGCGCGTTCTGGCCGAGCGGCGAGCGGTCGTACATCTGCCAGAGCCAGATGAAGGGCTTGCGCTCGGCATAGGCCGCGCCGTCTATATCCGGGTAATACTCCGGCTCTGTAGTGATGTTGCGCGGGTCGAAGTTATGCAGGACGGCGCGGGCCGCAGGATTGAGGCTCGACGCATCGGGCAGACGGCGGATGCCCTCGCCGAACTTTCCGGCCCCGTAATAAAGCTCGTAGAGGGTGTCGCGGACCACGTCATTCGGGTCCTGCTTTCCGTCCGTCAGCGCGAGTTCCAGGGTTCCCAGAAATTCGTCGAAATCGGCCTCAGCCTGTGGCTGCGGGCGCAGGTCGCGGTATGACATACGCTGGTTGACCTCCTGCCGGCACGCTTGTCGTCTGCCCGGCACTGCTCCTTCTCTGTCAGATGGTCAAAGACTGACCAAAGTATCACAGTCGAGAGAGCGTCTCAAAGTCCCTAGACCGGGCGGCTCAAAACCGTCGCGGATAAAAACGGTGCGTCCCGCGCGGCCCGGCCGCCACCCCGCTCCGGCGGCCTGCCTTGCCTGGCGGCGAGAACTAAAGTTAGGATGAATCAACGATGACACGTCTCCGTAAAGCTCTGCTGATTATCAGTGCGCTAGTTCTGATAGCGGTCGCCTGGGTCTGGTGGAATCGCCCGCAGCGGGTCGAGATGTCGTCGTATGTCCCCGCCGACTCGCTCATTTACCTGGAAGCCAATAGCCTGCCGGAGATCGCCGGAGCAATCGTTTCGACCGACGCCTGGCGTGCGCTCGCGCCTGCCGCCGGGATCAAGTCGAACTTCGGGCAGGTCGGGTGGGTGAGCCGCCTCGTCGCCTGGACTGGAATCGGCCCGGCGGATTCCGTCGCCCTCTCGCGCGCGCAGGTGGCCGTCACGGTGATGGGACTCGATGCGGCTGACGCGGGCGAGACGTTGAAGATCAAGCCGCTTTACGCGCTGGTGGTTGAAACTCACACGAGCGAGTCGAGAACACGCGCGGCCGTCGAAAAACGCGTCGGGGATTTCGCCCGCAGCGCATACGGCGAGCCGCGCATCGAGCGCAGGGAAGCGGACGGCGCGGCCTTCACCGTCTGGAGTTCGCCCGACGGCACGCGGCGCATTATCACGGCCGTCATCGAAAGCGTGGCCGTCATCGGGAATGACGAGGGCGTGGTCCAGGCATGCCTGGCCGTGCGTCGCGGCGAGCGTCCGAGCCTCGCCGATAATCCGCAACTGGGAGAGATGCGGCGGCGCGTCGGCGGCGACGGCGAGGCGCTGGCTTTCGGTTATATCTCGCCCGCTGGCGCGTCGAGATTGCTTGAGGTGGCCGCGACGGCCTACGCGGGCCAGGTCTCATCCGACCCGCGCGCGCAGAGTGCGGCCGCCAGCCTTCTGCCGCCGCTCGCCAAAAAGATTCTAGGCGACATCGGCTGGAGTTCCCACGCTGTGAACGGCGCTATCGAGGACAGGTATTTTCTGTCGGTGCAAAACGGCGTCACGGCGCGGCTGCAAACCGCGTTCGCTTCCGCGAACGATGTGCTGCTCTCTTCGAGCGGGCTTTTACCGGCGGGCACTTATTCCGTCTCCCGCTATAATTACCGCGACCCGGATGCGGCCTGGCGCGGCTTGAACGACGCCATCTCGTCGCAGCTCGACGTGACCAGCTCCTACATCTTTTCCCGCCTCCTAGAA
This sequence comes from Pyrinomonadaceae bacterium, assembly GCA_036389715.1. Lineage (GTDB taxonomy): Bacteria > Acidobacteriota > Blastocatellia > Pyrinomonadales > Pyrinomonadaceae > DASVWH01. The sequence goes on along the minus strand of DASVWH010000129.1, from coordinate 9,777 downwards.
GCCTCGCTCAAGCCTTACGGGATTGAAGAGCCCGGCAGCTTCCTGCGCGCCATCGGCCCTGAGATCGTGACCGCACGGCTGGACGATTCGGGCTCAAGCACGGTCACGGTCGTCGAGGTCCGCGACGAAAAGACGCTGCGAGATTTTGTCGCCAAAAGATTCGGCCCGAAGACGCGCGCCGAGAGCATCGGGGATGCCGAGATACTGATCGCCAACAATGAGAAGCGTGATGCCGCCAGCTTCGTCGCCGGGCATCTCATCATGGGGACGGAAACCAACGTCCGCCGCTGCCTGGAAGGCCGTGTCAACGGACGCACGCTCGCCTCCGCGGAGACTTTCCTGAGAGCGAGCGGCGCGCGCACGGCTTCCGTTCCGGCAAACGTCGTGACGTTTACGGCCGACGATGCGCCCGCGCGCAGCTTTATCATGGGCCTCGCGGCGCAGCGCGGAACACGCGACAGGGAGCCGAACGAGGAAGAGTTCAACAGGGCTCTCGGGCGGCTGCTCTACGCCGTCAGCGAAACGCAGTTGGTCAATGGCGGTTTCGAGAAACGCACGCGCTCTTCTTTCGGGCAGTTCGGCGCACTGGCCGCCCAGTTCGCTTCGGTCGGAAGCTAGGAGCTTTTCCGCGACACGGCTTTTGCGGGCTTAAACTATGTGCTAAAGAGGTTTACTGCGGCAGAGCTTAACTTTTACGGCGGGGCTCAGGGGGTTTCGAGCGGCGGGTGGTCGAAGGGATGCGCCGCGAGCACGGCGCGCATGTTGACCTGCCCGCCGAGAGTCTCAAGATAGGCGGCGAAGCGGTGCAGCACGGGCGCAAGCTCGACAGCGCCGCGCGCCGCGGCCACCTCTTCGATAAAACGCTCGCACGCCTCCCAGTCCTTGAACATCAGGTAACGCAGGCTCCCGTCGCGGAATGAAGCCAGTCTCTCCAGCAACCGCGCCATCGGGAAAAGGTCGCGCTCCTCTTCGGCGCGCTTGACCAGTTGCAGCAGCAGCCAGAGATCGCGGCGCAGGCTCAGCGATTGCTCCAGCTTGGTTTGAAATGAGCTGAAGAGCTGCGGCCCGTCGAGCGCAGGATTAAAGAGCTGGGCCAGCCCGATGACGGATTGCTGAAACGAATCGCGCAGCAGTCCATGCGCCGCCTCCACCTTGCCGTAGATCGTGTACGCCTGCCTGAGCGAGCTGACGCTGCCCAGCTCGCTGGCGAAAACCTTGCGCAGTTCCATCGAGAGCGCGTAGTTCGTCCCGTCGAGCATATCGAAAACGTCGTGGTCCAGGCCCTCTATGTGCAGCGTCCGCGTCTCGATATGGCGAATCAGGGCGCGCGACTCCTGATGAACGAGCGTGAAGAGAGGCAGCGTCTGCTTGAGCGGCTGGTCGGCCCGGAGAAACGCTTCGATCAGGCGCAGGCATTCGAGCAGGCCGAAGAGGCTGGAAAAGATGCTTGACATATCCGCGGCGAGCGCGGCCGGAGCGGCCCTTTCCCGCACGAGCGCGAGCAGGGGTGCGGGTATTCTGCTGGCTCTGCGATGCGCGTCGGCCGCCAACGCTTTGACGTTGCCAAGCTCTCGCTCCAGGACTTTGCCGAAGCTCGCCCAGGCGTTGATATCCACCTCCCGGAGTTCGAGCAGCGACTCGCACAGGACCAGCGCGTCGTTCAACGCCGCCGCCAGCACGAAGAGCGAATCATCGCTGGCCTCGACTGTGTCTTCCGCGCGGGCTTCATCCGCCGAGAGCACGCCGAGCGCGTCGCTTTCGCCCGGACCAGCAAAGACTGCATTTTCGGCGAGGCTCGAATGGACCAGCTCAAAGACCAACTGCGAGCAGAGCAGCAGCGTTCCCCGGACGATTCTCATCTCGCCCGCCCAGTCGTGCGTGATGAGGTTCGTCTGGTTGAGTTGAGAGAAGGGATGGTTGTGAACATTGAAGAAGCTGCGCAGGGCGTGTATCCAAGTGCCGAGCTGCCGGGCCTGCTCGATGTCGCCGGGGCCGTCGGACGCGGCGCTCTTTCCCGCAGGAGAGAGTGCGTTATCCGCTTCCTCATACGTGCCCTGGTCTGAGAGATGAGTGCCCATGCTCGAACGATTCACGCTATACTCAAGTCAATGTAGCGCACCGCCGCGGGTGCTTGCTCAACTGATTGTAAGCATGAAATCCCCCGCCTGGCAAAAAAAATCGTCGCCGGGGAATTTCGATTCGCATTTTCGAGCATCAAGCAACGCTCTATCTTTCGTCGCCAAATGAAGACATTCACTCCCTCTGAACTACTGGTCGCAACCCGCAACGCCGGTAAAGTTTTAGAATACCGGGCGCTGCTCGACGCCTTACCCTTCAGGCTGCGGACGCTCGACGAATTTCCGGCCGTCGCAGAGGTGGAGGAGACCGGCGAGACCTTTGCCGAAAACGCCGCACTCAAGGCCGGGGCCTATGCCGCCGCAACGCGGCTCTGGACGCTGGCGGACGATTCGGGCCTGGAGGTGGACGCGCTCGGCGGCGCGCCCGGCATCTTTTCCGCACGCTACGGCGGCGCGGGCGCATCGGACGCAGAGCGCATCAACCGCCTGCTCGAAGAATTATCCGGCTTTGAAGCTCATCAAAGAGGCGCGCGTTTTATCTGCGCCATTGCGATTGCCGACCCGGAAGCGCAAATAGCCAATCTCTCGACGGGAAAATGTGAAGGCCGGATTGCCACACGGCCCGGCGGCGCGCACGGCTTCGGCTACGATCCTGTCTTTATCCCGGAGGGTTACGAACGCACTTTCGGGGAATTGCCGGACGAAATCAAGGAGAAGATCAGCCATCGCGCGCAGGCTCTGGCAGGCACGCGCTCGTTTTTGCTCAAGCATTTCGGGAAAGCTCCTTGACCCGGGCGACGGGCGACCGCTAGAATGTGCCGTCAAAAAAAGTTTGCTTAACTCAAACTCGACAAAGCATTTTGTACATGGTCTGACGACCTGCCGGGGATTCGCCGGGGCCCCCGCAAAGTCAACTCGTCTTTGAGCTAACTCTCTTTTCAGTTGCTGTAGTTAACGGGGCGTAGCACAGCCTGGTAGTGCGCTCGGTTTGGGACCGAGAGGTCGAGTGTTCGAATCACTCCGCCCCGACCAATTTGACGGCTGGCCGCGGCCCCGGAGCGGCCTTTCCATACTTCCGGGCTCTTCCGAGGCTAGGCCCGCTGTTCAAAAAATTCGCAGAAATCGGCCTAAAAATTCGATTTTTTGCAGACGTGAAGCCACCCCATGTGATATATGTTGCTTCATAAGTTTTTTCACATTTTCCTATTTACTGGAGGTAATCAGATCACGCCATGGCGACCAAAGCGGCATCAGGCAAGAAACGCATGACTCAATCCGAAGTGGTCAACCACTTTGCCGAGAAGTTTGAAATGAAGCGGGCCCAGGCCAAGGAGATTTTCGACGAGCTGGCCGACCTCGCAACCAACGAAGTTAAGTCAAACGGAGAGTTTGTCTTGCCGGGTTTCGGCAAGCTCGTCCTGTCAGAGCGCAAGGCGCGCGAAGGACGCAATCCGGCGACCGGCGAGACCATCCAGATTCCGGCCAAAACCACGCTCAAGTTCCGCGTCGGGAAAGGCATGAAAGACTCCGTAGTTCCCAAAAAATAACCGGGTTTTCAAAGTTCTCGTACTTCATTACCTTGAGCGCCGTCTGAATGTCCTGTGCGAACCGAAGCACCGCAGGATACGCAGGCGGCGCGGTCGTTTGTGGCCCCCCGGACGCCCCTCGATGCGCTTTTAATCCGGGCGGAACCGCTCCCCTGCAAGGCCCGCCGCCCGCTCTCTTCGGGTCTTCCCGCCACTTGTGCCCGGGGCCCGAAAATTTATCTGGCATTTTCCGAAAAATTCATCTACAATCCGCTGTTTTGTTAGAGACAGCCGTGAGGAACTATGCGTGGGGCGTGGGCTTTACGTCTGTATTTCTCTACAAAATCTCCGGGTAAATGCAACATTATTGCATCCCGGCCCGTAATTCGAGCATCTATTATATCTCTTGCAAAACTGGTCGAAGGCTTTGTTGAGGGGATTTTCTAGGGCAGACCTTTCGACCATACTAAGGAGCAATGAAAGTGACTTTTGACAGGCATCTGCCGCTTGACGAGCGGCTTCAGAGAATTGACCATATCCAGGCCCGCCGCTTCTCCAAACTGGGCGGGACAGCTCTGGACATAGCGACCGAGGGCATCATGCGCCATCTACGCGCCTGCGATAGGATGGATGTTAATCCTGACACTTCGGCAGTTCGAGAAATCATTGACGACGCTTTGAATGGCCGCCGCGTCTTCGCCGAAACGGCGAACGACCGCCGCGCCGCCTAAAAGCACTGCAAAACCGTTCCTTTTTTGGGACCGCTGGCTATTAAAGTCGGCGGTCCTTTTGCTTGAAATAATGGCTAAAGGCAAGAGAATCAGCCGCTTTGAACCGGGCGCGGGACGGCGTGCGACGAAGAATCAGGGCGCTTTGTCCGAGAGCCTGTAGCTCATGATCGCCAACTGGCTGAGGGCGTCCGTTATCCGGCCCGCCAGCACCATCTCGACGGCATCCCCAAACGCGACGCGGCGGACGCTCAACTGCTCCGTCCCCTCCGGGCGGTCTTCACCCTGTGTCAGCCCTGTGGCCAGAAACCAGATGGCATACTCGTCCGAGACCGAGTTGGAGAGGTGCGATTCGCCGAGTTTCTCCCATTTCTCGGCGCGAAGCCCCGTCTCCTCCGCCAGTTCGCGCTGCGCAGCACCGAGCGGGTCTTCGTCGCCGGGGCAGCCGCCCTCTGGAATCTCCCATGAATATTGACCGAGCGGATAGCGATACTGGCCGACCAGGTAGATGTACCCGTCTTCGACGGCGAGAATGCCGATGGCCGTATTTTTGAAATGCACGACGCCGTAGATGCCTTCTTGACCGTCGGGGCGAATCACGGTGTCTTCGCGCACGCTGATCCAGGCGTTATCGTAGACGCTCCTGGAGCCGGAGACGTGCCAGGGATTTTCCTTTTCGTCAGGCGTCATGGTTGTCGCTAACCGCTTAATATCAAGGATTTACGGGTTATCAGGACTTAAGCCGTAGAAGCAGATTCGTCCGGCTTTGCCGATTCTTCGACAGTTGCCGACTCGACGATGGCGGGCTCCGGCGGCGCTTCGTCGGGCTGCTCGGCATGCCTGAAAACATCCAGCAGGGCGAGCGTGACGGCCAGCACGACGGGCCCCAGCACGATGCCCAGCACGCCGAAGACTTGCAGCCCGCCGAGCACCGAAAAGAAGATATAAAGCTCGTGCAGCTTGGTCTTTTCCCCGACCAGCTTCGGGCGCAGGAAATTATCCACCGTGCCGATGACGAGCGTTCCCCAAAGCGTGAGCAAGAGGGCCTTGCCCCAGTGGCCCGAAAGTCCTAGAAAGATGGCGGCGGGAACCCAGACGATGAAAGAGCCCGCCATCGGGATCATCGAGAGCAGAATCATGACGACCGCCCAGACGATGGCCGAAGGCACGCCGAGCGCCCAGAAGGCGAGCCCCCCGAGCGTGCCCTGCGTGACGGCAATCACCAGCACTCCGTAGACGCTGGCCGCAATCACCTCCCTGGCGCGCGCGAAGATGACCTCGCTCTGTGACCTCTCCAGCGGCAGGATGTCGGGCAGCGCGTTCAGTATCCGGTCGCCGTCGCGGAAGAGGTAGTACATGGTGAAGATGATGAAGAAGACCTCTATCACCGCGCCGACGATGCCGCCGACGAACCCGAGCGTGCGCCCGGCTATGGCCCCGCCCATGCCCTTCAGCCGCTCGGCCAGAAACTCCTCGGAGCGCAGCTGCTCGATATTCACATACTGCCCGAGCCATCTCAGAAAGCGGCCAGTCGTCGGCGAGTTCGGGTCGAGCAGCGCAGAGACGTTCGCCTGTAGATTCTGCCCCACGCCCGACAACTCGTTGAGGACCGCCAGGGCGATCAGCGCCAGCGGAACGAGAATCGTGAAGATGACCAGCAAACAAGAGAGGATGGCGCTCATGCCTGGGCTCTTGAGCCTGAGCAGCAGCCGCCTGTGAACCGGCCGAAAGACGATCACGAGGACGGCCGCCCAGGCGAGCACTTCGACAAACGGGCGCAGCATCAGCCAGCACAAATAGAGGGCGATGCCCGTCGCCAGGAGCAGGGCAATCCAGCGCGCCTGATTTTTTCGAGTTCTCATCGTTCTTCTACGCCAAGCAAACGGAATGACTTTAACATAGATTCCGCGAGCAGCGCCTTTTCGTCTCCCTCTCTCTTTTCAAGAGCCCGGGAAGATGCCGGAAGCGGGGTTGACGCGGGCCGCGACTCGCGTGATAACATCCGTGTGCTTCCAAACCTGTGCCCCCGTAGCTCAGTGGATAGAGCATCTGCCTTCTAAGCAGAGGGTCGCACGTTCGAGCCGTGCCGGGGGCAATTCAGAGCCCGAACAGGGGCGGAAGCCGCGGGCCAGGCAGTCGGCGGAGAATTAGAGGACGGAAGGGCTGCGGCACGAGCGCCGTCCGCTTGTGCTCGTGAAGCAGCAGGGCAACGCTAGCTTGAAGAAATGCGCTGAGTGGTGTAAAAAAATTCCGGCAAGCAAATCGCGCGGGCGCTTTCGGGTTTGAGTGAAGACGGGCCGGACGCGATCATCGAAGCAGAGACATGGCGGCTATAGTTCAGTCGGTTAGAACGCTTGATTGTGGATCAAGAGGTCGTGGGTTCGAGCCCCACTAGCCGCCCCATCCCTTTTATTCCTCACATTTACATACTTCCAGTCGAAGAGCCGACGAGGCTTGTCCGCCGAATAGGTGCGATTGAGGGAAGCAGAGGATAAGACTTATCCTCGCTTCTTATCCGGCCTGGCTGTAAAGCCGCGGCTCTCCGGTGATTTCTTGACAGGGGAAGAAAAGCCCTGCTCCTTTCGGTCCTCCGACTTCCTGGTAATGTCCTTCTGGATGGCTTCCTTCATTCGTTTTTTCGCCTTCTTGTTCATGGGTAGATTATACCTTAGAAATCCAGCCTCGAAGACTCTGACGCGATAAAATTCAGACTATTCGGTTGACGAGCGGCGGGGTGTGAACTCTCGCAGCGCCGGACGGAGCCTAAATAAAAGCCCGAAAGTTTCCGGCACTTTTATCACGGCCCGGCGTTAATAGCGGCGGAGTCCGTAGATTCAACTTTCAACTTTCAGCAAGGAGATTCTTTCATGTCGCTGCCCAAACGCTCCGTCATCGTGGCCGCTCTCTCAATCACTCTCTTACTCATGGTAAGTCCGGCGCACGCACAGCAGGCGTCCGGGCCAGGCGCTTCACAGGCGGCGGTCGTAACGCCCGAAAGCGCTTTGAACTACGAGCTTCAGGTTAATGTGCTGAGCGCCTCGAATACGGGCGAAGGCGGAAGGCTGCCGTCGGAGCTGGGCGTGCTCGTCAGGCAGATGCAGCCCTCTCTTCCTTACTCCAATTATCGTCTCATCAAGACGCTGCTGCACAGGGTACAGAACGGCGGGCGGCTGGCGGTATCCGGGGTGACGAGCGGCCTCTGGCAGGAGTCCGGGTCCTATCCCCTTCCCCCGACCTTCTACGACCTGAACTTCGGCCGCATCAACATGAATGCGGGTGAGGCGGGCCGCGGGGCTTTGCAAATCTCCGAGTTTCGTTTCGGGCTCCGTGTTCCGATAGTGATTCGCACGGCCAGCAAGGAGAGCGGGACGGCGGTCGTCCCCATCGTGGATTACCAGCCCATTGACATCAATAATAACAGGGTGAACCTGCGTGAGGGCGAGCCGGTCGTCGTCGGGACGCTCGACATTGGACGCCCGGACGAGATGCTGATTATCGTGCTCTCGGCCAGGCGTGCGCCCGTGCGTTAGATGAGGGATTCGCTCGCGCTCATTTCGCTTCGAGGTAGATACCGCGTTTCGGGACGGGCACTTCCAGATTCTCGAAGCGTGAAGGCAGGCCGTCGCTGCGGAAGACCATGCGCCCGGCCATCAGATGGTAATGCAGGTGTGGGCCGTCCGAATTGCCGGAGTTGCCGAGCAGTCCGAGGACGGCCCCCTGCTTGGCGCGGTCCCCTGTCTTGACCCGCACGGAGCCCTTCTGCATGTGCGCGAGCAGGCTGTATTCTCCGTTGCCGTGGTCTATCACGACGACGTTTCCGGCGATGGTCCAGAGCGGGTCAGGCAGCCTGATGAAGATGTTTGTCTGCACCTCTCCGGGCCGGGCATTATCCGCGACATCGTTGCGCGCGTAGACGACCAGCCCGTCGGCCGGGGCGATGATTTCCCGGCCCCATCCATAAAAATCGGCGTTGCTTTCGCCGCTGCCCTTGACGATCTCATAATGCTCGCCGAGGCCGACGACATCATAGCCGTAGAACTGACTCCACTCCGTCTTGTGAGCCTCGTTCAATTCGTGCCCCGCCAGGACCACGAAGTTGCCCTTGAGCGGAAAGATCAAGCCGGTCTTTTGCTCGTAGGCCGAGACGGGAATCTCCAATCTCTTCTGAATCGTCTGGCCGCCGCGCGCCGTTAATTCGAGGCTGTAGACGAGCCTGTCTATCTTGAGCGCGACGGGCTCGGAGAATTGATGGCGGAGGTCGAAGACCTCCTCCTGTGCCGCGCCGCCCTGAAAGCTCAACCTGCGCGCGGCCGTCAGCGCAGCGGTCGAAAGCTCAAGGGTCTGGACGCGGTTCGGCCCCGAATAGAGTTCGATAACGGCACTCTTCGGCTCAAGCAGGCGGCCGTACTTCTCTTTGACCAGGACGTGAAAGAGCCAGCTTTCGGTCGGGGCGGGCGATTGCAGCCCGTCGTTCTCCCTGTAGACGTGCAGCGGAATGGTAGAAAGGCTGACCTCGTAGGGCTCGCCCCGATGCTTGCCCAGAGGGTTCTCAAAGAGACTGTCTTGCAGCGGCTCGTCCAGCAGATACCTGTCCAGCCTGATCGAAAGTTTTTGTCCCGCCGAGACCTCCGTGACGGCGAAAGGCAGAAGCACGTCCCTGACCTTCCGGTAATCGGCGTAATCGAGCTGAAGCTGCCCGGCCGCTAACTGGAACTCCTGCCTGAGCGGAAGAAAGCTCGCAGCATCGAGGTAAAAAAGGACGGGCGTTTCGCCCGCGGGTGCGATTCGCAGGACGTAGACTTCGTGCCCGTCAACGCTGCTCTTTTCTTTCAGCTCAAGGGGCGCGCCGGAATTCAAGTAAGAGAGCAGCGGATTGAAAACGGCGCGCTGCTTCAAGAGCGCCTGGTCGGTCTCGCTCAACTCGCGAACGCTGAAGCGCTTTTCCCAGCCGTCCGCTCCGTCGAATCCGCGTTCTACCTGTTGAATGACGAGGTCCATCCTGGTCTTCAATTTACCCGGCGCTTTCGCCCACAGTTGATAGCTCCCGGTAATCCCGCGCGCATCAATCTTCCCTTCCGCGCTGCGGCTTTGAATCCTCTCCAGCCTTTCCCTCCCGCCGAGCGCCGTCACGGCTTTCTCCAGCACCTGCCGCGCCGTCAGAGCCTGCGCGCGGGCGTGCGTGGAGATTGCGGCCATCAACAAAGAGAACGCGAACACTACTCCAGCGGACGCCGCGGCAGTGACGCACGCGCGCCGTCTCCCTCTGAGCTTGAACGAATGTGTCATGCTACCCGGCTCCCATCCTGCGCAAAGATTCGCGCAACTGCTGCTATCTCGAATTGGCTAGGAGATAGATAACCATAATGACGAGCAGGAGGCTGAGAATAAAGAGCGTGATCTTCCAGAAGCTGTAGGGCCTGTCGCCCTGCACTTCGCCCGTCCGCC
>DASVWH010000128.1:0-2960 GCA_036389715.1 Pyrinomonadaceae bacterium | reverse complement strand
TCGCGCAGGGCGCGCTCGACGAGTCTCTCAAATACGCCAAGGAGCGGCAGGCTTTCGGCCAGCCCATCGCGGAGTTTCAGGCCATCCAGTTCAAGCTGGCCGACATGGCCACACAGACCGATGCCGCCCGGATGCTCACGCTGCGCGCCGCCGCGTTGAAGGACGCGGGCCATCAAAAGGCCGGTTACTACGCCGCGATGGCCAAGCTCTACGCCTCCGAGACGGCGAACAGGGTTTGCGCCGATGCCGTCCAGATACACGGCGGCAACGGCTACTCGCGCGACTATCCGGTCGAGAGAATGTACCGCGACGCCCGCGTCACCACCATCTACGAAGGAACCAGCGAGATTCAACGCATCGTCATCTCGCGGGAAATATTGAAGGGATGAACAGTTTTCAGTTTTCGGTTATCAGTTTTCAGTTAAGAAGACGGCTCTAAACGAGTCCCGCGAATTTCAAAGACAAGCTCTTGCTCGTAACTGAAAACTGAAAACTGAAAACTAAAAACTCTTGACCTCCTATGCCTGAGAGAAAAGAAGCCTGGGAATTGTTGTGTGAGTATACGAAGGGCGACAGCCTGCGCAAGCATGCGCTGGCGGTCGAGGCGGCGATGCGTGCGTGCGCGGTGAGATACGGCGGGCCGGATGCGGATGTGGACGAATGGGGCATCACGGGTTTGTTGCACGACTTCGATTATGAGATGTTTCCAGACCCGGAAGGCGGGCATCCTTTCAAAGGCGCGACCATCATGTGCGGGCGCGGCTATCCTGACCGCATCATTCGGGCCATCATGGGTCACGCGGAATACACAGGTGTCCCGCGCGACACTCTGATGGCCCGCGCGCTCTTTGCGACCGACGAGCTGTGCGGGTTCCTGGTCGCGTGCGCGCTGGTGCGTCCCTCGCGCAGCCTGGACGACCTGGAGGTCTCTTCGGTCAAGAAGAAGCTGAAGGACAAGGCTTTCGCCCGCACGGTCAACCGCGAGGACATCCGGCAGGGCGTGGCCGAGCTTGGCGTCGAGTTGGACGAGCACATCCGTTTCGTCATCGAGTCGCTGCGCCCGCTGCAAAGAGAGATCGGGCTTGGCCCCGACAGGGAATGACGGCTCTTGCGCGGGAGAGCGAGCTTCACTTATCCTGAGAATGTTCCCTTTGCTGCGAAAAACAGATAAAGAATATGGTCACCAGAAACGCGCTGCTCTACCTGGCCCGCCGCGAGGGGCTCAAGGATTTCGCGACACGCTTTCGCCCGTTCAAGCGGCTGACGACGCGCTTCATCGCGGGCGAGGACATCGAAGAGGCCATCGCCGCCATCCGCGAAATCAATGGCAAGGGCTGCACGGCCTCCTTCGATCATCTGAACGAATCGGTCGCCAACGCCGCCGAGACCGAAGAAGAGGTCCGCGAGTATCTGAAGGTGCTGGCGCGGATTGACGAGACCGGCATTCGCTCGAACGTCTCCATCAAGCTGACGCAGTTCGGGCTGGAGATTGACCCGGAGCTGGCGTACCGCAACGCCCGCGCCGTCGTCCTGGAAGCACAGCGGCGCGGCAACTTCGTCCGCATAGACATGGAAGGCTCCAACGTCACGCAGGCGACGATTGATGTTTTCAAGCGGCTGCGCGCCGAGTTCGGTCTCAACGATGTCGGCATCGTCCTGCAATCCTACCTGCGGCGCACCTATGACGACGTACAGGAGCTGCTCAAGCTGCCCGCCCGGATACGCATCTGCAAGGGCGCTTACAACGAGCCGCCGGAAGTCGCCTTTCCCGACAAGAAGGACGTGGACGAAAATTATGTGCGCGTGATGAAGGCGCTGCTCTCAAGCGGCGTCTATCACGGCATCGCGACGCACGACCCGAAGATGATCGAGGCGACACTGGCGTATGCGCGCGAGGCCGGTATCCAAAAGGAAGCCTTCGAGTTTCAGATGCTCTACGGCATCAGGCGCGACCTCCAGGAACAATTGGCGCGCGACGGCTATAACCTGCGTGTCTACGTGCCTTACGGGAAACACTGGTATCCCTACTTCATGCGTCGTCTGGCCGAGCGCCCGGCCAATATCTGGTTCATCATGAAAAATATGCTGAAGGGATAAGGCTCAAAAATAGCGGATGGGTGTGCGGCCGTCCGGCGTGTGTTGATGATGACTGATATTTCCTGGCTCTGGATTATCTGGGCAATTCTCGGCGTGGTGCTGATCGTCGCGGAGGTCTTCACGCCGGGCTTCGTCCTGCTCTGGTTCGGGGTCGGCGCGCTGGCCGCCGCGCTCGCGGCCCTTGTCGGGATCAGCAGCCTGCCGCTGCAATTCCTGATCTTCGCCATAGTCTCGATTGCGCTGACCGCAGCCTCGCGCACCATCTTCGTCAACTACTTCTCACGCGAAAATTCCGGCGAGAGCCTCAAGTCGGGCGTGGACGCGCTGCCGGGCAAGGTCGGGACCGTCGTCTCCTCCAGCCGCGGGGCGCTGCACGAAGGGGCCGTTAAAGTTTTCGGCTCGACCTGGACCGCCTACCCGGCCGAAGGCGAAGAGCCCCTCGAAGCCGGAGAGCGCGTCGCCGTCGAGCGTGTGCAGGGCGCGTCAATCTACGTCCGCCGCATCGCAGCAGGGGTTGACTGGCGCGCACCGGCGCTGCCCCCCGGCCAGGACAACCGCCCGTAATCAAGAGAATCAAACAGCTCACAGCAGAAAAGGGAAGAGACAGAAGGCCATGCTTCCATCTCTTCCCTTGAGCCTCTCGGCAGGCTTGCTCTTCGCCCTGCTTACTGCGATGCCGTCATGGTAAAGCGTGCGGCGGGGACGACCGTTTGCAGGTCGTAGTTGTTGATGGTCAGGTCTGCCAGGCGCTGGCCGCCGAGCTTTGTAACGACGCGGAAGGGCAGCATCATGCAGCTCACCCGGCGGTAATCGCTGCGCTCCTCTTCGACCATCACCTTGCTGTTGTAGCGCGTGACGACCTT
>DASVWH010000127.1:0-7081 GCA_036389715.1 Pyrinomonadaceae bacterium | reverse complement strand
TTTTATCGAAGAGGCTGCCGTAGATTCGTCGCATGCCCCGCGCCATCCACGCTGAAGAAGTCCAAACCCCCGCTGATGGCGCTCACCTCAAATGAAGGAGTAAGGTTTTGATACGGGGACGCAAGCTGTTGCTCGCTGACGACTCAATCACGATTCAAAAGGTGATTGAGCTGACTTTCGGCGACGAGGGCCTGGACGTGGCAACAGTGGGCGACGGGCAGCAGGCCATCGAGATGCTCGACAGCTCTGCTCCCGACATCGTGCTGGCTGATATCTTCATGCCCGGCAAGAGCGGCTATGAGGTCTGCGAGTACATCAAGCGAACGGAACGTTTACAACACATCCCGGTCGTGCTCCTGGTCGGCTCGTTCGAGCCGTTTGACGAAGCGGAGGCGCGCAGAGTTGGCGCGGATGATTATTTGACGAAACCTTTTCAATCTATCAGGCAACTGGTCAGCAAAGTCCGCGGGCTCCTCGGCGGCGAATCCCGCTCGGGCGAAGCGACCACGCAAAGGCTCCTTCCGCTGGACGAGCCCGTGCCGGAGAAGCGTCCGGGCACAGATTTTCTTGAGCGCACGACGGCCGACACGGCCCCGCTCTCGCCTCATCATCAGGATGAGCCTCTGCGGGCCGAAGCTGGCGATGCAGCCGGGGCTGCCGCCTCGCGCCAGGCTCCCTTCGCCGATTTGAGCATGGACGACGAGATGATCCAGGCCACGCCTGCCGGTAATTACGGTCAACAGGAGAAAAGTAGTCAGATGGAAGAGACCCCAGAGATACTGGGCGCGGATTTTGAAGAGACCGACATCCTGGAGGTCAAAGACGATTCGCGCGCCCCGCAGCCCGCAGAGGATTCACAGCCCGTTCGGCAGGAGGCCGCGAGTGTTTTTGCCCCGGCTGAAATCGGCGAAGGCGCGGCCCTGTCCGCACAGGCTCACTCCGCCCGCCACTTCTCGGGTGGCGGCGACGATGGGCTGCTTGAGCTGGGCGAGCTGGAAGCATCGCCCGCCAGAGACGAAGCTGACGACTTTATTCTGGACCTCGAAGAGCCGCTCCCGCCGCGAGCCGAGATGCCGGAATCCATCTTCACGGAGACGGCCGCGCCCGCTTCGACCGAGATGGACTCTTCGACGCTGCTGGAGTTTGAGGGCGAGCTGACCCAATCAGCGCCGCAGGCTGAAGACTACGTCGCGGCGCAGGTTGCCGGGGAAGAGCGCCGGGCCGAGTTCGCTCCTCTCGAAGAGACTGCCGCACAGGACGCCGAGCAGGCTTTCGCGCAGGGAGTTGACTTTCATCCCGACCGGACTCAAACGCCCACAGAGCCTCTGCCCGGAACCGGCCAGGCCGCGAGCGCGGATGCTTTCTCAGCCTCCGCCCAGGCCAGTGACAATGATGAAGCGGCCGGAGCGCAGCCCTTCGCGGGCCCGATTACCCTGGAACAGCTCTCGCCCGAAGTAATAGACGCCATCGCGCGCCGCGCCGTCGAGCAGCTTTCCGCCAAAGTCATCGAGCAGATCGCCTGGGAAGTCGTCCCGCAACTGGCCGACCTACTCATCAAGCGCCGCCTCGAAGAGGAGAGAAAGATGTAAGAAGTTTTCAGTTTTCGGTCTTCAGCTTTCAGTTCAGGTCTCCAATCTGTGATTTTCAGTAATAGCACGGTGGCCGCCGGTCTTTCCTTCATATGAAAACCGGCGGCTATTGCTTTACAATGACCCGTTACTGAAAACTGAAAACCGAAAACCGAAAATTCTTCCATGGACATCCCGAAGACCTATGATCCGAAGCAGGCAGAGGCCAGCCACTACGCGCGCTGGGAGGCGGCGGGCTGCTTCGCGCCGGAGATTAATCGAGACCCGCAGGCTCCCGTCTACTCAATCGTCATTCCGCCGCCGAACGTCACGGGCTCGCTGCACATGGGCCACGCCTTGCAGCACACGCTGATGGACGTGCTCTCGCGTTACAAGCGGATGTGCGGCTACCGGACGCTCTGGCTGCCCGGCATGGACCACGCGGGCATCTCGACGCAGTTGATGGTCAGCCGCGAATTGAAGAAGGAGGGGCTCTCGCGCCATGACCTCGGGCGCGAAAAGTTTATCGAGCGCGTCTGGCGCTGGAAGCACGAATCGGGCGGCCAGATTCTCAAGCAGATGCGGCGCGAGGGAGCCTCCGTTGACTGGTCGCGCGAGCGCTTCACGATGGACGAGGGCCTCTCGCGCGCCGTCCGCGAAGTCTTCGTCCGGCTCTACGCAGAGGGCCACATTTATCGCGGCGACCGGATCGTCAACTGGTGTCCGAACGATCAGACCGTGCTCTCGGATTTAGAGGTCGAGAAGACGCCGCAGGCCGGAAAACTCTACTATTTGCAGTACCCGGTAAAATCCGCGAACGGCGAGCAGCGACGCCTGACAGTGGCGACGACGAGGCCGGAAACGATGCTCGGCGATACGGCCGTCGCGGTCAATCCTGCCGATGAGCGCTACAGCGCGCTCGTCGGCGCGACCGTCATGCTGCCGCTCACGGGCAGGGAGATTCCGGTCATCGCGGATGACTATGTTGACCCTGAATTCGGGACGGGCGCGGTCAAGATTACGCCCGCACATGACCCGAACGACTACGAGATGGGCGTGCGGCACAAGCTCCCGCAGGTGGTCGTGATCGACCGCCACGCGCGGATGACCGAAGAGGCGGGCGAAGGCTTCTTCGGGCTTGACCGCTACAAGGCGCGCGAGCAGGTGATCGAGAGATTCGAGGAGCTGGGGCTGCTCGAAAAGGTGGTTGATTACGAGTTCTCGATCTCGAAGTGCGAGCGCTGCAAGACGGTCATCGAGCCGCTCATCTCGACGCAGTGGTTCTGCCGGATGGACGAGATGCGCGCGCAGGCGCTGGACCTGATGGAGCGTGAGGGCAAGCCGCGCTTCGTGCCGGAAGTGCCGTACAAAAAAGTCTACACGGACTGGCTGGAGAACCTGCGCGACTGGACCATCTCGCGCCAGCTCTGGTGGGGGCATCAGATTCCCGCCTGGTACGACGGCGAGGGAAACATCTTCGTCGCGCGCTCCGAGCAGGAGGCGCGCTCGCTGGCCGGAACGGACGAGCTGACGCAGGACCCGGACGTGCTCGATACCTGGTTCTCTTCCGCGCTCTGGCCTTTTTCGACGCTCGGCTGGCCGGACGAGACCGCCGACCTGGAGACCTTTTACCCGACCTCCGTGCTCGTCACGGCGCGCGATATCATCTTTCTCTGGGTCTCGCGGATGGTAATGAGCGGGATGAAGTTCATCGGCGAGCGGCCCTTCGATGATGTCTTCATCACGGGCACCGTCCTCGACAAGCACGGGCAGCGGATGTCCAAGACGAAGGGCAACGGCGTTGACCCGCTCGACGTCTTCGACAAGTACGGTGTAGACGCGACGCGGCTCGTGCTGGCATCAATCGGGAGCACGGATTCGCGCTGGAACGATAACCAGGTCGAGGCCTATCGCAACTTCGCCAACAAAATCTGGAACGCCGCGCGCTTCTGCCTGATGAATTCAGAGGGCGCGAGCGTCAACCGCGAAGTCTTCGAGGGCGAACGCGCGCAGCTGGCTCTGCATGATCGCTGGATACTCTCGCGGCTCAACAGAACGGCGCGCGACGTGGAGACGGCGCTTGCCAAATATCAATTCCACGAAGCCGTGCAGACGCTCTATCACTTCTTCTGGGACGACTTCTGCGACTGGTACATCGAGCTGACGAAGGCAGACGTGACCGCCGAGCAAGCCTCGCCCGCGCGAGACGGCGCGCGCACGCGCTTGCTGGCCGTCCTCGAACAGGCGCTCAGGCTCTTGCATCCCTTCATGCCCTACATCACGGAGGAGCTGTGGCAACGTCTGCCGGGCGTTGACGAAAAGCTCCTGCATCCGGCTTACAGCGGCGCTCAGGCCAGTGTCATGCTCGCGGCCTACCCGCAGGCCCGCGCGGAGCTGATAGACGAGCGCGCCGAAAGCGAGATGGCGGCCGTCATCGAACTGGTCTCGCGCGTGCGCAACATCCGCTCGGAGTTGAACGTCAAGCCGGGCGAGCGAGTGCGGCTGCTCGTCGGCGCTGGCGAAGAGAGCCTGCGCGCCGTCTTCGAGGCGAACAGGGATCAGGTCATGCGGCTGGCCCGCGCTTCGGAGCTGCTTATCCTTGAGCGTCTGGAAGCGCCGCGTGCTTCGGCGCGGGCGGTGCTGGCGGGTGGGGCCGAGGCGGCCGTTCCGCTCGAAGGCTTGATTGATTTCGCGGAGGAGCGCGAGCGGTTGGGGCGCGAGCGCGAGAAGCTGCAAAAGGAGGCGGCGAAGCTCGAAGCGCAGCTCGCCAACCCGCAGTTTGCCGAACGCGCGCCCGCCGAAAAGGTCAGCGAGACCAGGGAGCGCCTGGCTGAAATCGCCGCGCGAACCGCTGCTCTTCAACAGATGACGGAGGCTTTACGATGAACTGGTTGGACGACGGGGCGCTCTTCTCTCAAATCGGCGCATTCCTCGCGGAAGATTTGGGGCGCGGCGATCTTACGACGCAGGCGACCGTCACGCGCAACGCGCGCGCACGCGGACGCTTTCTGGCTAAAGAGCCGATGGTCGTCGCCGGACTCGAAGCAGCGGAGGCCGTCTTCTCGACGCTCGATTCGCAGCAGCAGCTCGAAGCCTTCGCTTCGGACGGCGAAGAGGTCGAGGCCGGAAAAGTGATCGCACGGACGAGCGGCTTTGCGGATGTGCTGCTCGGCGGCGAGCGCGTGGCGCTGAACCTGCTCCAGCGTCTGTCGGGCGTCGCCACGCTGACGCGCCGCTACGTCCGCGCCGTCGAAGGCACGCGAGCGCAGATCGTTGACACGCGTAAGACTACGCCCGGCCTGCGGATGCTGGAAAAGTACGCAGTGCTTTCGGGCGGCGGGCGCAATCACAGGTTCGGACTGGACGACGGCGTGCTCATTAAAGACAATCACATCTCGCTGGCGGGGGGCGTGGCGGCGGCGGTCGAGCGTGCGCGCGAGGCCGTCGGACACCTGCACAAGGTAGAGGTCGAAGTCTCGACCGAAAAGGATTTGCGGGAAGCGATTAAGAGCGGCGCGGACATCGTGCTGCTCGACAATCTGAGCGCAGAGGAGACGGCGCGGATGGTCGCAGTCGCACGCGAGCTTGCGCCGCAAGTGACGCTCGAATCCTCCGGCGGCATCACGCTCGAAAACGTCCGCGCCTACGCGGAGGCCGGCGTTGACCTGATTAGCATCGGTGCGCTCACCCATTCGGCGCGCGCCGTAGACATCAGCTTTAAGATTCAGGCCGGATGATAAGAGAGACCGGAGACTGCGTTTGAGCGAAAGGCTTGCGCCCGCGCCCGCGACAGTTGAAGGCCGCGGCCCGTCCGGCATGACTGGAACCGGCGGCGACCCCTGGCGTGTAACCTACCTGGGAAGCATCCTCCGGGATGCTTGGCGGCATCATTAGTGTTAAGCTCTGTCGTGCGAAAGATGTTTCGGAGGTTAGTGATGCGGAATCAACTGCTTCGACGAATAACGGTTGTGCTGGCCCTGTTTTTGGCTGTCGGCATCTCGCTGGACGATGCGAGCGCGCAGCGCCGCCGCAATAAGCGTTCACGCCGCAGCACCAATCCCGTCATCACTTCTGCGCCGGATGCCGGGGCGCGCACGCCTGCTATCCCGCGCGACCCGCAGATTATCAGCACCGCCGACGAAGAGATCGCGGGCCAGACCCCGGAGCCCGCTAACAGCGATCAGCCGTCCGGCAATACCCGCAGGTCGAATCGCTCACGCGCGCAGGCCGAAGACCCGGACACCATGCGTCGCACCATCAACAAGCTCTCGGCACAGGTCACGAGCCTCTCCGAGAAGCTGGGCCAGATGGAGAACCAGCAGCGGACGCTCGTTGACCTCGAACGCCTCTCGCGCGCCGAGCAGCGGGCCGAAGCGCTGCGCACGCAACTGCGCGATGTGCAGGCCAAGGAGTCAGACTTGCAGGCGCGCGCCGAGCAGATAGAGATCGAGCTTCAGCCCGACAATATCGAACGCAGCGTGGCCACCTTCGGCACGACGCGGCCAGAGGATGCGCGCGCCGCGCGTCGTCGCACGCTCGAAAGCGAGAAGACCAGGGTCCGCGCGCAGCTGGACCTGATGGCGACCAGCCGCACGCGCCTGGAGTCCGCCATCGCCGGTGCAGAGGCCGAGGCCGACCGCTTGCGCCAGCGCCTGGACGACACCAACAACTCACAGCCGAACTCCGAAACCAACACCAACACGGAAGGCAATTCGACGACGCAGCCGGGACAAGCGCCCGCGCCGACGCAGAATTCCTCCAGCACGAACCCGCCCCTCTGAACTTCTGAGAGATGAGCATCGAGAGGCGAGACATAGCGTCGCCGCGCCCGCGCGTCTTCGACAGGCGAACGGTCCTGGCAGGAGTGCTGCTCTTGCTCGTCTGCGCCGCGCTGGCCTGCGACCGGGCCGCACAGCCGCAGGGCGACAGCCCGGAGCCGGTCATCCCGCCGCCTCAATGGAGGCTCGACGTGAAGCTCACGGACGCTGGCATCTCAATCACGAACAACACGCCGCCGGAGACCTCCCGCAGCATCGAGGAGTTCGACGTAATCATCAACCCGCAGTCGTCCGCGGGAGAGGCCGGGGATGGCTATCTCTCTAGCAATAAAAGAGTTAGCCCGTCGAAGGGATTGCCCGCGGGAGAGACCTTGAGCATCCCTTTCGACAGCTTCAGCAATGCGCAGGGCCGTGTGTTCGACGGCGCTTCGATGCGTGTCGCCGCCGTTCGCGTCAGGATGAAGTGGGGGCCGACCTCGACCTACCGGGACTTTGAATTTAAAGACGGCCGGGCCGGGGAATCCGGTAGTCCGGCCCGCGTTAAATAAGCCTCGCCATGTGGTAAACTGAAAAGCCTGCGCGGGATATTATTCAGCCAAGAGATTGATGGGAACGATAGCACAGGACCAGCTTTATCGTTTGATTAGCGAGGCCAACGGGCGCGGCGAGCGCGTCGTCACGGCAACGGTCGCGCACACGCGTGGCTCGACGCCGCAGCGCCGCGGGGCCAAGATG
>DASVWH010000126.1:0-2580 GCA_036389715.1 Pyrinomonadaceae bacterium | reverse complement strand
ATTACCGATTACCGCTTGCCGATTTGCGAGCGCCGTTAACTACTTAAGACTGTTATGATTATAGGCATCTGTGGCGGGACCGGGTCAGGGAAAACGACCGTCGCCAATCGCATCCTCGAATCCGTCAGCACCAGCGAAGTGGCCTTCATCCAGCAGGATTCCTACTACCGGAATCTCAAAGACCTGCCGCTCGATTATCGCCAGGCCGTCAACTTCGACCACCCGGACGCGCTGGACAACGACCTCCTCGTACACCATATTAGAAAGCTCAAAGCGGGCGGGTCCGTCGAACTGCCGCTCTACGATTTCAAGACGCACACGCGGCTCAACGAGACCGTGCTGATTGACCCGAAGCCGATTGTCATCGTCGAGGGCATCCTGATCTTTACGGACCCGCGGCTGCTCGAACAGATGGATATCAAGATTTTCGTGGACACACCGGACGACATACGCTTTATCCGCCGCCTGCGGCGCGACGTGGCCGAGCGCGGCAGAACGGTTGACTCCGTCATCGAGCAATACCTGGCCACCGTCCGGCCGATGCACATGCAGTTCGTCGAGCCGTCAAAGCGCTCGGCCGACATCATCATCCCGGAGGGCGGGCACAATCTAGTGAGCATCGATTTGATTAGCGGAAAGATACGCGAGCGCCTGGCCAGCGCGCTCAGCATGAGCGGAGGACAGGCGTGAGCCAAGCGGAAAACCAGAGACTCGTCGAAGCGGCGCGCGAAGCCAGAGACTGTTCGCTCTCGCCCTTCTCCAATTTCTGCGTCGGCGCGGCCCTGGAGACCGCGGGCGGCAAAATCTACACGGGCTGCAACATCGAAAGCGCGAGCTTCGGCCTGACGGTCTGCGCCGAGCGGGTCGCCATCTGGAAAGCCCTTTCCGAAGGCGAGAGGCATTTCGTCCGGCTGGCCGTCGTCGCCGATACAGTGCCGCTGACGCCGCCCTGCGGGACGTGCCGCCAGATCATCTGGGAATTCTGCCGCGACGCCACGGTCATTCTCGCCAACCTCGGCGGCGACACCGAGACGGACGAAGTCCGCGACCTTCTGCCGCGCGCCTTCGACGCCAGGTTTCTCAAAGAGGCCCACGCCGAGAAGTGAAGCAGCTTTTGCCTGCGGCCGAAGAGCGCAGGGAATTTTACAGGGACTTTGGCGCGACGGCTCATCCCGACAGTTTATCCTTATGAGAATCTCAAAATACTTGCGGCCCCTGATTGCCTCTCTCCTTATCTTTGTCTATCTCTCGCCAATCCCTGCTGCCGTCCTGAGGAAAAGAGCCGTGGATTTAATCGTGCGTGGCGGAACTATCGTGACGATGGATGGCGCGAGGCGCGTTATCGAAGACGGGGCCGTGGCCGTCCAGGGCGGGCGCATCGCGGCGGCAGGCACGCGCGCCGAGATAGAAGCCGCCTACTCCTCGCGCGAGACCATTGACGCGACCGGAAAAGTGGTCATCCCCGGACTCATCAACGGGCACACGCACGTTCCCATGACGCTCTTTCGCGGCCTGGCCGACGATCTCGACCTACAGGAATGGCTGGAAAAATATATCTTCCCGGCGGAAGCGAAAAACGTCACGGAGGAGTTCGTCAGGGTCGGGACGCGGCTCGGGCTGGCGGAGATGATTCGCGGCGGCACGACGACCTACTGCGACATGTACTACTTCGAGGATGCCATCGCCGACGAGACGGCGAAGGCGGGCATGCGCGGCGTGCTCGGCGAGACGGTCATACGCTTTCCCGTCGCCGACAATAAGACGCCCGAAGAAGCCTTAGCCTACGCGGAAAGATTCATCAAAAAGTGGAAGGGCCACGCGCTCATCACGCCCGCCATCGCGCCGCACGCGCCCTACACCGTGGCCGAAGAGACGCTCCGTGCGGTGCGCGCGCTGTCGGACCGGACGGGCGCGCCCGTCGTCATTCACGTCGCGGAAACGCGCAGGGAAGTCGAAGACCTGACTAAAGAAAAAGGCGCTCCGCCCGTCGCTTACCTCGCGCGTATCGGATTTTTGGGCCAGCGCGTGATAGCCGCGCACGTCGTCTTTCCGAACGCCGAAGAGATTGGCCTGCTCAAGCGTTTCGGCGTCGGGGTGGTCCATAACCCGCAGTCGAATATGAAGCTGGCGTCGGGCGTCGCGCCCGTCCCGCGAATGCTTCAGGCGGACCTTAACCTCGGGCTCGGGACGGACGGCGCAGCCTCCAACAACGACCTCAACATGTGGGAAGAGATGGATACGGCGGCCAAGCTGCACAAGGTTTTCACGCAGGACCCGAAGGTCGTCTCGGCGCAGCAGGCCTTCGAGATGGCGACCATCAGGGGCGCGCGCTCTCTTCATTTGGAGCGCGAAGTCGGCTCAATCGAAGCGGGCAAACGCGCCGACCTCGTCATCGTTGATCTGGACGACCTTAATCAAACGCCGCTCTACAACATCTATTCGCATCTGGTCTATGCCACCAAGGCCGACGATGTCCGAACGGTGATCGTCGAAGGCCGCATCATCATGCGCGATAGAAGGTTGCTAACTCTAGACGAACAGGATATAAAGGCACGCGCAAGAGTCTTTCGGGAGCGAATC
>DASVWH010000125.1:0-3477 GCA_036389715.1 Pyrinomonadaceae bacterium | reverse complement strand
CCGCCCGGAAGCTGCGTCACTTTGTAGTCGAGCTGGTCGTCGAGCGTGAGCGGCGGGGCATCAAGGAAGCGCGCGGAATTGTCCTGCCTGGCCAGCTTCTCAAGCTCGGCCGTGGCCGCAGCATACTCCGTCCGGTAACGGCGAATGGCCTCCTGGTCGTCCGTCGTGCCGTACTTCGTTTTCAGCCGGGCCAGCTCCGCCTGGACGCGTGCCTGCCGCTCGCTCTCCTCCTGCTTGATGAGCTCGGGGGCGGGCCGCGCGGCCGCCGCGTAAGGGACTGTTCCCGTGAGCTTCCACTTCGGGAGATACTCGCGCCAGAAATTCTGATTGCCCGCGAGCAGTTGTTCGACGAAGGTCATCTCTGGACGCATGGTCAGAGATTTGCGGAAGTCCGCCGATTTGCCGAGGCGCGTGAGCAGCGAAATCCACCCGGCCCCCGTGTTGCGGAAGCCGAAGCCCGGCGGCGAATTGACGAACTTGCTCAATTCGCGCCGCCGCTCGATGACGCGATTCTTCAGGCGCGCGTTGAACTCCGCCAGCTCCGGCGAGCCGTCTTTGAAGGCGGCCACGCGGTTGATCTCATCCGTAATCCTCTGCCGGACGGCCGCAATCTTCTCCGGGGTCATGTGAACGGGGGCAACGTCGTTCAAGCCGATGAAGACCGGATGCCCCAGGTCGTCGCTGAGAGAGCCGAAGACGCTCTTTGCGCCGAGGTCCATGACGCGCGTTTTCGTATCCACGAAGAGCTTGTAGAGATTGGTCGTCGCATCCCCGGCCAGGTTCTCAAGGAACAGTTCGAGGAGCGCCGTCTCGCGGACATCCGTCTTGAGCGCGGGGGGCCAGGCGAAGACCATCAGCCCCGGCTGCTGGTCGTTCTTGTGCGGGTAATCAACTACCTGAATCTTGCCCGCTTCGGCCATCCGCGGTGCGGGCAGGTCCGCCTCGGTCGTGAACTTGATTGCCGGTTTTTGCGGCTCCAGCCGGTTGAGAATCGCGTCCATCCGCCCAAGCACGTCCGCCACCGCCATCTCCTTCGGGAAAGAGCCGATCATGCCCATGTTGCCCAGGTGATAATGCTCGCGGTGAAACTTGCGTATGTCTTCGGGCGTCATGCGCCGCAGGGCCTCGGGGAAGCCTCCCGAAGAGTATGAGAGCGGATGGTTGGGCCCGTAGAGCGCGAGGTCCACGGCGCGGTAGACGCGATAGGCCGGGCGGTCGAACGACGTGACCATCTCGTTATAGACCGTGCCCTTCTCTTCGAGCCGCAGCGTCTTATCGGCGGGGTTCTCGGCGACGCCGAAATTGCGCACCTCGCGGCGAATCTCCTCGTCCGTGTAGTCCGGGTGGAGCAGCGCATCCATCCGCCGCTCGAACAACTGGTAGAAGACATCCGGCCCGGCCGCCGTGTGAAACTGGTAGGAGGTGCGCCACTGCTCCGTGAAAGCGTTCGAGCCGACCAGCGACATCCCTTCCAGGCTCGCAACGGCGCGGCCCGTGTTGCCTTTGCCGAGCAGCAGGTGCTCCTGCGTGTGCGGCTCGCCCATGTCGGAGGTCGGGAAGCTATTGACCCAGATGAAGCCCTGCGGGACTGACTGGATTTGCATCAGGTCGAGCACGAAGCCCGTCCGCTCGTGAATGAAGCGAGCGCCGATGGCCCTGTCCGCGTCGTTGAGATAGAGATTCGCGGTGCGGAAACCGTTGAGCGTTTTCCCGGCCGCCAGATTATCGAGCGAGACGCCGCCCGCCTGCGCCAGGGCGCGCGGGAATCCGCCGCAGAGGAGCGCAGAACAGACCAGTAGCGTGGCGAGCAAAGAGGGGCGTTTGATGTTCATCTAAGTCTCCTGAAAGTCTCTGAAAAAATCTCTGAATCTAAAGGGCCGGGCGCGCCCGGCGCGGATGAGGAGAGTGCGGGCCGCGGTCTGCTTTAGCCGTTGAAGGCGTCGAGCACTTCGTCTGCGTGCGCTTCGACGTTGACCTCGTCGAAGACCTTCTTGATCTTGCCCTGCTCGTCGATGAGGAAGGTCTTGCGCGCCACGCCCATGAATCTCCTGTCGCCCCAGGTCTGCTCGCCGTAGACGCCGTAAGCGTCCGCGACCGAGTGGTCCGTGTCGCTCAGGAGCGTGAACGGCAGGCCGTACTTGGAGGCGAACGCCCGGTGAGAAGCCTCGTCGTCGAGCGAGACGCCGAGCACCTCGATATCGTTGTCTTCAAAAAATCGGTGGCTGTCGCGAAAGGAGCAGGCCTCTTTGGTACAGCCGGGCGTATCGTCTTTCGGATAAAAATAGAGGACTACCTTCCGGCCGCGAAAGTCCGAGAGCTTGACCTTGTTGCCCGCGGCGTCACGCGTCGAGAAATCCGGCGCGGCGTCACCTTCTCTAATCATTATCGGTATCTCCGTTTGAGATGTTTGGCATGGGGCGCGACGGCCATTTTAACATCGGCCAGGTGTGAAGCCTACCGGCCGCGGCGAGATTGACAAAGGGGGCGGTATCCTGTAATAGCTTCTGACTGACAGTCACAAACGTCGAGTGGCTACCTCTTGCCTGCCTTATCAGCCGGGCACTGTCAGCTTACAAAACGTCGTTACCGCTCGCACTCTTTTCGGTTCCATAGAAAGGGCGAGCAGTCGTCCTTTAGATATTGATGCAGCCGGTCATAGTCGCGCGGGACGCAACACGCCTTAGTTTCCCTGCGCTGGTCCCTTGCGGTGACCGAGACGCCCTGCAAAGACCCACTTCAGATAGCCCTTCGGAGGAGATCAGATGAAGAGAAGATTGCTTACGCTCCTGGCGCTCGTCGCGTTCGGACTCTCGCTAACTTTAACGGGCGCAGGCTTTACAGGCTACGCTGGCAGCGCCGGGGATGAGCGCGCAGGTCGCGGCCTGTTCGCTTTCGCCGTCAACATGTCGACGAGCCCGGCGGCGGCCTCCAAGCGCCAGCGCTGCGCGACCAGGGACCTGGACGAGACCTCGGCGACACAGATTCAGACCTCGCTCGACCAGTTCAACCACAATCGCGGGCAGATCAGAAAGTCCGGCTCCGTGACCATCCCCGTCTACTTTCACGTCGTCAACAAGGGCAAGGGCATCGCCAACGGCGACGTTCCGGTGCAGATGCTCCGAGCACAGGTTGATGTCCTGAACCAGTCTTACAGCGGCGCGACCGGCGGGGCCAACACGCCCTACAGGTTCGTCTACGCGGGCGCTGACCGGACGACGAACCTGGCCTGGTTCAATGCGGGCCCGGACACTGCGGCCGAGCGTGAGATGAAGTCTGCGCTGCACGTCGGCGACGCGACCGTGCTCAACTTCTACACCAACAATGCGGGCGGCTACCTGCTCGGCTGGGCGACCTTCCCGTTCTGGTTCGAGGGCGACCCGCTGATGGACGGCGTGGTCTGTCTCTATTCGAGTCTGCCGGGCGGCACGGAAGTGCCCTACAACGAAGGCGACACGGGCACGCACGAGGTCGGACACT
>DASVWH010000124.1:0-6406 GCA_036389715.1 Pyrinomonadaceae bacterium | reverse complement strand
CACTCGTCACTGTTTTTATATGAAAGATATTATTTCCACCCGTCTCGGAGACGTTTATGTTCGCCGCGAGAGCGACATCGTAAAGGTGCGCGACCGCGTGCGGCGGCTGGCGCGCGAGATGGGCTTCGATTCGACGACGCAGATCAAGATTACGACGGCCGTTTCGGAAGTGACGCGCAACATCTACGAATACGCGAAGTCGGGCGCTATCTCGCTGGCGCTCGGCGAGCGCGGGCCGGACTTCGGCCTGCTCGTCACGGCGCGCGACGACGGCCCGGGCATTGACGAGGACACGCTGCGTTCCATCATGCGCGGCAGCTATCAATCGAGTTCGGGCCTCGGCGTCGGACTGACCGGCACGCGCAAGCTGATGGACGAGTTCGACATCCAGACCTCGCCGGGCGAAGGCACGCGCGTGACGGTCGTCAAATGGATGCCGCGCGGCGCGGTCAACCGGATCAAGGACCGGCTCGAAGAGCTGCGCGCGCACATCGGCGCGGATGTCGAAGACTCCGCTATCGAAGAGTTGCAGCAGCAGAACCGCGACTTCGTAGCGATTCTCGCCGAGATCGAAGAGAAACGCGCGCAGCTCGAACAGCTCAACAGCCAGCTCAACGAGAGCAACCGGGAGCTGAACGAGGCCAACGCCAAGCTGCGCGAGCTGTCGGAGCTGAAAGAGGAGTTTCTGGCGCTGACGACGCACGACCTGCGCTCGCCGCTGACGGTCATCAGCGGCGTCATCAGCTTCTTCACCTCCGGCCGCCTCGGCGAGCTTTCGCCCGAACAGAAGAACATGGTCGCCATGATGGAGCGCAATACGCAGAACCTGATCGAGCTGGTCAACGATCTGCTCGACGCCTCCAAGCTCGAATCCGGGACGATGCGCCTGGACGTGGCTTCGATTGACCTGCGCGGCATCATTGACGAGCTGCACGAAGCGATGGAGCCGCTGGCGCGCGAGAAAGGAATCACGCTCAAAGAGATTTTGCCGACGCGCCTTCCGCCCGTCACGGCCGACCGCGCCAAGCTGCGCCGCATCCTCGTCAACCTGCTCTCCAACGCTCTGAAGTTCACGCCCAAGGGCGGCCATGTGGAGGTTCGCGCCGGGCAGGAGGAGGACGGGCGCGTTCGCCTCTCCGTCTCGGACACTGGAGTCGGCATCGCTCCAGACGATGTCAAACGGCTCTTCGATAAGTACGAGCAGGCGCGCAGCCGCGCGACGCGTGGCGAGAAGGGCACGGGGCTCGGCCTCTACATCACGAAGCAGCTCGTAGAGCTGCACGGCAGCGAGATTACCGTCAATTCGGAGATCGGACACGGCTCTACTTTCACCTTCACGCTGCCCATCTCCGGCGACGGCGACGCCGATTAGGAGGGATTGAATGTCGAGGACTCTACTGCTCGGCGTGCTGCTCGCGCTCATGCTTCCCTTCGCGGGCGAAGGCCGGGCGGCTCTTCTTGCGAGCCGCGCGCGGAAGCCCGCGCAAAGCTCCTCCGAGATCGCCGCGGCGGAAGCCTACAGCCGCAGGCTCGATCAATACAAGAAGCGCAATCCCGGCCGGGCGCGCTTCCTGGCCGATGTCTCAAACTATCAAGCGAACGAGCAGGCGAGCTGGCGCGTCTTTAAAAATAGGAGGCAGCTTGAGCGGGCCGACGCATACACGACGGCCGCCGTCTGGACCAGGCCGACCGGGGAGATCGTCGTCGCGGACCTCTTTCTCACCAGCCCCTCAGGGGATTGGGCCACTTACGCCACCTACTATTTCCGCGACGACGGGCGGCTCGCTAAAAGCCGCTCCGAGCTGAGAACCTTCATGGGAGACCTCGTCGTCATCCGCGAGCGCCTCTACGACACGGGCGGGCGGCTCCTGCGCGAGACGGCGCGTTATCTGGACCTCAAAACACGCAGGCCGAAGCGCGTCAGGGCGGGCGACTTCATGGACGTGCCCGCGCCCAATTATGCGAAGACGAGCGAGCTGCCCTTTTATCGCCTGCTCAAGAAACAGTAGCGGCCCAGGGCAGTCAGACGAACCCCCCGGCAGGCGGGCGCGGAAAGGCCCGTAAACCAAACTCAAAGCAGAACTTATGCACTATCACCTGATCGGAATTTGCGGGACGGCGATGGCCAGCCTGGCCGGAATGCTCCAGGCACGCGGGCATCGCGTGACGGGCTCGGACGAGAATGTCTACCCGCCGATGTCAACGATGCTCGAAGCTCTCGGCATCCCCGTCATGCAGGGCTACAGCGCCGAGCATCTACGGCCAGCGCCGGACTGCGTCATCGTCGGCAACGCCATCCCGCGCGGCAACCCTGAAGTCGAAGAGACCTTGAATCGCAGGCTGCTCTACCGCTCGCAGGCCGAGACGGTCAAGGAGGAGTTCATCCGCGGACGCCGCTCGCTGGTCGTCGCCGGGACACACGGGAAGACGACGACGACGAGCATCGCCGCCTGGGTAATGGACCAGGGCGGGCTCGACCCGACGTTCCTGGTCGGCGGCGTCGTGCAGAATTTCGACACGAGCTTTCGTGTCACGGCCAGCGACTATGTCCTCATCGAAGGCGACGAGTACGACACGGCCTACTTCGACAAGGGGCCGAAGTTCATGCACTACCTGCCGGAGCTGGCCATCGTCGGCAATATCGAGTTCGATCACGCGGACATCTACAAAGACCTAGACGCCGTCAAGACCGCCTTTCGTCGCCTGATGAACCTCGTCCCGGGCAAGGGCCGCCTGATCGCCGGATGGGACAGCCCGCACGTCCGCGAAGTGGTCGCAGAGATGGGAGCCAAGCTCTACACGCGGCTTGAGACTTTCGGGACCTGCGAGGACGCCACCTGGCAGGCGCGCGAGATAGATTACTCCGGCGAGCTGGCACGCTTTCGCGTCTTCCGCGAGGGTCGCGCCTGGGCCGAGTTTCAAACGCCGCTGATCGGCGATTTCAACATTCGCAACTGCCTGGCCGTCATCATCGCGGCCGACGCCTGGGGCATCGAGCCGCAGGTCATCAACGACGCGCTCATGACTTTCAAGAGCGTCCGGCGGCGGATGCAGGTGCGCGGGCGCGAGCGCGGCGTGACGGTCATTGACGACTTCGCGCATCACCCGACGGCCGTGCGCGAGACGCTCCAGGCGCTGCGCACCAAGTACACGGAGAACCGTATCGTCGCGGTCTTCGAGCCGCGCTCCTGGTCTTCGCGCCTGGCCGTCTTTCAGGAAGACTACGCCAGGGCTTTTAAGGCGGCCGATTACGTCGTCATCGCCAGCGTCTTCGACAGCAGCAAGGCCACCGAGAAGGGGCGCACGCTCGACACAGCTCAATTGATCGCAGAGATCGCGGCGGGCGGCAAACCGGCTTTCGGCATCGAGGGCGCGGAGGAGATCGTGCGCCGTTTAGAGCCCGAACTGCGCCCCGGCGATGTCGTCGCCATCATGTCAAACGGCGGCTTCGGCGGGATTCATGACAAGCTGCTGGAGGCGCTGCGCGGTTGAGCGGCAGTCCTACTTTCGATAAAGATAACGGCGGCCCCGTTACTTCCGATAGACGTAATAGACGACGCCCGCGTGATCGTCCGTCAGGAGGAAGGCATCCGTCCCGAAGCGCAAAACATCAACGGGGCGGCCGACCACTTTGCCCGCCTGTAGAAAACCGTTGATAAAATCTTCGGGCGGCCCGGAAGCGCCGCGCCCGCCGCGAACGCGGACCAGCCTGTAGCCGTGATTGAGGCTTTTCTTGGTTGAGCCGTGCAGGGCTACGAGGAAGACCCCGCTCAACGCGTTATTGTTTCCCGCGTCGAAATATTCAAAACCGAGTGGCGAGCTGTGAGCGTCGAAAGCCTGGAAGGCCGGGGGCACGCTGCGGCAGTTCATCTTTCTCCCGCGCGCGTTGAACTCTTCGTCCGGGTAAACCCTCGCGCCGGATTGAAAGCAGTAGGGCCAGCCGTAGTGTGCGCCGTCGCGGAGCGCGAACATAGTGTCCGCGGGCCGCTTGTCGCCCAGGTGATCGGCTCCCATATTGGTTGCGAACAGTTGCCCGTTGGTCCAGCGGAGCCCGACGGCGTTGCGCAGGCCGCGCGCGAAAGACCGGCGGTTGCGCCCGTCCGGGTCCATCTCTAAAACGCTGGCGCGGACCGCCTCCTGCTCTTCGCAGGCGTTGCAGCTACTCCCGACCGAAACGTAAATCTTGCCGTTGCCGCCGACCGTCACCGTGCGCGTCAGATGCCACCCGCCGTACTTATAACCGAGCCCGTAATCGGGGAAAGTGGCGAGCACTTCGGGACGGCCCGCGGGCGCGCTCTCCCGCGCCCTGTACCTGTAGCGCAAGAGCCTGTCCGTCAGTGCCAGATAGAACCAACTGACGCCGTCGCGGTCCGTGTAGAAGGCTATGCTGTTCGGATTGCGTAAGCGCGTGAGATAGGGCTCGACGACGGCGAATCGCTTGCGGGCGGGATCGAACCCGTCCAGAAGATAGACAGCGCCCCTCTGATTATCGGTCAGGTTATACATCTCCGTGACGAAGATTCGGCCTTCGGGGCTGCGCGCCATGAAGCGCGCGCGCTTGAGTCCCTCGGCGGCAACGCTGATGGCAAAACCTTCGGGCAGATTAAGCGTGAAGGATTTGCCGCCGGAGAGGGTGATGCGATGCGGCTTGAGCTTCAAAGCGCCCGGCCTCGCAGGACCGCGAGCAGTCTTTGCGGGAGAC
Organism: Pyrinomonadaceae bacterium; assembly: GCA_036389715.1. Lineage (GTDB taxonomy): Bacteria > Acidobacteriota > Blastocatellia > Pyrinomonadales > Pyrinomonadaceae > DASVWH01. The sequence continues at coordinate 1,704 of DASVWH010000124.1, read as the reverse complement.
GCGGACGACGAAGACGAGCGGGCTGCGCAGCGGTCTTCGCGCGAGCTTGCGTGCGGCCCGCCGGAGTTCATCTGCGGCTCTCTCGCCTCCGGGACGTGTGCGCGGGCGGCGACAGAGGCCAGGCCGCAGAGCGCCACGAGGAGAATGATTTTTCTTCTTCGCATAAGCGTCTCTTCAAATCGAAGACGGGCCGGGCGAGTTTTAAAGGCCGCGGCCCGTGCCGCCCGAAAACATGCCCGGCAGGACTGCCTCGACCGGGCCGGAATCAGGTCAAAGCTCGCTTGAGAGGCCCGCAGGCGAATGCTAACACGTATTTGCCGGAATGAGTTATGGCTATCCGCGGGGCGGCCCCGTTTATCAATAACCGGCGGGCCGGGCGCTGGAACTGCGCCGCCCGCTTCAATAATAGTCCGCTGCGAGCCGTGCCGCGTGATTGTTTCCGGCCTGAATTTTCGCGTTTATAAACAGAGGAGCTAATTCGGCTCGAATACATTTGGAGGCAACGATGGCACACATTTACAGCTTAACGATTATCGCCCTAATCATCGTCGGTATCTCAACCCTGAGCCGCGCGCTCAAACAGCAGCAGCAATGAGCACCGGGCCACGCCTGGACTGCGCGTGAAGCGCGGCCCGGATGAACTGGAATCAATTATGGACAAAGCGAAGTATATTCTGCTGCTTCTCTTCATCGGCTTCAACGTGCTGGTGGCCGTCTCTCTGCTGGTCAAAGTCTGCGCCGAGCAGTACCGCCTGAGATGGCCCGCGCCGAAGCCAGGTAAGGACCAGAGGGCCGCGTCGAAGAGACGCAGAGTCTGGACGGATGCCATCTGGCGCGGTCAAAGGGTCATTCACTCAAGATAACGAACGGCGAGCCCTTCCCGGGCCCCGGCTCTGACGCGCGGCTTCGCACGGCACAGGCTCCGTAGACAGGCTCCGTTTGTGACGCCCGGTCCGCCTCACTGCCATCCCGCACAACTCCTCCCCAATCCCCGCAAAAACCAGCTTCGATAGAGAACGGCCGCGTGAGCTTTGTTCCGGCACGGGGGCGCATGAAAATCTGTTGCCGGACGACGAAAAAGGAGTAGAATATGCGCCGTAGTCGCTCTTAGGATGCTTCCGGCAACAGTGCTCTGCTTAAGGTACGGGCCTGCCGCATTGAAGGAAGAACTCACGTTTCCAAGCCGCCAGTCCGCATTTACCGAACCCTCCTGTGATGGCAGAGCGGCTTTCCTGCGAGGACAGTTTCTCGTTTAATCCCGAGCCCGGCCCTTGCGTTGAGAGATTCAAACAATGATTGATTCGATCCAAGCTGAAGCCCACCCGCTGCTCGGCGAGCAGTTCGAGGCCGAGACAGACCGCTTCACGGGAACGGTTATCCGCGAAGGCAACTCCGTCACGCTGATGCCGAGCGGCAGCCAGTCCTACGCGCGCCGCTGGGAATTGATCGAAGAGGCGCGCCGCAGTCTGGACATAGTCTCGTTCTCACTGATGCGCGACGGCACGAGTTATCGCCTGCGTGACATGCTGCTCGGGAAATTGCGCCAGGGAGTGATGGTGCGGATGGTGACAGACGGCGCGGTGCTCTACAGCACGTTCAGCGATGGAATCCTCAAAGAGCTGGCCAGGGCCGGGGCCGAGATCATCCGCTACCACACGATTTTCCAGGACTGGCTGCCGGACCCGCACAGGGGACGCCCCTTCC
>DASVWH010000123.1:0-32075 GCA_036389715.1 Pyrinomonadaceae bacterium | reverse complement strand
ACCTCGGCGTCCGCGAATGGTGGGACGTTTCCTTCGACGAGATTGAAGAGGGAAAGGGGCAGGCGTGGTGGGAGGAGCGCGTGCTGGAAACGCTCGACCGCGTCGTCGGGATGGAGATGGTCGCCGACGTGCCGCTCGGCTCGTTTCTCTCCGGCGGGATCGATTCGTCAACCATCGTCGCCCTGATGAAGAATCACAGCGGCGGGCGCAGGGTCTCGACCTATACCATCGGCATCGAAGCCGAAGACCTGCGCTATGACATAATCCCGGACGATGTCGTCTGGGCGCGGCGCGTCGGCCAGCTGCTCGACACCGATTACCAAGAAATCATGCTCAAGCCGGACGTGGCCGAGCTGCTGCCGAAACTCGTCTATCAGATGGACGAGCCCGCGATCGACATGGCGATTCCGAGCTACCTGGTCGCGCGCGCCGCACGCGAGCGCCTGACCGTGATGCTCTCCGGGATGGGCGGCGACGAAGTCTTCGCGGGCTATCCAAGACAGATGGCCATGAAGATCGCGGGCGCGTTCGACCCGGTGCCGGGCATGCTGCGCAGGCCCCTGATGAGGACGATGGCCGAGCTGCTGCCCGGCGGCCTGCCCGGAAAGCTGACGGCCCCGCTGCGCAACGCCAAGAAGTTCGCCCGCAGCGCCGCGCTCGATTTCGAGGAACGCTACCTTGGCTACGGAACGTACTTCACGGACAGGGCGAAGGAGAGCCTCTATTCGGACGACATGCGCGCGGCGACGCGCGGGATGGATGCCTACGCCGAGCACCGCCGCTACTTCGAGCGCGTCAAGCGTGCAGCGCCCATCAATCGCCTGCTCTACGTAGACCTCAAGACTTTTCTGCCGTGCCTCAACCTGACGACGACGGACAAGACCTCCATGGCCGCGAACCTGGAAGTGCGCGTCCCGTTTCTCAACTACGAGCTGGTCGAGCTGGCCGCCAGAATGCCGCCGGACCTGAAGCTGCGCGGGCTCAAGCGCAAGTACATTCTCAAGCGGGTGGCCGAGCAGCTGTTGCCGCGCGAAGTGGTCTGGCGAAAGAAGGCGGGCTTCGGCGCTCCCATTCGTTCGTGGCTGCGGGGGCCGCTCGGCCCGCTCATCGCAGACCTCCTATCGGACGAGAGCATCCGCCGTCGCGGCCTCTTTGACGCGGCGGAAGTCCGGCGCATCATCGCGGCCAATCTGTCCGGGCGCGAGGACTACAACCTGCAAGTCTTCCAGCTCCTGATGCTCGAAATGTGGCAGCGCACCTTTATTGATGCCCCGGCCGCCCGGCAGCCTTAAAAGCCCGGCCCGCAGCCCAATCGAGCGGCGCGAACGCCGGTCCGTTTCAATCGCGGTCCCTTTCAAGGGCCGCCGGGCGACCCTCTCGAAATGATGAATCACGAGGTCGGACCGATTCCCGAAAGGATGAGGCGTAATATTCTGCTCTACTTCGGCGAGAGCGGAAGAGACTGGCTCGCCGGGCTGAACACCTTGATCGCCGAGACCGCCGCCCGCTGGGCCATCAGTCTCGAACAGCCCTTTGCGAACCTCTCCATCAACTACGTCGCGCCCGCCACCCGCGCCGACGGGACGCAGGTGGTGCTCAAGGCCGGTGTTCCGAATCGAGAGATATTGACGGAGATCGTGGCGCTGCGACGCTTCGACGGGCACGGGGCCGTGAAGTTGCTCGAAGCCGACGCCGGGCGTGGGGTAATGCTCTTAGAGCGCCTCCTGCCCGGCACGTCCCTGCTCGCGCTGGAGGATGATGCAGAGGCCGTCGGCATCGCGGCCGAAATGATGCGCAAACTCAGAGCGCCCGTGCCGCCGGAGCATTCATTCCCTTCGGTTGGCGATTGGTTCGCGGGGCTGGCGCGGGTGCGCGAGCGCTTCGGCGGCAGCTCTGGCCCTTTGCCCGCGGGGCTCTTTGCACTGGCCGAGCAGGTCTGTGCCCGCCTCCTCGCCTCGATGGATGAAGCAGTGCTCCTGCACGGGGATTTGCATCAGGATAATATCGTCAAGTCGGCGCGCGATTCCTGGCTGGCCATTGACCCGAAGGGGGTCGTCGGTGAGCCCGCATACGAGGCCTGCGCCTTTCTACGCAACCCGCTGCCGCAATTATTAACCGAAATGGATACGCGGCAGGTGCTCGCGCGGCGCGTCGAGCAGTTTTGCGAGCTGCTCGGCTTCGACCGCCGGAGATTGATTGGCTGGGGACTCTGCGAAGCAGTTCTTTCCGCCTCCTGGGAGATAGATGATGCCTCCGGCTCCTGGAAAGAGGCTTTCGCTATCGCCGAAATTTATGCCCGGATGCTGTAGCGCAGCCGCAGGGTCAGCCAGCCCTCGCCCGGACACGCAGTGTCAGGCTTCTCAAGGGCGCTTCCCCTGATGTAGATTGGATGCCGTTTGCAGGCGAGTGCTCAAAACCCGGGCGTCAACCCGGGCCGCGGTCTTTCAGCTACAGGAATATCGAAAGAGAATGAAAGTCGTTCTTCCAGGAGGTTCGGGGCAGGTCGGGAATATCCTGGCGCGTGCGCTTGAGCGTGACGGCCACGAAGTAGTGGTCCTGAGCCGGACGCCCGGAGATGCGCCCTGGCGCGTAGTGGGTTGGGACGCCAGGACGCTCGGGCCCTGGGCGGCGGAGCTGGACGCAGCGGATGCAGTCATTAACCTGGCGGGCCGCAGCGTCAACTGTCGCTACACGGAGGCCAATCGCCGGGCCATCAAGGACTCGCGTGTGGATTCGACGCGAGTGGTCGGCGAAGCCATCGCGCGTGCCGCGCGCCCGCCGCGCGCCTGGTTGCAGGCGAGCACCGCGACCATCTACGCGCACCGCTTCGACGCCCCGAATGACGAGGCCACCGGAATCGTCGGCGGGCAGGAGCCGGGCGCGCCCGACACCTGGCGCTTCAGTATTGACGTGGCCACGTCTTGGGAGCGTGCGCTAGACGAGGCCACCGTCCCGCAGACGCGCAAGGTCAAGATGCGCTCGGCCGTGATTATGAGCCCTGATCGCGGCGGCATCTTCGACGTGCTGCTCGGACTGGTCCGGCGCGGGCTCGGCGGCCAATCGGGCAGCGGACGCCAGTACGTCTCCTGGATTCACGACGAAGATTTCGTCCGCGCCGTTTACTGGCTGATCGAGCACGAGGAGGTGGACGGCGCCGTCAACCTGGCCGCGCCGAACCCTCTGCCGAACGCAGAGTTCATGCGCGCGCTCAGAGCGGCCTGGGGCGTCCCGTTCGGTCTGCCCGCGATGGAGTGGATGCTGGAGATCGGCGCGGTCCTGATGAAGACTGAAACGGAACTGGTGCTCAAGAGCCGTCGTGTTATTCCGGGCAGGCTGACGCAGGCCGGATTCGACTTTCGTTTTCCGCACTGGCCGGAAGCGGCGCGAGACCTCTGCCGCCACTGGCGCGAGCTGCGCGCGGCAGCCAGTGCAGCGCGGGCTTAATCGAACCGCAGCGCGAACCACTTTCAAGCGTTTTCTCGAACCGCTTTCTTCTGCTTTCGCCGGGATGGAATAAGACTATGAGACGCTTACTCGAACTCTTAACGCTCATCTCGGAAAATCATCAATGCGCGAAAGGTCTGCTATGAGACGCTTACTCGAACTCTTAACGCTAATGGTCGCGGCCTGGTCCGTGCTGCTGATGGTGACGGTCAAGACAGGCGCGCAGGATTCCGGGCGGCAAGCGTCTACGGGTGAGCGGCCCGCGCCGGGCGGGGAAGGACCCGCGCGGCCCCTGCGGCCCGTGCACACCTTCTCGATTGTCGCGCGCGACCCGCAGACGGGCCAGCTGGGCGTCGCCGTGCAGTCGCACTGGTTCTCGGTCGGCTCGACCGTCCCGTGGGCGGAGGCGGGCGTCGGGGCGGTGGCGACGCAATCGTTCGTTGACCCGGCCTACGGCAAGCTGGGGCTGGACCTGATGCGCGCGGGCCGCAGCGCGCCCGATGCTCTCAAGGGGCTGCTCGCCGGGGACGAGGGGCGCGAAGTCCGGCAGGTGGCGATGATTGACGCAGAGGGACGCGTCGCGGCGCACACGGGCAAGATGGACATCCAGGCTGCCGGGCACATTACGGGCCGGAACTATTCGGTGCAGGCCAACCTGATGCTCAACGAGCGCGTCTGGCCCGCGATGGCGCGCGCCTTCGAGGCCGCGAAGGGTGATTTGGCCGAGCGGATGCTGGCCGCGCTCGACGCCGCGCAGGAGGCCGGGGGCGATATTCGCGGCAGGCAATCGGCGGCGCTGATCGTCGTCTCGGCCAGGCCGACCGGCAAGCCCTGGGCCGACCGCATCTTTGACCTGCGGGTTGACGATAGCCCCGCGCCGCTCGTGGAACTGCGCCGCCTGGTCACTTTGCAGCGCGCCTATAATCACATGAACGCGGGCGACCTGGCCGTCGAGAAGAAGGACAACGAGGGGGCTTTGCGCGAGTACTCGGCGGCCGAAAAGCTGGTCCCGGATAACGCCGAGATGGTTTACTGGCACGCCGTCGCGCTCGTCAACATGGGGCGCGTCGAAGAATCCCTGCCGCTCTTTCGTCGCGTCTTCGCGATGGACAAAAACTGGGCGACGCTGACGCCGCGCCTCCCGAAGTCCGGGCTCCTGCCCGACGACGCGAAACTGATCGAACGCATCCTGAGAGAAAACAGATGAGGATAGAAATCCGGGTCGCCGAAAAGGTTACGGACGAAGAGCACGAGCGGCTCTCCGGCTGGGGAGAGGACCTCTTCGGGACGGCCGACCTGAATATTCGTTGGCGGCCGAAGGACTGGCACATCATCCTGGAGGTTGACGGCCTGATAGCCTCGCACGTCGGCGTGCTCGAACACACGGTTGAGGTCGAGGGCCAGCCCGTCAAGGTCGGAGGCATCGGCAGCGTCATCACCGTCGGCGAGATGCACGGGCGCGGCTACGCTCACCAGGCGCTGCGGCGCGCAGAGCAGTTCATGTGCGAAGAGCTCAAGGTCGAGTTCGGATTGCTCTTCTGCCTTGACCGCCTGATGCCCTTTTATCAGCGGCAGGGCTGGCAGCTCGTGCGCGAGCCGGTCGAGTACGATCAACCATTGGGCAAGGTTATCTCGCAGCTCAACGTGATGGTCCTGCCGTGCCGCGGGCAGTCCTGGCCCGCGGGCAAAACCGATCTCCGCAGCCTGCCCTGGTAAGTCAACCAACGACTCCTGTTCTGCTCCTTGATTCCGCCGATTCTGCTCCTTGACTCGGCCGACTCTGCCGGTTGACGCTGCCACTCTGTTGGCGCTGCGAGTCCCCGGCCGCTGCGACTCCGCGGCCGGTGTCGAGATGAGTTCCGGGGCTGCCTGGCCAGTGAATCAATAGGCGGGCGGGCGCTGGAAACCCCCGCTGACTTCCGTTATCAGCTCGGCCGTGTGCAGCAGCTCCATGTCGTGTCAGCGCCGGCCGACCACTTGAACGCCGATGGGCATCCCTTCCTGTGAGCGGGCCAGCGGGAGCACGACCACCGGATTTTCCCCGAGGTTGAAGAGCGAGGCGTAGGTCGAGTTGGCACGCGAGTAAGAGACCTTTCGGCCGTCAACCGCGATCCGCTTTCCGGTCCGGCGGTGCTCGAAGGCGGGCGTCGCCGCGACCGGACAGAGCCAGGCGTCCCAGGCCGAGAGAAATCTGTCAATCATGAAAATGAAGAGGTCGCGCCGCTCCCTGGCCGCGTGATAGGCGCGCATGTTGAGGCCCAGGCCGCGTACGAAGCCGCGCGTCCAGGCTGCGCGGCCGAACATGGGAGTGTAGGCTAGGCGCAGCCCGAGCCGGGAGGGGAAGTTAGCCTGCTGGCCGCCTTCGTAGCCCCACATTTCCCCGCAGGTTTCCAGTGCTTCCTCGAAATCCAGTCCGGGCGGCGCTGCACGCTCGACGCGGCATCCCCGCGCACGCAGCTCTTCCGCCAGCATCTTCAGCGCGGCGCGCGTCTCGGCCGTCACGGGCACGCCGCCGAAATCATCCGTCCAACTAAAACGACACTCGCTCAATCGCTTCGGGGCGGCACTGGTTTCGAGCGGCACGGGCAGCACGTCGGCGTGAATATTATCCGGCCCGGCGATGACCCTGAGCGCGAGCCGCAAATCGCCAATCGAACGGGCTATCGGCCCGAAGCCCGTCAGATTACTGCGCGTGCTGTGCGCTTGCGGCCGAATCTCCATGTGGCCCGCGCCGGAAACGCGATGCGCCGTCGGCATCAGTCCGAAGAGCCCGCAAAAGTGTGCCGGAACGCGAATCGAGCCCGCGCCGTCAGCCCCGATCTCCAGCGCGGAGAGCCCCGCCGCGACGGCCGCAGCCCCGCCGCCGCCACTGCCTCCCGGCGTGTACCCGAGATTGAAGGGATTGTTGGCCCGGCCGAAGATGGGGCTCTTCGTCTGCCAGTCCCAGGACATTTCGGGGATGTTGGTTTTGCCGAGGATGACCGCGCCCGCCTCCAACATCCGCGCCGCGACGGTGGCGTTGCGCCGCGGAATATGGCGCGCTCTAAATCTATGGCCGAACGTCGTCAGCAGGCCCTCGGTCTCGAAAGAATCCTTGATCGTGACGGGCACGCCGTGCAGCGGGCCATAGACTTCGCCGCGCGCGAGTGCTGCGTCCAATTCCCCGGCGCGCGCGCGTGCCCTTTGGGCGTCGAGCGTGACGATGGCGTTGAGCGCGGGATTGAGAGCGTTGATGCGCTGCAAGTGGCTCTCCACGACTTCCAGTGATGAAACCCTGCGCTCGCCGATCAGCTGCGCCAGCGTTTGGGCGGACAGAAAAGTTAGCTCATCCATTGCCGCTATTTTACACTTAAAGAGGGAGATGTCCGTTGCCCAGAGCGCGTTGAAGCGGCAGAGCGCGACGGCTCGAATTGATCTGTTAGATTGCTTCATACACGTTATGCTAGTATGACCTCAAACGGGAGGGAGAAGATGCCTAAAAAAGTGACGACTAAAGTGCGCAGCACTAAAGCCTTGAGAGCTTCTAAATCAGAGTCGGCGAAGCCGGTACACAAAACAACAAAAGCGGCTAGTTCTCTGGCCCGGAAGGTTTCAAGTAAGACATCTGTTAGGACTAACTCGTTAAATGAAAAGTTTGTCTCAGCGAAAACTGGTCGAATCGTGAAAGCCTCACCTGCCCAGCCTCGTCTTGGAAGAGACCGTATTGAGACAGCCGTTAGAAGTTATGTCCGTAGTAAATGATGTGACGGGAAGATTTTCCGATTAGATCGGGTTGCAGATGCCTAAACCAACATCCTCTTACGAGGACAATGTTTTTATAAATTGTCCTTTTGATAAGCAATACAAACCTGTCTTTAGCGCTATCGTCTTTGCCATTCATGATGCTGGCTTCATAGCTCGTCGCAGTTTAGAAGTCATTGATTCTGGACAAACACGGCAATACTTAAACGTGCGGGCATTACCCGTGCTGAATTAAATACTCCTGAATATTATCCTGATTACGTCACATTCATTGTTGATTGGCTAACTGAACAAGAAGCTAAAGCAGCAGAAAAGAAGAGATAAGTATCTATGTTGCTTTTGGCGATCGCTGGACTTCTCCATAGAGGCGAGACGTAAATGACGGCTGACCTGCGGAACATTCTGGTGACGGGCGGGGCCGGTTTTATCGGCTCGCACCTGGTAGACAGGCTGCTCGGCGAAAAGGGCTGGCGGGTGACGGTCGTTGACGACTTCAACGATTTCTACTCGCCCGAGTTAAAGCGCGAGAACGTCCGCGAGCACCTCCAGAATGATGCCTATCAACTGGTCGAAGCAGACATCCGCGACTGCGCACGCCTCCGGGATGTCTTCGGCGAAACGAAGTTCGATTGCATCGTCCACCTGGCGGCGCGCGCAGGCGTCCGCCCCTCGCTGGCAGAGCCGCTGCTCTATGCCGAGACGAACATCAACGGCACGCTCAACCTGCTGGAGCTGGCCCGCCGCCACTCGGTCAAACAGTTCGTCTTCGGCTCGTCCTCATCCGTTTACGGCATCAACGCACGTGTGCCCTTCAACGAAGAGGACCCCGTTGGCCAGCCCATCTCGCCATATGCTGCGACCAAGGGGGCGGGCGAGCTGCTCTGTCACACCTACTCGCATCTTTACGGCATCCGCTGCGTGGCCCTGCGCTTCTTCACGGTCTACGGCGCGCGGCAGCGACCCGATCTGGCGATTCACAAATTCGCCCGGCTGATTAGCGAAGGCCGCGCCATCCCCGTCTTCGGCGACGGGACGACGCGCCGCGATTACACCTTCATCGAAGACATCATCGCGGGCGTGCGCGCCGCCATTGATTACACGGCGAGCGATTACGAGGCCATCAACCTGGGCGAATCGCGCACGGTCGAACTCGGCGAGCTGATCTCGCTGCTGGAAAGAGAGCTTGGCCGCACGGCGCTGATCGAGCGCCAGCCCTTGCAGCCGGGCGACGTGCCGCAGACGTTCGCCGATGTCGAAAAAGCGCGCCGCCTGCTCGGCTACGAGCCGCAGACGAAGATAGAGGACGGGATTCGCCGCTTCATCCGCTGGTTCCGGGGCGAGGAGAGGTGAACCCAAGGTTGAGCCTGCGCGTCTTCAACCTCTCGCCCGAATCACGCCGCCGCGCCCTGATTCTCTGCGGCCTGCTCCTGCTCTCCTTCTCGGTCCGCGCCCTGACGGCCGAGTTTATGCGCCAGCGCCTGGGCGATGCAGGGTGGTTTCAGTCCGGGACCTACGCAATCTTCGACCGGCAGGCGCGCCGGATTCTCGACGGCACATCGTCCGCTTTCTGGATTGACGACCCGTCGCGCACGGAGGCGGCCGTTTATCCGCCCGGCTACCCGCTCTGGCTGGCGCTCATCTACGGCGCGAGCGGCCAGCGCAGCGCAGAGGCTGTGCAGAACGTTCAATGGGTGCTAGACGCCCTGTCGGTCCTGCTGCTGGTCGCCATCGGCGTCGCGGCTGACGGCTGGCGCACCGGACTGATAGCGGGCGCGCTCGGGGCGCTCTCGCCTCTGCTCGCATTGTACGGAGCGACGCCGCTGGCCGATGCTCCGACGAGCTGGCTCGTGCTCGGCGCGGTCTGGATGTTTCTGCGAGCGGCAAAGCGCGAGAGCTTAAGCCGGGCTCTCTGTGCCGGTGCGATGATCGGGGCGTCCTGCTGGCTGCGGGCCAACGCGCTGCTGCTGGCGCTCGGGTGGGCGCTGGCGCTGCTCTGCCTGTTACGCAGCGCGTGGCCCGCTAGGCTGCGGCTGGCCGGGGCTCTCGTTGCGGGCGCGGCGCTGCTGGTCGCACCCGTGATGATTCGCAACGCGGTCGCGTTCCGGGCCTTCCTGCCGACGGGGCTCGGCGTGGGAACGAATCTCTGGGAGGGCATCGGCGAGACGGAGCGCGCGGCCGAGTTCGGCGCGGTTTACGGCGACCTGAAGGTCATCGAGCAGGAGCGCGCGGCGCTCGGACTCGCACCCGACGCCCCGCTCGGGCTCTACTGGCCGGACGGCGTCAGGCGCGACCGCCTGCGCGCGCAGAAGGCGCTCTCCGTCATCGTCTCTCACCCGGCCTGGTACGCTGGCGTGATGATGCGCCGGATGTGGGGCGTCCTGAACTATGCGGGCGAGCCTTCCTCCTATTACGGCTATGCGGGCGTCAACGTGACGAGCGCCAAGTGCCTGCCGCCGGAGCGGAGAGGCGGCCCGCTGGCGCTCCTGGTCAACCTGCTGGGAATGATGCAGAGCGTCTGGCGCTATCTGGCGCTGCCGTTGATGGCGTGGGGCGTGTGGCTGGCGCTCAGGCGGGACCGCTTCACAGCCTTACTAATCTTGACGACCGTGCTCTACTATCTCCTGGTCGGCTCGATGATGCACATGGAGATACGTTACGGGCTGCCGATGCAGGCGCTGCTGCTCGTCTTTGCCGGGCTCGGGCTGGCGCACGCGGGCGAGCTGGTGCAGCGTCTCAGGCGCGGGCGGCGCGAAAGCTGAAAAGAGCGATGGAGAGCTGAGCGAGCGAACGGCATGAAGCAAAGGCTACTGAACTATCTGGTCTGTCCGTCGTGCGGCGGCGAAATCCGCCTCCTCTCGACGGCCAAAAGCGAGGCCGGGGAAATCCTCGAAGGCGACCTCGACTGCGGCTCCTGCGCGCGCCGCTTTCCCATCGTGCGCGGTGTGCCGCGCTTTGCCGATCTCAGCACGGTCGAAGCGGAGAAGGCCGCGACCGCCGCCAGCTTCGGCTGGGAGTGGCAGCATTTTACGGAGAAGGACGAGCGCTACGCAGAGCAGTTCCTGGGCTGGATAGCGCCGGTCGAGCCGGGGTTCTTCCGCGACAAGCTGGTCCTCGAAGGCGGGTGCGGCAAGGGACGCCATACGCAGCTGGCCGCAGGCTGGGGCGCGCGCGAAATCATCGGCGTTGATTTGAGCGCAGCGGTCGAGACGGCCTACGCCGCGACGCGCGAGCTGGAGAACGCGCACGTCGTTCAGGCCGATATCTACCATCTGCCCTTTCGCCGGATATTCGATTACGCCTTCTCGGTCGGCGTCCTGCATCACCTGCCGGACCCGCGCGAGGGCTTTCTCTCGCTGGCTTCAAAGGTCCGGGCGGGCGGGCATCTCTCCGCCTGGGTCTACGGCGCGGAGAACAATACCTGGATCACGCGCTGGGTCAATCCGCTGCGCCGGGTCACTTCGCGGATGGACCAGCGCGCACTGCTTCATCTCTCGAAGCTGCCGACGGCCGCCGTCTACGCCGCGACGAAACTGGTCTACGGCCCGCTCAATCGCGGCCCTCGCGGCGCTGCACTGGCCCGCCGTTTGTTCTACAATGACTACCTGAACGCGATCTCGGGCTTCGGCTGGCGAGAGCAGCACCTGATAGTCTTCGATCACCTGGTGGCCCCGACCGCCTTCTACATCTCGCGCGAAGAGTTCGAAGAGTGGTGGCGCGAGGTGGGCGCGAGCGAGGTCGTCATCGGCTGGCATAACAGCAACAGCTGGCGCGGCTTCGGACAGCTCAAAGGTTGAACCGCTTGCGGATTGCACGGCCGCGCCCGGGCCTGTAAATGATTGAGTGAAGCGATGGAAAATTCTCTCTCTCTGCCGCAGGAGATGCAGCAGCACACATACCCGATCATGTACGAGGTCGAGGGGACGCACTGGTGGTTCGTCGGCCGACGGCGCATCATCGGGAGCTTCGTCGAAAAGATTTGCGCGGAGCTCGGCGAGAGCCGCCCGCGCATCCTGGACGTTGGCTGCGGGACGGGGGCGAATCTGGAGCTGCTGGGCCGGTACGGCGACGCCGAGGGTGTGGATGTTTCGCCGGACGCGCTCGCCTTCTGCCGCCAGCGCGGGCTTGAGCACGTCCGGCAGGGAGCGGCCGAAAAGCTCCCCTATGCTGACGGCTCCTTCGATTTAGTGACCGCGCTCGACGTGGTGGAACACCTGGACGACGACGTGGCGGGGTTGCGTGAGATGCGGCGCGTGCTCCGGCCCGGCGGGCGCGCCCTGCTCTTCGTCCCGGCCTTCATGTTCCTCTGGGGCGTGCAGGACGACGTGAGTCATCACCGGCGGCGCTACACGCTCCGGGGCCTCAGCCTGGCCCTGGAGGCGGCGGGCTTTGAGGTCGAGCGCGCGACCTATGCCAACATCAGTTTCTTCGCGCCGATTCTCCTCGGGCGGACGCTGATGCGCCTGACGGGCCTCAGGCCGGAATCCGAGAACAACATCAACGTCTCGGCTTTAAACGGCGTGCTCGGCCGTGTGCTCGGCGCGGAGAGCGCGCTCCTGCGCCACATGGATTTCCCGTTCGGCGTCTCGGCGCTCTGCGTCGCGCGGCGGGTTGAATAGTAAGGACAATCAAGGCGGCCGGGAAGGAGGTCTGGCATGAGCACGGCAACTGTGTTAATGACGGCGGACGAACTCTTCACAATGCCGGGCGACGGCTTTCGCTACGAGCTGGTCAAAGGAGAGTTGATTAAGATGTCACCGAGGGGTGGCAAGCACGGCGTCCTTGCAATCAGAATCGGGATGGCCATTGCTCAACATGTCGAAGCAAACAGACTGGGCGAAGTGTTCGCTGCCGAAACAGGCTTCATTCTCTTCACTAATCCTGATACGGTGCGAGCACCGGACGCCGCATTTGTCAGCCGTGAGCGCATTCCGCCCGGTGGTATCCCCGAAAAGTTCTGGCCCGGCGCGCCAGACCTGGCGGTTGAAGTCCTCAGCCCGAGCGATACTCTGTACGAAGTTGATGAGAAAATAGAAGAGTATCTGGAAGCGGGCGTCAGGCTGGTTTGGATAGTTAATCCGAGGAAACGCACCGTGACGATTTACAGTCCCGGAGCTGAGCCGCGAAGGCTCGCCGAGGATGAGGCGCTTGACGGGCGAGATGTTTTGCCGGGCTTCCAGTACAACCTGCGGCGGCTCTTCGCCGGAAGCAGCTCAAGTCCTGGCGATAAGCTGAAGAGATGAAAAACTACGACGAAGAAGAGACCTTGAGAAGGGGCCGGGCCTATGCGGGCGACGGCGCGAATGATGCGCCGGACATCTCCGTCTTCCTGCCCGTCTTTAACGAAGAGCCGAACCTGCGACCGCTGCACGCCAAGCTCGACGATGCGCTCGGGAGGCTCGGCCGGACGGCCGAGATTATCTACGTGGACGACGGCTCAAGCGATGGGAGCCTCGCCGTGCTGCGCGAGCTGGCGCAACTGGACGCACGCGTGCGTGTCGTCGCCCTGCGCCGCAACTACGGGCAGACGGCCGCGATGGCCGCCGGGATTGATGCGGCCAGTGGGCGCGTCCTGATTCCGATGGACGCCGATTTACAGAACGACCCGGCGGACATCGTGCGGCTGTTGGACAAGCTGGACGAGGGCTACGACGTGGTTTCGGGCTGGCGCAAAAATCGGCAGGACAAATTAATCACGCGCAAGATTCCCTCCATGCTGGCCAATCGCCTGATCTCCTGGATTGGCGGCGTGCCCCTGCACGACTACGGCTGTTCGCTGAAAGCCTATCGCCGCGAATCGCTCGAAGACGTGCGGCTCTACGGAGAGATGCACCGCTTCATCCCGATCTACGCTTCATGGGCCGGGGCGCGCGTGACGGAGATTCCCGTCGAGCATCACGCCCGCACGATGGGCAAGTCAAAGTACGGACTCTCGCGCACGATCAAGGTCGTCTTCGACTTGATGACCATCAAGTTCATGGCGTCTTACCAGACGAAGCCGATCTACATCTTCGGGACGTTCGGCGTCTTGAGCTTCCTGGTCTCCGTGCTCGCGGGGCTCTGGGCCCTGTTTCTCAAGCTGGCGCACAGGGCGGATTTCATCCAGACGCCGCTGCCGATCATCGCCATCGTGCTCTTCGCCGTCGGGATTCAATTTCTCCTGATGGGCCTGCTGGCGGAGATGCTCGTGCGCACTTATCACGAATCGCAGTCGAAGCGCATCTACGCCGTGCGCGAGAAGATAGGATTTGATAGCGAGCCGTTAATAGTGAGCAGTAAGCAGTGAGCAGTGAGCAGTAAAAGAAAGAAACAAGTGACGAGCAGCAAGTACCGAGCAGCCTACTGGTTTTAACTGCTTACTGCTTACTGCTCACTGCTCACTAACAATTATGTGCGGAATTACCGGATGGGCCAGCCTTGATGCGCGCGTGCCGCCGCCGGACGGCGCGGTGGCCCTGCTGCGCTCGATGTGCGAGCGGATGACGCATCGCGGCCCGGATTCGGAAGGGTTGATGGCGACGACGGGCGCGGCGCTCGGGATGCGGCGCCTGGCCATCATTGATTTGCAGACCGGCGAGCAGCCCGCGACGAGCGAAGACGGGCAGGTCTCGGTCATTCTCAACGGCGAGATTTACAACTACCGCGAGCTGCGCGCCCGGCTGGAAAAGCGCGGCCACCATTTTCGCTCCGCCTCGGATACGGAAGTCCTGCCGCATCTCTACGAAGAGCACGGCACAGCGATGGTCGAGCATCTCAACGGGATGTTCGCCTTCGCGCTCTGGGACGCGCGCCGCCGCCGTCTCTTCATCGCGCGCGACCGCTTCGGCGAAAAGCCGCTCTACTGGGGCGTCTTCGATCAGACTTTAATCTTCGGCTCGGAGCCGAAAGTCCTGCTCGCGCACCCGCAGGTCAGGCCCGCGCTGAACCTCGACGCGCTCCGCCAGTATCTCTCGTTCGACTACGTGCCCGCGCCGCTCTCCATCTACCGGGGCATCAACAAGCTGACGGCGGCGCACACCCTGACGCTCGAAGACGGGCGCATAGATGTTCGGCCCTACTGGCGCTTGAGCTACAGGAAGCAGCAGCCCGCGCCGAGCGAAGAAGAGGCAGCCGCACGCTTGAGAGAGCTGCTGGCGGACGCCGTGCGGATGCGGCTCGTCTCGGATGTGCCGCTCGGCGTGCTGCTCTCCGGGGGGGTTGACTCTTCGACGGTCGCGGCGATGGCCGTCCGCGCGTCGAGCGAAACGGTCAAGACCTTCTCCATCTCGTTTGCGGAGACCTCTTTCGACGAATCGGCCTACGCGCGCGGCGTCGCCAAGTTTCTCGGCACGGACCATCACGAAGAGCGTCTGAGCGTTGACCTGGCCGCCAATCTCGTCGGCGAGATCGGCTCGTGGATGGACGAGCCGTTTAGCGACGCCTCGCTGGTTCCGACCTACCTGCTCTCGCGCTTCACGCGCAAGCACGTGACGGTCGCGCTCGGCGGCGACGGCGGCGATGAGCTGTTCGCCGGTTATCCGATGTACTGGGGGCATCGCCTGGCCCGTTTGTACGCGCGCGTGCCCGGCCTGCTCCGCCGCTCGCTCGTCGAGCCCGTGGTCAACCGCCTGCCCGTCAAGACGAAGAATCTCTCGTTCGACTACAAGGCGCGGCGCTTTGTCGCCGGGATGAACTATGACGACGTGACGCGGCATCACGTCTGGTTCGGCTCTTTCTCGCCCGGCGAGCAGGAGCGACTCCTGACGGCCGAGGTCAGGGCCGCAAGCGACGGCGACATCTACCGCGAGGCCCGGCGGCTGCTCGCCGAAGAGTGCGATGCGGACAACACGGTCGAGCGGATGCAGAGCCTGGACACCAGGCTTTACCTGGCGGAAGACATCCTGACCAAGGTTGACCGCGCGAGCATGGCCGTCTCGCTGGAAGTGCGCGCGCCGTTTCTGGACCCGCGTGTGGCGGAGTACGCGGCGAGCCTCCCGGTCAACTACAAGCTGCGCGGGCGCACCTCCAAGTACATCCTCAAACGCGCCGTCCGAGACCTCCTGCCGCCCTTCGTCACACGGCGCGGCAAGAAGGGGTTCGGCATTCCCGTCGCCGAATGGTTGAAGGGACGCCTCCGACCGCTGGCACGAGACCTCCTCTCGCCCGAACGCATTCGCCGGGCCGGACTCTTCGACGCCGACTACGTCGCGCGCCTCCAGGACGAGCACGAGCAGGGGCGTGCCAATCATCGCAAGCTGCTCTGGACCCTGCTCATGTTCGAGCTCTGGCAGGAGAGCTTTATCGAGACTGCGCGGCGGATAGAGACTTCCGTCAGCAGCAAGCTATGAGCGGCGCGCGGGAGGCCGCCCCTCGCTCTCCTGTCAAAGCAGAGATCGAGAGCGCCCGCCAGGAGTTGGCCGCATGGTGCGCCGCGCGCGACTACGCCGGGCACGACCCGTTCGATGCTCTCAACAGCCGCCTCTTTCAGGCGACGCCCTTCAAACACTCGCGCCTGGCGCGCCTGGCCTGGACGCAGCTCTTCAAACGCTCGCCCGTCAATTTCAGAAAGCTCGCGCTGGTCCCCGCCGAAAGAAATGCGAAGGGGACGGCGCTGTTTGCGCTGGCGGCGCTGGCACGCTTTCGCACGGAGCCGGGCGCTGAAGCGGAAGCCGCCGCGCGTGCCTTGCTCCGTGACCTGCTCTCTGCGCGGCTCGCAGTCGCAGGCGCAAGGAGCATGGTGGCCTGGGGCTATAACTTCGACTGGCAGGGGCGCGCCTTCTTCGCGCCGCGCGGGACGCCAACGGTCGTGCCGACCGCCTTCGCGGTTCGCGCACTGGTCGAAGCCGCACGCGCTTTCGGTGAAGAGAAGAAGCCGGGCACAGGGACGGACCAGTATCTCGCAGCGGACCAGTATCTCGCAGCGGCGCGCAGCGCCTGCGACTTTATCCTTAACGGGCTGGCGCGCACCGTCGAAACGCCGGACGAAATCTGTTTCAGCTACACGCCGCTCGACCGCACGCGCGTCTTCAACGCGAGTCTCCTGGCGGCAGAGGCGCTCGCTTCGGTCGGTGCTTTGACGGGCGAGCAGGAGTTGCTTGACTACGCCGTGCGCGCGGCACGCTACGTCGTCAGACACCAGCGCGCGGACGGCTCCTGGGCATACGGCGCGGACGATTATCAGTCCTGGTCCGACAACTTTCACACGGCCTTTATCCTGACGAGCCTGGCGCGCATCACGGCATCCTGCCGCGCATCGAGCGATGAGCTTGCAGCGGCGACGCGGCGGGGCTACGAGTTCTGGCGCGCGCGGTTCTTCCTGTCAAACGGCTGGCCGAAATATTTCCATGATAGACTTTACCCGGCCGACGCACATTCGGCGGGCGCCGGGCTGGTCGCCCTGGCGGAACTCGGCTGGATGAACGCGGGCGCGCCGGAGCTGTCCGTAAAGATCGCGCTCTGGGCCATCCGCGAGCTACGCGACCCGCGCGGCTTCTTTCGCTACCAGCGCCGCCGCTTCTACACCATCCGCACGCCCTACATGCGCTGGGCGCAGGCATGGATGCTCTATGGCCTGTCACGACTATTGGAAGAAAGTAAGCAGTAAGCAGTGAGCGGTGAGCAGTAAAAACAGAAGACTGCTCGTCGCGGCTGCTCGTCACTTGTTTCTCGCTTTTACTGCTTACTGCTCACTGCTCACTTTCTATGCGCCTCTGGATTGACCTGGCAAACTCGCCGCACGTTCCTTTCTTCCGCGCGTTGATTGCGGAGTTTCTGCGGCGCGGGCACGAGGTCTGGACGACGGCGCGTGAGTTTGCGCAGACGGTTGAGCTGGCACAGGCAGCGGGACTAGCGCCCTCTGTCATCGGCGGTCACGGCGGGCGCGGGCTCTCCGGTAAGGCTGGGAATCTGGCCGGGCGCACGGCGGCGCTCCGCGGCTGGGCGCGCGGGCGCGGCTTCGACCTGGCCGTCAGCCATAATTCGTATGCGCAGGTGGCGGCCGCGCGTCTGCTCGGAATCAAGAGCGTGACGCTGATGGATTATGAGCATCAGCCCGCCAATCATCTGGCCTTCAGGCTGGCCTCGCGCGTCGTCGTCCCGCGCTCGTTTCCGGCAGAGGCGCTGCGGCGCATGGGGGCGCGTGCGCGCAAAGTCAGGCGCTACGACGGGACGAAGGAGGACGTTTACCTGGCGGACTTCGAGCCGGACCCTCGCTTCGCGCAGACCTTAAGCGCGCTCGGCATCAGTCCCGGCGAAGTGCTCGTCGTCGTCCGCCCGCCCGCCCGCGATGCGCTCTATCACCGTTTCGAGAACGAGTTGTTTGACGAACTGCTCGAACGCCTCGCCGCACGCGCCAGTGTCAAAGTCATCTTCCTGGCGCGCAACGAAGCGCAGCGGGCGGCCTATTCTTCGCGCGCGGGGGCGAACCTGATTCTGCCGCGGGAAGCGCTCGACGGCGCAAACCTGATTGCGGCCGCCGACCTGGTTGTCAGCGCGGGCGGGACGATGAATCGAGAGGCCGCGGCGCTCGGCGTTCCGGCCGCGACCATCTACGCGGGACGCTGGGCGGCGCTCGACGAAGAGCTGGTGCGCCAGGGCAGGCTCAAGCGCATCAGCACGCGGGCGGACCTGGACGACCTGCCCCTGGAGAAGAAGCCCGCCGCACAGCCGCGCCGCGCTCTTCACGTCCGCGCCGAAGTCGCAGACCTGATACTTGGTGAATGGTGAATAGTAAATCGTAAATCGTAAATAGAAAAAGAAAGACAGCGGCTTAAGTTTGAGGCACACGTTTTTATCTATTCACGATTTACCATTCACGATTTACCATTTACTATTTACCATTTACTATTCACTAGTTGAGATGAGAGCAGAGAAGCTGAGAGAAGGGTTAAGGGATGCTCGCGCGGTGCGTGTGCCCGGGCGCGCGCCGCAGTGGGTCGTGCCCGCCGTGCGTGCGGCGCTCCTCGGGGCGGACCTCTTGCTCGCCGCGCTCTCCTTTATGGCTGCCTTCTACCTACGCGAGGGCGACAGAGTTTTCGTGCGCTCCGGCGACGGGGCTCTCGCTTGGAGCGAGCCGTTTGCGCCTTACGGAGCGCTGCTCCCCTTCATCCTGCCGATACGCCTGCTGGTCCTCTATTACATGGACCTCTACCGGCTGCGCGGCGAGTTCTCGCTGGTCGAAGACGGTGCGCGCGTTTTCAAGGCCGCGGCGACAGGGTCGCTG
This sequence comes from Pyrinomonadaceae bacterium, assembly GCA_036389715.1. Classification (GTDB taxonomy): domain Bacteria; phylum Acidobacteriota; class Blastocatellia; order Pyrinomonadales; family Pyrinomonadaceae; genus DASVWH01. Next base: position 13,693 of record DASVWH010000123.1, on the reverse strand, counting down.
CTGATCGTGGCGGCAGCCTTTCTCTATCGCGGCGGCACGCAGTTTCGCGCTTTCTCTTACGCGCGCGGCGTCTTCGTCCTCGATTTCTTTCTGGCGCTCGTCGCCTTCGGGCTGGTGCGCCTGTTTGTCCGCACGGCCCAGACCTTCGCGCGGCGGCGGGAGATCAACCTGATTCCGACGCTGGTAGTCGGGCGCGGCGCGGAAGCCGCACTCTGCATTAAGGAGATGCGCGAGCGCCCCGCACTCGGCTACCGCGTCATCGGAGTAGTCGAGAACGGCCGTCTCGACGCGGGCGTGCCGGATGAGTTCGAGGGCGTGCCGGTTGTCAGCGACATCGAAGGGCTGCCCGAAGCGATTCGCCAGTCGGGCGCAAACGAGGTGATTATCACCGACCCGAAAATCTCCGGCGACGTGCTCTTCGACGTGATGATGCGCGTGGGCCGCAGGCGCGGCGTCGAGTTTCGGATCGCGCCGAGCCTCTTTAACTGCCTGCCGCGTAAGACCGAGATTGACCAGATCGGCGCGCTGCCGATGATCCGCCTCTTCCGCGAGCCGCTCTCTTCGGCCGCGCGCATCGCCAAGCGTTCCTCGGACCTCCTGATCGCCGTCCTCGCCCTGGCCCTGCTCGTGCCGGTCTGGATAATCATCGCCATCCTTATCAAGCTGGATTCGAGAGGCCCCGTCTTCTACAAGCAGGAGCGCGTCGGGATGGACGGGCGCATCTTCCTCTTCTATAAATTTCGGACGATGCGCGTGGATACGGACGACGCCGCGCACAGGGAGTACCAGCGCAAATACATCGCGGGGCGCGCGGAGGCCGTGCTGGTCGAAGGCGAGCGGCCCGCCTACAAGCTGGTCAAGGATTCGCGCATCACGCGCGTCGGGCAGCTGCTCAGGCGCTTGAGCCTGGACGAGCTGCCGCAGCTGCTCAACGTCCTGCGCGGCGACATGAGCGTCGTCGGCCCGCGCCCGCCCATCCCTTACGAAGTCGAAGCCTACGAACTCTGGCATCGCAAACGGCTGGACATGAAGCCGGGCCTGACGGGGCTCTGGCAGGTCTCCGGGCGCAACCGCCTGCCCTTCGACGAGATGGTTCGCCTCGACCTCTTCTACATAGAGAACTGGTCGCTCCTGCTCGATCTCAAAATCATCCTCCGCACCCTGCCCGTCATGCTGCGCGGCGACGACGCCTATTAGTCAACGACGGAACCGTCAATCGTGAAGAGAAAAAGAGACCGAGAGCGCCGTTTAGTTGAATGCACTCTCGAAAACGATTTGTCAGGCCGCTCCTGACGGGTCGGCGATAGACGCCTTTTCACTTCTCCATTTGCGCGAGGGCGAGCGCCAGCAGGATGACCTTCTTCGTGCCTTTGTAGAAGGGCTCGATCTCGCAGGATTCGGCCAGCGAGTGTGAATTGCTGCAAGGGGCCGCGCCGGTCGAGATGGCGGCGAGGCCCGCGCGCAGCGCCGCGCCGGAATTGTTCGAGCCAGCGGTCGTAATCGGCGGTGCTTCAAAACCCATCGTGAGATGGACGGCTTCGGCTATCCTGACGAGCCGCGATGTGCGATGTTCGGGATTGAGTGCCGCGGTCGAAGCGGAGATTACTTCCGTCCTGACGCTCATCCCGGCGCGCTCGGCCTCCTCTTTGAGAATGGCCGCAATCTTTTGTTCGAGGTCGGCCATCACCTCGTTGCTCATCGAGCGCAGGTCGAGCGTGAACCAGGCGTCGGCCGCCTTCGCGTTGACCACTTCGGAGCCGCCCAGCATCCCTATGTTGAGGTTGGAGGAAGGCTCTTCGGGAATCTTCAATTCGTAGATGCGGGAGATGGCGCGCGCCAGCGGCAGGGTCGCAGAGTAGGGCGGGTTCTGCGAGCGCGTGTGCCCGCCCGGCCCGATGAAGTGATGGCGATACCAGTTGATGCCGATAGCGCCGTAGGTGAAACCCTCGTAGCCGCCGTCGAGCGCAACGTAGTAATCGAACTTGCCCCTGTTCTCCGCGACGTACCGCTCGGCCCCGCAGAGGCAGGTCTCTTCCTGCACCGTGAAGACGAAGACCAGATCGCCGCTGGTCTTAATGCGGGCCGCGTTGAGGGCACGGATGCTGGCGAGCAGGGCTTCGATGTTGCGCGTGTCGTCGCCGATGCCGGGAGCAAAGATTCGCCCATCGCGGATGGTGGTCGTAATCTTCAACCCCGGTTGAAAGACAGTGTCCATGTGTGCGTCGAAGACGACCCGCGGGCCTTTGCCCGTCCCCTTGCGCGTGGCGACGAGATTGCCTATCGAGTCGTAGTGAACGTCTTGCAGCCCGGCCCTGCGCAGCAATCTTTCGATGTAGACGGCACGCGCTTTCTCCTGCCCGGAAGGCGCGTTGATTTCCGCCAGCGCGCGCCACTCGCGCAGCATCTCTTCGCGCGTCCGGTCTATGTAAGCGAAGGCCGCGAGCGTCTCCGGCCGGTTGGCCAGAGCCCTGGCCTGTTCCAGCTCCTGCCCGTTGGCCGCCTGCTGCGCCCCTACGGGGACACCGGCGACGGCCAAAACGATGACGAGCGTGAGAAGCCTGAGTGATCTACGCATTGATCTACGCATGCTCTTTCCTTGATGGTCGAATATAATCGGGCGACGCCGCAAAATGCGCTCCCGCTTGATGGGCTGCGCGGCCATTCTAAACGAAACAGAGGCTTTGACGGAGACAAATTGACCTGTGACGGAAACTACTGAAGCCCTTCGCGCCGAAACCGGGGCAGGGACGACGGGCCGAGTCGCCGTCTGGCTCGACCGCGTGCTCGTCGGCTGGTTGTTCGCACTGGTCCTCTTTGCGCCGCACTCGATTGCCGCGACGCAGATCAGCTGGCTATGCGGCCTGCTGGTCTGGGTGATACGCTTTTTCGTCGCGCCGCGCCCGCGCCTGGACCGCACGCCGCTCGATTACGCGCTGCTCGGATTCTTTATCCTGACATTCATCTCCGCGCTCTTCTCTTACGACCTGCCCGCTTCGCTCGGGAAGCTGCGGGCGGCGAGCCTCTTCACCATCGTTTTCCTCGTCGCGGAAAACGTCAGGTCCAAAAGAGTGCTGCGCTGGCTGGCGCTCCTGCTCGTCGCTTCGTGCACGATCAACGGCCTCTTGACGCTGGGCCAGCGGGCGGCCGGGCGCGGCGTCAAGGTCGAGGGGGTCGCCGCGAACAGCCCCCTGCGCGCCGCAGTCTTCGTCGCCCCGAAGCATGAAGACCCGACGCCGGTTCAAAACGGCGATACGATTCTCGAAGTTGACGGCCGCCCGCTGCACAGTCTGGAAGAGCTGGCGGCGGCGCTCGACGCATCGCAGGGAGAGGACCCGGCCATCATCAGGATTTACCGCGTCGAGTGGATGCCGGTCCTCAGAGTGCCGCGCGGAAGATTGCTGGCGGGCGCGACGCCGCTCGAAAGGCTAGGGCTGGCCGGATGGTCGCGTGGGCGCGATTGGCGTGCGTCCGGCTTCTACGGCCATTACACGACCTATGCAGAAGCCTTGCAGTTGATCGCCTCGCTGGCGCTGGGGCTGTTCATCGCCGGGCGAAACCGGCGCGGGGCGGCGCTGCTGCTGGCGGCATTGGCCGTGCTGGGGTCGGCGCTCTTGCTGACGGTGACGCGCGCTTCCTGGCTGGCGTTCCTGCTCTCGGCGCTCCTGATCGTGCTGGCTGGCGCGAGCCGCCGCACTGTGCTGGTCGTCGCGGCCGTCGCGCTGCCGGTCGTCTTCGCCGGGCTCGTCGTGCTCCAGCAAAAGCGCAACGTCTCCTTCTTCGATAGAACGGACGCCTCGATTACCTGGCGCGAGACGGTCTGGCGCGAGGGCTTCGACCTCTTGAAGAGCAAACCGCGCCATCTCCTGGTCGGCGTCGGGATGGACTCCATCAAGTATCACTGGCGGCAGTGGGGGCTCTTCGACAACGGCAAGATCCCCGTCGGCCATATGCACTCGACGCCGCTCCAACTGGCCCTCGAAAGAGGCATCCCCGTCCTACTGGCCTGGATTATCCTGCTTGCGCTGTACGCACGGATGCTGTTCCGACTGGTGTGCGGCCTAAGCGTTGACGGGTGGGTCGAACGCGGCATCGCGCTCGGCGCGCTCGGCGGCCTGGCGGGCTTCGTCACGAGCGGGATGGTTCACTACAACCTGGGCGATTCGGAAGTGGTGATGATCTTCTATCTCATCATGGGGCTCGCCCTGGTCGTGCACAGACAAGCGCGCGCGCCAGAGCATGAAGCGGCCGGGCATGTTGCCTGAAGCGCTCCGGCGTGAGCCTTGAATCGCACCTTCAAGCTAAGAAGAATTGCAGCTCCCTTCAGACAGGCAGGAGTGCGAAAGCACAGAAGGGCAAAGCAAAGAAGGGCAAAGCAAAGAAGCGGGCGCGAGTCCGAATGACTCGCGCCCGCTTTCAGCCCGCTTCCGGGTCCAGAGGCTGCTTAGTCGCCGAGCATCCAGCCGTCGCCCAGCATCCAACCGTCAGAGACCATCACGCCATCGCCGAGCATCCAACCGTCGCTCAACATGTGGCCATCACTGAGCATGTGACCGTCGCTCAGCATATGACCGTCACTGAGCATGTGGCCATCGCCGAGCATCCAGCCGTCGCCCAGCATCCAACCATCGCCGAGCATCCAACCGTCACCCAACATCCAGCCGTCGCCGAGCATCCAGCCATCGCTTAACATGTGGCCGTCGCTCAGCATGTGACCGTCCTGGTAAAGGTGGCCGTCGGCGCGCGTGATGCCATCGCCGAGCATCCAGCCGTCGCTCAACATGTGGCCGTCGCCGAGCGTGATGCCGTCGCCGAGCATCCAGCCGTCACTGAGCATGTGACCGTCGCCGAGCATCCAACCATCACCCAGCATCCAGCCGTCGCCGAGCATCCAGCCGCCGCTGAGAACCAGGTGGTCTCCGTTGACGATAGAGTCGCCGAGCATCCAGCCATCGCTCAGCATGTGACCATCGCCGAGCATCCAACCGTCGCCGAGCATCCAGCCATCGCTTAACATGTGACCGTCGCTCAGCATGTGGCCGTCGCCGAGCATCCAGCCGTCGCTCGTCATCACGCCGTTGCCGAAGATGATGCCCTCGCGGAGCTTGATGCCGTTGACGAGCAGCGGGTGCTCCGTGAAGAGCACGCCGTTGGCGTAAATAACGCGCGGGCTGAGCTGTATGCTCTCGCCGCCGATTGAGACCGAGCTGCCGAGTGTTTGGAGGCTGGTGTTGGGGCTGAACAACTGGCTGCCCGCGACCAGCTTGTCTGCGTTCGGGACGATGGCGCGCGCCATCTTGACCGCGCCGAGCGCGTTGACCAGGCCCGCGCCCTGCGTCATGTAGGTCTGCGCCTTGTTGCTGAAGGTCGAGCCGGGCAGCGACTGCGCCGTGCGCGTCAGCAGGGCCTTGACGAGCAGCGGCGTCAGGGACTTGTTGGCTTCGAGCATCAGCGCGACCGTTCCCGCGACGACCGGGGCCGAGAAGGACGTGCCGGAGTAGTTGAAGTAAACGTTTGACTGACCGTCGCGGGAGACGGGCTGCACGACCCTGTCCGGATACTCGTTGGCGAGGGTCGGGTTCGGAACCTGCGACATGGTTGCCACGACGCGGCGGCCGGGAGCGACGAGGTCCGGCTTGGCCAGGTGGTCGAAGCGCGTGAAGCCCTTGGAAGAGAAGGCCGCTACCGTGTCGTCCGAGCGACGCACCGTGCCGTGTGAGTCCGTGGCTCCGACGGTGATCGCAAAGGGGCTGTTGCCGGGGCTGTTGATGGCTCCGTAAGTGAGCCTGTAGATGGGAGCGCCGTCGGCGTCGTAGCCGGTGACTTCCTCCGTCCGGCCCTGGTTTCCGGCGCTGCACACGACGACCAGGCCGCTGTTGACCGCCAGTTCGACGGCCTTGCACAGCGGGTCAACGCGGAAGGACTCGTGCACGGGCGTCCCCAGGCTCATGTTGACGACGCGGATGTTGTAACGCCTGCTGTTCTCGATCACCCAGTTGAGGGCCGCGATGACGTTGCTGATGCGGCCGACGCCGTGCTCGTCCAGGACGCGCACGTCAATCAGGCTCGCTTCGGGAGCGACGCCCGCGTAGTTGGCCGCGTAACCGCCGGAAGCAGCGCCGCTGCCCGCCGCCACGCCCGCCACGCCCGTGCCGTGACCGTCCACGTCGCCGCTCGTCGCGCTGCCCGTGAAGTCAACGGCAGCGATGACACGCGACTTTCCGTTTCTGTTGAAGTCCGGGTGGTTGGCGCTGATGCCGCTGTCGAGGATGGCGATGCCGATGCCCCTGCCCGAGAGACCGGGAGCGCCGGCCGTTCCGGCCTGCACCTGTGCCGCGCCGGTGGTTTCGTTCGTGAGGTTGAGTTCGGACCTGACGGGGCGATCCGGCGAGACGTACATGACGTCCGTGCGGGCGGCAATCGAGGCCACTGTGTTGGCCGGAACTTCGGCCACTACCATGTTGAGCGCCGCATAGCTGGCTCTCTTTTTTCCACCGGCTTTGGCCACGGCGTCATCGTGACCGGCAGCAGGCTGTCCCTTGGTCTGAATCAGGATTCGCACCGTGGCTGAAGAACGGGCGGCCGTCTCCAGTTCGGGGGACAGTTTTTTGAGCGTCTGCCGTGGCTGGCTCTTCTGCTGCTTGGCTGTCGGGGCTGCAAAAGTGCTCAGGGGAGCGAGGGAAATGATTAGTAAGCTGAAAAGGCTCAAGCAAGCTGTGATCCGACGAAACATGTTCAATCTCCTTCAGAGTAAGCCTGTTGCCTTCCGTGGAAGCCGCGCAATTGCGAGGGGGAGTCGGCACAAACTACATTTTTTAAGATTCAATAAGATGAGATCGCTGATAGTTTTCCCGGCGTATGAGGAACGCCGGTACAGGTTCAAGAATTCAGGCCGCTTCCTCCCTGAACCATCATTCCTATCAACGATCTGCCCCTTTCATCTACAATCCCTATGCCACGCCAGAAAGAACACCTGCTATCCGCCCTAACCCCAATCATTCAAACAATTGCCCTACCCCCACCACCCCACCCGGAGACCCCTCCCGCGCACGCCAAAAAATGGATAGCAGCTATCCACTTTCTCGCCCCAAGAGAGCATTTATGCCGTTTTCTACAGGGATTCGAGCCTTCCAGCCCGATTGACTACCAAGTATACAGTGGTAACCAAGTATACACGCGTGGGGCTTTGCCTCAATAACCCTCTAAAACGGCTCTTGCCCCAAAAAGAAGCTGCTTGCCTCAAAAAGATTTAGATTGGAGGCTTGGAACTTTCAGGCGGGCTTAATTTCCTTAGCAGGTCTGCTACATGCTTTACATTTACTGCTAGTGCTTGCGGAAGCATGAACTTGATTTCTTCGTAAAGCTGATTTGATTCATCTAACACACTCTCTATTTGTGCGGGCAATAAGTGGTAGCTAGTATTAGCAATCACAATTCCAAACAGTTCAAAAGGCGGAGACCAACTCATTACTGCCGCCCCACTCGCACCGCGTAAGGCAGGAAAGGAAAGTTCCAGCATTTGGTCACCGGCAAGATTGAATTGATCTTGTAGATTTCTAAATCGAGTAATGTTACCAAGCCTAGTGGAGGGGTCAATATAAAACCGATCCGCTTGTTGTCTAGTAGTTCCATGCTCCAAACAAATTATAGGAATATTGAAATGAAAGTCGTCAGGTTTAGCGAGTGGCAGTGCGTATTCTGGACGATAGCCATCAACTTTTAAGATAGCAAGATCAGTTTCTGGGCTTTCTAACACTATCTCCGCTTCATACATCCACGATTCTTCGGCTATGAGAATAGCAAACCGTTTCTTCCAATCACGGACAACATGATGGGCGGTCACTAAGAAGTCTCCGTTTCCGACGAATGTCCCCGTACCAAGAAAGGCATCTAAAGATTCTTCATTCTCAACCCCAAATATAGGTACAACGATATTATCAGGCGTGACTTCACCTCTAAGCCTATCTTCTCTATTCATAACGTTAAGCAACCTCTGCCCAGAACTTCGGTTTCAGATTCAACTCATACATGCTCTGAATAAGACAACATATATTATGACAGAGCACCTTACATAATGCTTCGTTTACCTGCGCGATCTTAGTTCTACTTCGGAGCGCATCGCCAAACTTGCTCTTTATCATGTGAAAGGTCGTTTCAACATTCGACCGCTTGTGATAGTGCTGCATAAAGCGTTCCGTATTCAGCGAAAAGTAGTGATACATGCTTTTCCACAGCGGCGAATGTCGCTTGTCATTGGCGCGGCTGTTAGCCTTGAAAGGGATGTAAGGCATCGCATGATTTTCAATTACTGTTTGCAGATTGCCGCTTGAGAGATAAGCCTTATCCGCGCTCACCTGATTCATTACAAAGTTCTGCGCCGTCGCCTCAACTAACGGTTTGAAGTAAGGGCTATCGCCTACATACTTATCTGTGATTTCAACTGCGGTCACGATGTTAGTCTTGACTCCGCACATCAGATGTACCTTTATCCAATCCTTCTTTTCGATTAGATGAGGGTCGCTATACTTGGCGTGCATCCACTGGACAAAGCGAGAGTTAGCCAGACCTGAGCTATCTACTGCAAAGTCACGTTCGATGGCCTGTAAGGGCAAACTGGACTCTTCTATGAGCATCTGTAGATAAGGTGTCAGCATCTCCGATTCAAAGTAGCGAAAGATAGAGTTATAAGAGGGAGGCTTTGAGACGTAGCCCCTACTATGCGCCATGCGCATATCTGACATAAAGCGACGGCCTGAGAAAGTAGAATAGACCTTGAAGGCCATCGCAAATATCATATCCTCAAGAGGCAGGCGCGGGCGGCCTCTATGTTGCGCGGGTTCGCCCACTCCCTGGCATAGTTGATGTAGGAGATATTGAAACTGCGCCTTCTCTTGAGTCTGCGCTTTGTTGTACGCAGGCCATTCCTGCTTGTAAGTCTTGCGCGTGATCTTCACAGTCTCGGTAACTGTAGTCTTACCGCCTTTGATAACTGTGGTCTTAGTGCGCTCGATGGTATGTTCGACAGCGTAGATATGTTTGCACTTGGCTTGACGAATCTCAAAGTCGGGACAGTTGCAACGTTGCGCGTTAGCGTCAACTCTATATTTGCCATGCCCCGCCTGAGAAGGAACGAGCCACAAGTGGCCGTCTCGTTTGATATTCGCTTTGGTCGCTATTGCGATTCCCTTTTGCTGCCGTATATCCATCGTAGCCTCCATGTTTATTAACCGCCCTTTCTTACTTAGCTAGTATATACCTATAGAGGTATATAGTCAATAGGTATATCTTGTGAAAGTATAACCTTGACAGGTTGCACCTTGTAGGGTATATACTTGAGCTATGGCAAAAGTACCAATCACCGTTATGGGCTTTCGCTGCGAGAGGTGCAGCCACGAATGGATACCGCGTGATACTGACAACGAGCCGCGTATATGCCCGAAGTGTAAAAGCCCCTATTGGAATCGTCCGAGAAAGGCCACGTCAATGATGAGCTATGAAGAGTTTCGAGATACGATTAAGCAGACGTTGAAGAAGGCAAAGCGGCCATTAACATGGACTGAGGTTAGAACAACCGCAGGACTACCACAAGCACTTCCAAACAATCAATGGGTTCGCCGGATGGAGACAGACATTGGCCTCAAACGGGAAAAGGATAATCATGGTGTAATCCACTGGCAGTTGAGTTAAACTACCGATATGACGCAAGCGAATCGGCTGAAACTTCCAAGTTCATCGGCTAGACAGCAAGCCGAAAACAAAATCGTCTGGAATGAGGCGCGGTGTCCCCACACCGCGCTTTTCTTTACGATTGGATATACAGGGCGACCGCTGAACGAGATTTTAGACCTGCTTGAATCGAAAGATATACGGACGCTCATTGATATTCGCCAGTACCCTGTCAGCATGTATCGTCCAGAGATGAGCAAGAATAATCTAAAGCAGGCTATCGAAGAGCGCGACATGGTTTATATTCACGTCCCACAGCTTGGAGTGCCAAGAGATATTCGCGCCAAAGCCATAGAAACCGGAACGCGGGATATTATCTGGCAATGGTACGATCAATACGTCGTTGCTCATTATATTAAAAAGAATCTCCACCGTTTCTTTAACGCTCTTGAGCATCCTATAGCCCTCATGTGTGTAGAGACAGACCCTCAAGAGTGCCATAGACATAGACTCTCGCTAGCCTTTGAAGCAATGGGAGTAACCAGTTTCGACCTTTGACGTGCTATGCCCTCACGCGAGACTAAGAAGGCGCTAATCGTTGCTCGCACCTATCCCATACCCGCTAAGTCAGGTGTGGAGATTTCCTGTACTGCCGCGATTACGGATGATGGTAATTGGCTGCGCCTCCATCCTGTCCCTTATCGGTTTCTGGACAACGACAAGCGTTTCGCAAAGTATCAATGGATTGAAGTTGAGATTACTAAGGCATCGGACTTCCGGTTGGAAAGCTACAAGCCAAATATTCATTCAATCAAAATACTCACAGAGCCGCTATCTACTAAAAATGAATGGGATGCTAGAAAGCAATTTATTTTCCCTCTTAGAGCGCAAAGTCTGTGTTACCTGCAAAGGGAACGAGACACCAATAAGCATCCGACGCTAGGGTTCTTTCGTCCGAAGATCATTAAACGGCTACGCATCACACCTGCAACGCCCACATGGACGCAGGGGCAGCTTGACATGCTTCGTCATGGCAAATTGTTTGAGAGCGGCCCTTTGACCGAGTTGGAGAAAATCCCACACTATTTTACTTACTTCTTTCACTGCGATGATGATGCCTGTAAAGGTCACTCACTGCATTGTACTGATTGGGAGATGGGGCAATCATGGCGAAGCTGGACGAAGGAATATGGCGAGAATTGGGAAGCTAAGTTTCGCCAGAAATACGAGACAGAGATGATTGGTCAAAAGGACTTGCACTTTTTCGTTGGGACTACTCAAGAGCGCCCGCACGTCTGGATAATCATCGGATTGTTCTACCCGCCAAAACCTAAAGCGGTCGCTACAGCTAAAGCCCCTTCACTATTCGACTGATTTTCAGATTGCCTCAAAAACATTCCGTCTGCCTCAAAAATCAACTCTCTTAGGGGCTATTGAGGCAAAGCCCACGCGTGGGGCTTTGCCTAATAATTCTGTGCTAGAGTCGAATTGTTGGGCAGGATTAGGAATTATTGGGCAAGATTCCTGCTCGGTTCTTTGAGCGGCATTCTATCCGGCCCGGAATGCGTCAACCCCTTTTCACTTTCTAGCCGTGAGAATGCCGCTCTAGCTCTTTGAGTCTCCGCAAACCGTCAGGAAAAACTCGACCAGTTTAGGCGTCTCTTACCAGCGTTGCGCCACCTTTGAGTGAGAGCCGCCAGCAAGAGTTTCCTGCCAGGAAATCCTAGAAATATCTAGACGGGAAATTCTAGAAATATCTAGATAATGTCTAGACGTAATGCATTGCATTACAAGTACTTAATGGTACTGCGGGGCTGTAAGTCGCTTAGATTCAACGGGTTTAGCGGCATACCGTATACAGATTACGGTTGACAACTGTACGTACATTGTATACAAGTACGACTACAGCGTACATTGTGCACAATGTACACCATGCACAACGGATTGTAGAGTCTAGGGAATTATATAGGTTCTTTGAAGATTCGGGAGCAAGGTTTGGCCTTACTGCCGACTCATCTATGTCACGCACGTGCGTGACATAGACTCACTCAATGTTGAGTGAGTAAAAAATTTTTGCTTTTCAACCTCTCTCTTCGTAGAGCGAGGTTAGGGCAAAAAAAGAGGCGAGAGTAGCTGCTAACTACTCCCGCCCCTGTTAAGCCGCTTATGGCGGTTCAACCTTAATAATCAACGTATCGGAAGATACGAGGACAGTTAAGGTACACGTTGACAAAAACACACGGTAAATCATTAACATGATTACCGCCTTTCTGAGCCTCTAGCGGCTCACTGGGGTAGGCCCGACACTCTGTTCAGTGTCGGGCCTTCTGCCGTTTACGGCATACCCGTTAGGCCGGAAAGGTACGGCCTGGTGTCAATGGCTCGCACTATACTACAGGCCAGCCAGCGCGACAATGATTCACTCAGCCTTTTTACTCAAATTCTTTAACCATCTCTTTTTTGCAGCTTTGCGGGCAATCTCCGATCTCCGCTCTGGCGATAAACTAACCGCGCGAGCTTTACCACCCTTAAGACCACCTAAGCGGCCCGCGTACTTTGGCGACATCTTTGGTTGAGCTTTCATGCCAGAGATACTTGCACCTTTCGTCTATTCTGTCAATAGTAACGCTCAAGCATCAAAACCTTAAGCTGCTTAAGGTTATGCGAAGAAAACGCTTGACTTTTACTCGCTCAAGCATTAAGATGCATAGCATCAAACAGTTAAGGGCGCTGGCAACGCTAATTGCCAACGCCCTTTGAAAACCCCGCGATTGCTCACGGTGAGTCTCCAACAAACCCATTGTGAACCAATCGCCAACGAAAGGCAAGGCAAACAATGGACACCAGACAACAAAAAGGCATCGCAATAGCGACCAAAGCGACCATCAAAAGAGATGGCAATCTCTACTTAGTTCCTTCACAGGCCGGACATGGCAAATACAAAGTTAATGCCGATGAGCAAACATGCTCATGCCCTGACTTTGAAATTCGCCACGCCAAGTGTAAACACATCTACGCCGTCGAGCACTCCATCGAAAAGACGAAAACGACCGTCACGGAAAACGGTAAGACTACCGTTACGGAGACGGTCAAGGTCACTCGCAAGACTTATCGGCAAGAGTGGCCCGCTTACAACAAAGCGCAGACGATGGAAAAGGCGCAGTTTCAATATCTCCTACATCAACTATGCCAGGGAGTCGGAAGTCCCGCACAGTACGGCGCTGGACGTAGAAGATTGCCGCTAGAAGATATGGTATTCGCGGCAGCTTTCAAGGTCTATTCTACCGTGAGCGGTCGCCGCTTTATGTCTGACTTGAGAGACGCACACGGCAAAGGCTACATCTCGCAGCTTCCCTGCTATAACTCCATCTTCAATTACTTTGAATCGGAGATGCTGACACCTTATCTACAGATGCTCATAGAAGAGTCGAGCTTGCCTCTGCAAGCCATCGAGCGTGACTTTGCGGTAGATAGCTCAGGTCTGGCTAACAGTCGCTTTGTCCAGTGGATGCACGCCAAGTACAGCGACCCTCATCTAATCGAAAAGAAGGATTGGATAAAGGTACATCTGATGTGCGGAGTCAAGACTAATATTGTTACTGCCGTTGAAATCACAGACAAGTATGTAGGCGATAGTCCTTACTTCAAACCGTTAGTAGAGGCGACGGCGCAGAACTTTGTAATGAATCAGGTGAGCGCAGATAAGGCTTATCTCTCAAGCGGCAATCTGCAAACAGTAATTGAAAATCACGCGATGCCTTACATACCTTTCAAGGCTAACAGCCGCGCCAACGACAAGCGACACTCGCCGCTGTGGAAAAGCATGTATCACTACTTTTCGCTGAATACAGAACGCTTCATGCAGCACTATCATAAGAGGTCGAATGTTGAAACGACCTTTCACATGATAAAGAGCAAGTTTGGTGATGCTTTGAGAAGTCGGACGAAGAGAGCGCAGATCAATGAGGCTCTGTTAAAGGTGCTCTGTCATAACATTTGCTGTCTGATTCAGAGTATGTATGAGTTAGGA
>DASVWH010000122.1:0-57506 GCA_036389715.1 Pyrinomonadaceae bacterium | reverse complement strand
CGCGTCGCCCAGCGATGGTAGGTCAGGTAATAGCTGCCGCCGTATCGAATGGCGCGATCAATCAGGCGACGAAAATCCCGCGCGGCTTTCTCCAATCCAGGCCCGTCATGCGTGACGTGCAGGTTGAAGACGACGCAGGCGTAGCGCTCCCTGGCCCAGGCCAGAAAGCTCTCGTCGTCTCTTTCGATGAGCCGGATAGTCCCGTAGATAAGCTCTGTGCGGGCGGCGCGAAAGTCCTCCCGCGTCGTCTCCATGAAGGCCGCGAGGTGCTCTCTCGGCAGATAGACTTCCGTAATCATCTCGCTGCCCGGCGCACGCGCTCCGAGCCGCGCGTCCAATTCGCGGTGATAGTCGTCCACGTAGGTGCTCAACTGGTGCGTGTCGGACCAGTAAAGCTGACCCGAAGTGGAGAGGTAATGCTGCGAGTAAACGTCGAACGCTTGCCTGCGGTCCGCGTGAGCGAGATAGAGTAGCTGCCGCCAATCGCCGGGCGAGAGTTCCGCCCGGGTTTCCGTGCCGTCAGCCTCGCCCGTCACGGGCCTGTAGCATGAGAAGACGCCCCGGCGCAGAAAATGGGGTGATTCGCTGTCGGTCATGAATTGAAAATCGCCGTAGAGAAAGCCGTCCTCGATGCGTTGTTCAAAGGCAGGCAGGCACTCCCAGAGGTCCGCCACTTCAACGATGCGCCGCAGCCTTCGACGCGGCGCGAGACGCAGCCGGACGCTCGCGATAATCCCGAACAGGCCGTAGCCGCCGATGGCCAGCCGGAACAGCTCCGCATTCTCGCTCCGGCTGCAACGACGCAGCTGGCCCTCCGCGTCAACGAGGACGAAGGATTCGACATCCCCGATGATGGGCTTGAGGCTCAATCCTCTGCCATGAATATTCGCGGCGAGCGCCCCGCCGAGGCTCAAGGCATCGGCCCCCGTCTGTTTCTGGATGATGCCGTACTGTTCGGGGCATCCGCTCTGCGCCTCTCTCAGCCGCTCGATCAACTCGGGCCAGCGAATGCCAGCCTCGACTTCGACCAGCCGCCGCCCGGCGTCGAATCCGAGCATGCGATTCATGGCCGACATGTCAACGAGCAAGGCATCGGTTCCGAACTGCTGGCCGCCCATCGCGTGCCTGCCGCCCGCGACCGAGACCTGCTCTCCGAGCCTTCGCGCCGTCCTGACGATGGCTTGCAGCGCCTCGACCGAGCCGGGCTCGGCGATGCGGCTGACGCGCGTGCGGTTCAACTGCGAATGGACATCGTTGACCACCGGGCCGGACGCGATTGACGACGCGCGGCGGCGGTATTCGAGCGACGGCACGCTCACCCTGCGCGCCCTGACGCGTCCCGTCGAAACCTTTTTCAGCAGCGGCATAACTGTTCCTTTCAAGCGGAGCTTGCGACGCAGATGCACTCCCCTTCGGCCAGCCGGAGCCGCTTCAGGCGCTCAGTGTCGAGGTAACGGCCTCTCAATGTCTCTGCCGTCACGAGGACGCGCAGCGTAAAGCCTCTCTCCGCCAGATAACCGCCGATGGAATCGCGCCGCATCCCCCACTTGAAGCTCTCGCCGTGCAGCCGGAGCCAGAGGTCCACGGCCTTGCTCGACCCGCGAAACCCGATTCGCCCGTCGGCCTGCGTCTCCATGAAGGTGAAGGCCAGGACGCTCTCCCGGCCGCTATGGCGGCGGACGAAGCGCAGGATGGCGTCCACATGCGCCGGAGAGAGGTACATCAGGAGGCCCTCGACGACGAAGAGCGTATCGTCGTCGGCGCGATAGTCAGTGTGGCCCAGCAGGCGCTCTTGCAGGCTCTCGCGTGCAACGTCGAGCGCGACGAAGTGCATGTTGCGAGCCGCCTGGCCGTCTGCGTCGAGGACTCTTCTTTTGGCTGCCTGCGTCGCCGAGTGGTCTATCTCGAAGAAGCGGGCGGCGGGAAAGTCTTCGTGAAGGCGCAGGGCCAGGGTGTCAAAGCCCGCGCCGATGACGACCTGCTGGCGTATCCCGCCCGCGAGCGCCGCGCGCGCGACCTCTTCCAGGTAACGCTTGCGAAGCGCGTAATGCAGCTTGATGCCGGGGATGGTCGCGCGCTCAAGCGCCGCCGAGAGAGGCCGCAGCCATCCGTGGTTGAGCGCATCGTCGAGCCACTTCAAGCGGCGCGCGCGGGCTTCAACGAAACGGCGGCTCAATTCCGCCGCCCGCCCCGGAATCAATCCGCCGAGCAAGGGGTCCAGCGAAAGCGCGTGTGTGCTCTGTGCGATCAGGTAGGCGGTGGCGCTCGGCGTGTTGTCTCTCATCTGTGCTCAATCATCCTCTGGCTCTGAGCATAGGGATAACGCGTGAGCGTCACTATCCCGGCTGTGACACTTTCCCAACTGTCATACCTGGTCCAACCGCCATCCCCTGCGCGAAGGCTCTTCACAAAGAGGGAACGCGCGGGCCGGGTCGCGGCGAAAGCACGGGGAAGCGCCCGGCGCGTGCGACTTTTTCTCTCACGGCTTTCATCGGATTCGCGTTATATTACGGCCCGCAGGATGGCAGCAGACTCGCGGCGGCGGGCTTTGGCCCGTGCACACCTTAAAGATTAATCCGATGAAGGCTGTAATTTTCAACGAGCATGGCGGGCCGGAGGTGCTCAACTACGCGGAGGTCGCGGAGCCGCGCATCAGGGCCGACGAGGTGCTGATAGAAGTCCGCGCCTGCGCGCTCAATCACCTGGACGTGTGGGCGCGCAAGGGGATGCCGGGCATCAAGATTCCTTTGCCGCACATTCTCGGCAACGACATCGCGGGCGTCGTCCGCGAAGCGGGCGAGCTGGCGACTTGGGTCCGCGCGGGCGATGAAGTGATGTTGCAGCCGGGCGTCTCCTGCGGCCATTGCAGAGAGTGCCTGCGCGGGACGGACAATCTCTGCCCCGAATACCGGATACTGGGTTACATGCGCGACGGAGGCTACGCAGAGCTGGTGGCCGCGCCCGCCGTCAACGTGATTCCGAAACCGCGCGCGCTCGGCTGGGAAGAGGCGGCGGCGCTGCCGCTGGTGACCGTCACGGCCTGGCACATGCTCGTCACGCGGGCCGCCGTGCAGCCGGGCGAGGACGTGCTGATTCATGCGGCCGGAAGCGGCGTCGGCTCAATCGGGATTCAGTTGGCGAAGCTGCGCGGCGCTCGCGTCATCGCCACGGCCGGTTCGGACGAGAAGCTGCGGAAGGCACGGGAGCTGGGCGCGGACGAGGTCGTCAACTACACGCGCGAGGACTGGCCGAGGGAGGTCCGGCGGCTGACGGGCAAGCGCGGCGCGGACGTGATCTTCGAGCACACGGGCGCACAGACCTGGCCGGGCTCTATCCAGGCGCTGGCCAGGGACGGGCGGCTCGTGACCTGCGGCGCGACCAGCGGCTTCGACGCCCGGACAGACCTCCGCCAGCTCTTTTACCGTCACCTCTCTTTCCTGGGGTCGTTCATGGGTTCAAAGGCGGAGTTGCTGGACGCTATGAAGTTTGTCGAGAGCGGGGCAATCCGCGCCGTCATTGACCGGACGCTGCCGCTGGCGGAAGCGCGCCGCGCGCACGAATTGATGGAAGACCGCGCGCAGTTCGGTAAGCTCGTCCTAGTTCCTTAAAGCAGCGGGGCGGATTCCAAAACCCGTTTGGCCGGGGAGAGACCCCCGCAAGCGACGAAGAGATGCTTCAAAGCAGAGAGAGACACATCAGAGCGCACCTGACCAGAGGAGGCTGCCCGTGAGAGAGGACCCGAGCCGCAGAGAGTTTTCACCTAACCGCAGGGAGTTCATGAAACGCGGCGCAATGGCCGCGGCGGCGCTTTCGCTGCCTTCGCTCGGTGCGCTCGTGCCGGGCCAGAAGAAGCTGGCGCGCAGGGGCGCGGCGAAGAGAGTGCTGATTATCGGGGCGGGGCTCGCAGGGCTCGCGGCTGCGTATGAGCTGTCGGAGCTGGGCCACGAGGTAACGATTCTCGAAGCGCGGATGCGTCCGGGCGGGCGCGTCCACACGCTGCGCGAGCCCTTCTCGGACGGCCTCTATGCCGAAGAGGGCGCGGCCCGCATCCCGGCCGTGCATAACCTGACGTTGAAGTATGCCAGGCTCTTCGGGCTCAAGCTCGATCCCTTCTACCCTGCGAAGTTGGATGGCGTCGGCTACATGCGCGGGCACAGGGTCCTGCTCAAGCCGAACGCGCCGCCCGACATCTCACAGTTGGGGTTGAAGCTGACGGCCGAAGAGCAGAAGGCAGGGCTCGCGGGGCTCTGGATGAAGTACGTCGGGACGAAGATAGTGGGCAGTCTGGGCGACGCCGCCGCCGACAGTTGGCCGCCGCCCTCTTTGCAGAAGTACGACCGGATAACCTACGCGGAGTTCCTGCGCGAGCAGGGCGCTTCGCCGGACGCGATGGCGGTCATGGCCTTAGGCTTCGCAGACCCGGACGATCCGGTCTCGGCCATCGAAGTCTTTCGCGAGATGGCGCTCAACAACGGCCTGCTCTCCAAGATCAGGGGCGGCACGGACCTCCTGCCGCGCGCCTTCGCCGCGAAGCTCTCCGAGAAGATTCACTACAATTCGCCCGTCGTCGCCATCGAGCAGGACGGCCGGGGCGTGCGCGCCGTCGTGCGGCCCGCCTCCGGTCTACAACAGAGCGTGCCGGCAGATTACCTGCTCTGCACGATTCCCTTCACGGTGCTCCGGCGAATGGAGGTCAGGCCAGCCTTCTCGCCGGAGAAGGAGCGCGCCGTCCGGCAGCTTTCCTACCAGGCCGTGACGCGCGTTTACCTCCAATCGCGCAGGCGTTTCTGGGAGCAGAACGGCACGAACGGCTTCGGCATGTCCGACCTGCCCGAAGAGGTCTGGCAGCCGACCTGGGACCAACCCGGACCGCGCGGCATCCTGATGTCTTACGTGCGCGGGCGCAACGCACATCGCCTGACCGGGATGAACGAGGGCGAGCGCATCGCTTTCATCCTTGAGCGGATGCAGAAGATTCATCCGGGCATGGCCGAGAACTTCGAGGGCGGCGCGTCGAAAGCCTGGGAGGAGGACCCCTGGGCGCGCGGCGCTTATACGTCGCTCGGGGTGGGGCAGATGTTCGGGCTGATGCCGCACGTCGCGCGCCCCGAAGGCCGCATCTACTTCGCGGGCGAGCACGCCTCGGCCTGGCACGGCTGGATGCAGGGCGCGCTCGAATCCGGCAACCGCGCGGCCCGCGAGATTAACGCCGCGACTTAAAGAAGGCGAAAGCGACGAAGGCCGTGACGCACGGCTCTTCCGTTCACTTCCGCCTTTTCTCTTTCGCCTTCCGCCTTCTCCCTTTAGCCTTTCGCGTTCTCCCTCGCGCCTTCGACTCCTACCTCGGATTATCTTCCGGCTCGTCGCCCTCGTCGCCGCCTTCGCCGCCCTCGTCGTCGGCGGCCTCCGTCGGCGGCTCGCCCTTCTGGTCGCGGATGCGCAGGACCGAGCAGTCTTCGTCCTTGTTGACGACAAAGCGGTCGCAGAGGCCGTTGACGCTGCTGCAATTGAAGTCCGTGGTCGAGCCCGCGACGATGCGTCTGCCGCCGTCTATCGAAATCCACTGGTTGAGCTCGGGCGGCGCGTTCTGCTTGACGAAGGCGAGGTCGTCGGGCGTCAGCACGCGCCCGTCCTTGCGCTCGAAGGTGTAGATGTGGACCTGGTCGAACCACCCGCTCTGCATCGCGTTGTAGTAGAAATCGTCGTGTATGTCCTCGTTATCCGTGAAGACGTAGCGCGCGCCGAAGCGGTCGCGGATGATGGGGGCGGGGTCTTTCTCCTTGCCGAGCGAGACGTTCTTGTAAAGCTCCGCGAGCTGCGGGTCACGCTTCAACTCGCGGTCGCGGTCGAGCAGGTAGGTCGGATCGAGGCCCGAAGCATAGGCGTGATTCGTGTCATAGAAGAACATCTTCGGGAAATCGTCCCAGTCCGTGTTGAAGACCAGCTCTCCGGGCGCGACGTTCTCACGAATCCAGGCCATCCCGGCCTCGTAACGCTCCGGCGGCGAGTCCCCTTCGATGGACTTGCGCGTCTCGCGGATGTTGAAGTTGAGCGTCACGCAGACGACCGCGATACCGAGCGCCGCGAAGGTCCGACCCATGCTCCGCCAGCGGAAGACGTAGAACACCAGCCCGGCAACCGCCACCGCAATGACGATCAGGACTTTGACGACGAGCGCAGTATAGAGACGCGGCAGCGCCGGGTCCGGGTAGACCACCTGCTTGAGCACGAAGTAGGCCGCCAGGCCCAGACCGACGCCGACCAGCGCCAGCTCCGTCTCTCCCCAGAAGTCTCTGACCTTCTCCCTGCGCGCGACGCCGGGCCGCTCGTGCCTGTCCAGAAAGGGCTGCAACTCGTCCAGCACATCTTCGGGCAGACGTGCGATGGCGGCGCGCGCGCCCGCGAGAATCGGCTTGAGGCTAAAGGCCGCGAAGAGAATCGCAAACGGCGGCCAGTACTCGACCCAGCGCCGCGAGCGGAAGGTGACGAGCATTAAAATCGTCGAGAAGACCAGCAGGTAGAGCGGGCGCGCAGACTCTCTCCTGTCCGACCAGTCGAAGGCCATGTAGCCGACGACCATCGCAGTGAAAGCGATGATGCAGCTTCCCAGCAAGTACCAGCTCTCATACGGATACCACTCCGTGCCAACGTCGGTCGTGAAGCCTGAGACGGTCGCTTTAATCAGGACGTGCTCGATAAAGAGCCTGATGTTCTTCGGGAAGTATGGATTGATGACGAGGCCCGCGGCCGTCCCCGCCGCGCTCCAGACGAAGGGCCGCCACTCAAGGCGGCGCTCGCTCCACCCGATCACGCAGGTCCAGATGATGGCCGCCCCGACCAGTGTCACGAAGAGGCTGTAGGTCCAGACGAAGACGAAGGCCAGCGGGGCCAGCCAGACGTACTTCTTCTCGAACAAGAGATAGCTGCCGATGACTATGAAGATGATCGAGAAGGGCGGCGCCTTCGCCATGTTCAGCCGGTAGAGAAAGGGGGCGGAGCAGGCCAGCAGCGCCACCAGCCAGCCGAGCGTATAGCGGATGCGGTAACGCACGATCAGCCAGTAGCAGGAGAAGACCGCGAGGCTGCCGTAGAGCGTCGCCGCCACTTTCGCGCCCGCGCGCAGGTTCCCCGTCCAGGTGAAGGGAATTTGCAGGAAATGAAAGAAGAGATGATGGTCAACGTAATCCTGCGGGTTGAGCGTCGAGAGCGGCAGCCAGCGGAAAGACGGCGGGAAGTGGCCGCTCTTCATGCCTTCCCAGAGAAGGCTGCTCCACTTGATATGATAATAGCCGTCGAAGTCCCCGCAGCAGACAGAGGCCGTCGAGTATTGCAGCTTACGAAAAACAAGACCGATGGCCAGCGCGCCCAGCGTCAGGTAAGCGAGGTTGATGAGCATCTCGGCCCTGGAGAAACTGCCCCCGCTCTCCGCGCCCTCCATCTTCGCGTCCGCACTCTCGCTGCCTGCATCCTCGGCCATAAGACAATTCATTCCCCCGTCGAAGAGATTGATTCATTGATTCATGTCATCACTTGATGATTCACTCAGTAGCCCGTTGAATCAATCACTAAATCACTAAATGAATCAACGACGACATGGTTCAATCTCCTGGCCGTCATCCGTGATCTTCGTCTCTGAGTTTTTTGATTAGGTCAAGAAGCTCCATCGGGTTGATGGGCTTAGTCAGGTGTGCGTTGAAACCGGAGGCGAGAGCGCGGCCCCGGTCGTCGTACTGTGAGAAGCCCGTCACGGCGACCATCGGGACGCTGCCGTATTCCGGCAGGCCGCGCAGGGCGATGGCCAGGTCGTAGCCGTTCATCCCCGGCATCCCGATGTCCGAGACGATCACTTCAAACTGTTCGCCGCGCGCCGCTTCGAGCGCCTCTGGAGCCGAGAAGGCCATCACGACGTGATAGCCCGCGTGCTCTAAGAACATGGCGATCATCTCGGTTACGTCCGGGGCGTCGTCAACGACGAGGGCGCTCGGCCTGACCTTGCCCTCTCGGGGCATGCTCATCATCGCGGCCACGCCGTCGTCGGGTAAGTCCTTACCGCTCGATGAAAAGTGGCTGGAGTCCGAGAGATGAAACGAAGGTATCCAGAGTTCAACGGGCAGAGGGGCAAGGGGCACTTGCATTATTACATCCTCACTATGGGCCGACTCAAGAGAAACGGGCTTAAATTATTGAGCTTAAATTATTCGGCCTAATATACTCTGAAATCCACTTCAAGAAAAGCCCTTCGATAACTTATTGTCCGGCGCGTGCGCCGAGGCGCTCGGCGGACTGTCCTGCGCCGGACAGAAGATGCGCGGCCGGGCGAATGCTTCTCCGGCGAAGCCCGCACGCACGCAGACCGCCGGGCTCTGAGAGAAACCCGCCGTTCGGATGTTTGAAGGCGAGCGCGCCTCCATAGTTCGCGGTCAGCGCAGGGGCTTTTCCGCTCCCGCTATGCGTGCCGTGCGGGCTTCTTCCTTCGAGCTTTGAGATTAATTTGCGTGACATCAAGTTTGTAGTTTGATACGTTGTTCATCAGGTAGTCCCACAAACAGAAGGAGAGGGAGAACATGGCAGCTAAAAAGTCCAGTAAGAAGGCGACTAAAAAGGCTAGTAAGAAAGCAGCGGCGTCGCGCGGTGCTGGCGGCGGTGGCGGTGGTTCGTCCAAGTCTTCATCCAGGAAAGGGACGAGTTCAGGCGGCGGCGGCGCTCGTAAGGGCGGCGGCGGCGGCAAGGGCGGCAGCAAGGGCGGCGGCGGCGGTAAGGGCGCGGCCAAGAAATCCCAGGGCGGCTCTTCAAAGAAAGGCGCATCGAAGGGCGCGGCTTCTAAAGGCGGCGCTAAGAAGGGCGCGGCCTCCCAGGGCGGTGGCAAGAGAGGCGGCGCGACCAAGAAGGGCGGCGGAGCCGGAAAGGGCGGCGGCGGTCGCAAGGGCGGTGGAAAGGGCGGCGGCGGCAGCAAGGGCACGACGCGGCGCTCGTCCTCGACCACACAGAAGGTTAAGTCGGCTGTCGGCGAAGTTCTTTCCGCCGCTGTTGCCGGAGCAGTCAAAGGCGCTGTCGTAGAGGCCATTCCGATTGTCGAAGAGGCCGCGGGCGTCGAAGAGAAAGACAAGAAAGAAAACAACCAGGGAAGCTAGAGTCCCGGTGGGACATCCGAAGACGAGAAGGGCTATGACGGAAGCGGTGCTGCTTCCGTCATAGCCCTTCCCTTTTGAGCTTAGTTGTCCGAGGAACCGCCCGGCGACATTGCAGGCCAGCCGGGCCGCGCTGCTTCCCTTACTGAGAGACGAAGTTGAAAGTCAGGACGCCGGTCACCTTGACGGGCTGGCCCGAGAGCATCGTCGGCGAGAACTTGGCCTCCTTGGCCGCGTTGACGGCCGCCTGTTGCAGCAGCGGGTGGCCGGAAGCGGCGCGCGCCATAATGACGTTGCCCGCTTCGTCCACGACGACCTGCACGACCACAGTGCCCGAAGCGCCCGCGGCCCTGGCAATCGGAGGATACACCGGCACGGGAAGGCTCAGGGCCCTGCCGTTGAGCACGCCGCCGGAGATGGGCTTGACGACACGAGGAGCGGGCGGTGCGGACGGCGGCAGGCGGACGACATCACCGTCGTTTATTTCCTGCCCCTTCACTTCCGTCGGTCTCGGAGGAACAGGCACGGTCACCTTCGACGCGCTGGCGGCGGCAGCGCCCCGGCCGCGCCTCTTCGTCCGGCTGGACCTGGATGAGCGGCGCGCCCTCGTCCTGCTTGTTCGCCCGGCACTGGCGGTCGTCTTGCGGGCGTTGCGCCTCTGCGCCTCTGCGTTCGTCTCCAATCCAGTCAGATTCAGCGAGAGCGCCAGCGCCAGGATGAGCGCCAGGCGATAACCCTTGCGGCCGAGTTTAGACATAAGAAGGCTCGCCTTTTTTCGTCCCTTTTTCTTCGGGAGTGCTCTGCGTTCCGCTCGAAGTCTGCTGCGGATCGCGCCAGTTGTCGAGAATGCCGACCTGATGCACGCACTGGAGCGTGCAGGTGGGCGCACACCACTTCTCCGTGTTGTATTCCCGCTCGAAGTCCCCCATCGTGTAGTCTTCGAGGGGGATGCCCGGATAGCCGCGCTGCTGTGAGCACCAGTGGACCAGGCCGTCCTCGCAGATGTAGAGATAGCGCGCCCCGGCGCGACAGCGCCATTCGTAGGGCTTGCCTTCGGCCAGGCTGTCCTGAAACCAGTTGAGCCGCGCGTGATCGCGGTTGCCCAGTTTCTTGACCTCGTGGAAAATCTGCTTTTCCCTGTCGGAGAGCGGCTTGAGCGTGCCGTCGTGATCGTGAATGACGCCGACGGTGCTTGAGAAACCGAGTTCGACGGCGCGGCGCGCGACCGTCAGGGCATCCTCCGGCGTCTTGATGCCGCCGCCGATGACGGAGTTGATATTGACGTGAAACTCCGCGTGTTCGGAGAGATGCTGCAACTTCTTGTCCAGATTCTTGAGGCTCTTCTTCGAGACTTCGTCGGGGTCCACGTTATCGATGCTGATTTGCAGGTATTCGAGCCCGGCGCGGTTGAGCCGCTTGATGCGCTCCGGCGTGAAATAGTAGCCGTTGGAGATGAGCCCGGCGATCATCTTGTGTGAACGAGTGTGGCTGATGATCTCGTCGAGCTGCGGGTGCATTAAGGGCTCGCCGCCGGAGATGGTGATGACGGACGTGCCGAGGTCGGCCAGCTTATCGAGCCGCCGCTTCATCAGGTCGAGCGGCACGGGGTCTGAGACTTTATCGTACTCGTTGCAATAGCCGCAGGCCAGATTGCAGCGCCGCATCGGAATAATGTGCGCCAGGACGACGTGCCTGGTCGAAAGCAGCGCGCGTGAGATAAAGCTCACCTCGCGTAATTTTAACCTGAGAAATTTGCTTCTCTTCATCTGGTTCTTATCAACCCGATTCGCCGGACCTCGGAATTTAATGCCGCTCTCTGAAATTTCTTCATCGAGCAGAATAGGCGAGAGGCGTGCCAAAGGCAAGAGAAGGCATCCTTCGCTTGCAGCGCAAACAGCAAAGGTCTCCGGTCTTTGAAAGCCGGAGACCTTCGCTCCTTAGAAATTGCTTCGCGTCCCCGGCCTCAGGCCGGAATCTTCTTGACCTTCGGGTCAAGCTGCAATTGAAACTGGTCGAGCGAAATCCCCGTGTTGCGCTCCATGTTGGTCAGGCGCACGGTGGTCGAGTCGTCATTGCGCTCGACGATCTTGGTCTGCACGGGCATCCCGCCGCCGTCAATCCAGGCCTCCGCGTACTTGTAGCTCGCGCCGCCCTTCGGGACCAGCTTGACGTGCGACGTGCCGACGCCGCCCCAGAGAGTCTCTTCGCCCAGGTACTGAAAATCGAACCTGCTGGCCAGTTGCTGGCGCGACATGCTGAGAAACTCGAAAGCGCCGGTGGCCTTGGCCTTGCTCGACTTCGCGCTGCCGTAGAGCGCCGTGTTAAGGCGCGGGCGGAAGAGCGTGAACTGACCGTTGGCGACGGCCAGGGTCTCGCGCTGCGGAGACTGCCAGTCAATCCGCACGTAGGCGTTGCGCCCGGCGGCAGGCACGTAGAGCACTATGCCTTTATATTTGTCTTCGTCACGCACCTGCGCGTTGTACTTAACCATGTCAACCGAGGCGCGCAGGGATTTCAGGTTCTGGCGGTTGCGCTCCATGCGATTGAGCAGGGAGCTGACGAAACCCGCGCCTTGCGCATTGGCATCCGTGGGGGAGCTAACGGCGATCACGGCGAGCAGGATTGCCGCCATGAGGCCAAGGGGAACAAGTTTCTTCATACAAACTCCTTCAAAAAATAGCAGCCCCTGATCCAGGAGACTGCAAATCTGGCCGATTATATTGAATGATTACCGTATGTCAACCTCGTAAGCGACTCCCTGGCCGCTTACGCCCGACGCGGCCGATGCCTTTTCGACCTCTCGGTCGCGGCCGCAAGCACCGGCTCGGATGCCGCTCTCGGCCTCATCCCGAGCCCGTCCGGCCGTTAAATCGTTAGCGCCGACGAGGAGAATCTTCGAGGCAACCGGGTTTTGATGCTTCCAGCGAGGACCTGGTTCGCTGATAAATTGGCCTTTGAGAGGCGCTCCGCCGTCGAACCAGGCTTTGGGTGTCAGGAAAATGAAGGCGAGGATGAGCGCGCATAACACGTCGTATTGCCACGTGTTACGCGCATAACTCCAGAAGAAAAGACTCTTGAAAATGCCTAAAAAGTAGCCCATCAAGAGGAGTTTAAAGGAAAAAGGCGAAAGGTGGAAGGCAAATCGAGCCGGAACCCGCAGGGCGGAGGCCGCAAAGTAGTCCAAACGGGTGAATAAAAAGAACGCGGCGCGCGAGCCCGTGGCCGCTTTTGTCCCTTACTCGCGCGGCTCACAGCCTCCATTTATCGACCCCGCCAGCGTTTTTCTCCCTCGTTCGGGCTTTTTGCCCCAGGGATTTCCCGGTCTTGCCGCTCGGGCCCTACATCTGCACGCTGCCCGGCGGCTCGACTATCTGGCCGTCGCGCATCTGGACGATGCGGCGGCACATGGCGGCCGCCTCCGGGTTGTGCGTAATCATGATGATGGTCTGGTTGAAGCGATAATTCAGCTCCTGGAACATGTTGAGGACGATGGCCGAGTTCTCGGTGTCGAGATTGCCGGTCGGCTCGTCGGCAAGGATGATGGCCGGACGCGTGACGATGGCGCGCGCCAGGGCCACGCGCTGCTGCTCGCCGCCCGACAATTCCAGCGGCTTATGGTGCATCTTGTCTTCGAGCTTGAGCAGGCGCAGGACTTCGCGTCGTCTTTCCGGGTCGTCGCCGCCGTTGCTGTGAATCCGCTCGGCCAGGCGCAGATTGCCTTCGGCCGTGAGCGTCGGGAAGAGATTGAAGCGTTGAAAGACGAACCCGATCTTGCGCCGCCGGATGTCTGTCCGGCGCGCGTCCGAAGCGGCCGTCAAATCCTCTTCGTCAATGACGATGCGCCCGCTGGTGGGCGTCAGCAGCCCGCCGAGCAGGTGCAGCATAGTTGACTTGCCGCATCCAGACGGTCCCATGATCGCCAGGAACTCGCCCTCCTGCGCTTCGAGCGAGACGCCGCGCAGCGCTGGCACGTCCAGGTTGCCGATGCGGTAAACCTTCTCCAGATTCTCAGCTTTTAAGATTGTTCTCATGCTTAAACAGCAAATGGTAGATGGTAAATGGTCAGAAGACAAAGCCGCCCGTATCCAGACCATCCACGATTGACCATTTACTCGTAGGCCAGAGCGCTCACCGGGTCTAGATTGGCCGCGCGCACCGCCGGATACAGCGCGCCGATTGCGCCGCCGAGCAGACCTATCAGCGCGGCTGCGATGGCCCAGCCCCAACCGTACTCGAAGATCAGACCGTAGGCCCTGTGAATCAGTGTCCCGGCCAGGAGCGCCACCGCGAATCCGAGGACGAGCCCGAGGGCGCTAATCAGGATGGCTTCCTTTTCGATGACGCCGATGATGTAGCCGCGCGACGCACCCATCGCCTTGAGAATGCCGATCTCGCGCGTGCGCTCCGTGATGGTCGTGTACATCGCCAGCATGACGACGAGCGCGCTCACCACGGCCGCCAACCCGACGAGCACCTTGAGAAACAGGCCGAGGTAAGGGATGCTCTTTTCGATGCTCGTGAAAACGTCGCGCGTGAACTGAATCTTGTTGCCCGGCAGCTCCGCGTTGATGCGCTCGGCCAGCACCTGCTCACTCGTGCCCGCCCTGGTTTTGATGAGAATGTATGTGCACTTGTCGGGAGCTTCGAGCGCCTCCTGCATCGCGCCGAGGCTCATCTTGACGCGCGCGCCGGATTCCGGCGCGTAGATGCCGCTGACGCGGTACATCTTGTCGCCGAAGAGCGTGATCGTGCTGCCGACGGAGAGCTTACCGCCCTGCGCCTTCGTCCGGTCCACGATAACCTCATCCGTGCCTGCGGGCGGGCGTCCCTCCTCGATGCGCATGTTGTTCATCGCGGCAAACGCAGCCCAGTCAACACCCTCGACCTGCTCGAAGCCGAAGCCGCGCCCGCCCTGAAAGACGTAGCGAATGACGGGCACGGCCGATTCGACGCCCTCTATGGCGGCCAGCCGCTCGACGTACTTCGTGCTCAGATTCGCCGTCGAGCTGGTCAGGTTATCCATCGTCCCGGGACGCGTGAAGAGAATCTCCGCGCGCAGGTTAGAGGAACGCCGCTGCAAATCGTTAGACATCCCGCGCGCCAGCCCCGTAAACAACATGACGAGCGCCACGCCGAGCGCCACGCCGACCACGCTGACGAGCGAGCGAATCGGGCGCTGGCGAATGTTGGCTGTAATCAGATTGTCCATAAGGCCGCGGCTTGAATGACGGACGCCCCGTATCCGGGATTGACACGCGGCGTCCGGCCTCTACTCTTTGCGTTTGTCCAGGTCCATTTCGGGCAACTGCGATTTGTTTTCGAGCACGAAGATGTCGGGCGGGTATTCGCGGTCAACGACGACCTCTTGAGGCGATTGGTAAGTGACGCTCAGCTTGTAGCGGTCGTGCGGGCGCGTCAGCTCCACGCGCGAGGGCAGCAGGAAGCGGCCCTCTTCACCGAAGTTCTTCGGCTCCATATATGAAACGTCCGTGACGAGCATGCCTTGGTTGTCGAAGGTCTGGACGCGCGCCAGACGGATGCCGCCGACGCGGTCGAACCAGAAGCGGCGCACCAGGTGGCCCCCGGTTTCGCCGCCCGGCGCAAGCTCGTCGAGCAGGAAATAGCCGCGCACGACGCGGTCGCCCTTGCGCGCGCGCGGGCGCGTGTCGGCCTCTTCCTGGTAAAACTCGCTCTGGGCGTAAACCATGCCGGATTCGGTCCGTTGCAGGATGGGGCGAATGAGCAGCGCCTCTGTGAAGTGCTGCGGGCGGAGGTTGGAGAGGACGCTGACCGTCCGCTCGTCATTCATTCCCTTGCTCTTTTTGCCGCCGCGCTCGACCGGTTCCACTTCGAGCTTCGGATAGACCGCATTGTTGGTCCCGCGCACGAAGCGGCGATACTTCTCCTCGCCCTGTAGCACGGCGACGCGGAAATGCTCGCCGTCCGAAGTCATCTCGGCGATGTTCGTCCCGACAAAGGGCGCTTGAATCTTCAGATAAATCTGGCCGGGGCGTTGCAGGTACACGGTCCCGTCGGCGGTCCTGTATTTTTCCGCAAGGCCCGACTCGGCAAACGAGGTGTCCTGAATCTGGATGTCAATCTTGCCCCGCAGCGAACGCACCCCCGCCAGGCGATTGACCTCGGCGATGAGCTGCGCGCTGTTGGCATCGGAGAGGGGCGTCAGGAGCAGCGGCACTTCGACCTTCCGCTTGACGCCGAAGAGGCTGGAGCACCCGATCATCGTCAGGAGGCCGAGGACGAGCGCCGCCAGGGCCGTCAAGCGCAAAAGTGACCTGCGTGGCAAAAGAGATCGGTTAAGCATCAACAAAAATTGCGACCATCCGATAGGCTTAAATTGTCTGCGCTCATGGTTAATAATCAGAGCACGCTAGCAAAGAGGTTCGGCGTTGTCAACGAAGGCACGGGGCTTCAAAGCGGGCGGCCGACTCGCGCCCTCGCGGGGCCGTCGGCCGGGGAGCTTTTCAGGAGACGGCGAGCGTCGTCCCGCGCGTCCGGCGCTGCTCCTTTGCCGAGCGTTTGATAAAGAGCGCCAGGCCCTGTAAACCGAAACTCGCTTCGAGCCCGGCAATCCGCTCTTCGTCCGCAACGCTGAAGGAGCCGTCGAGCGCCAGCGCCGGAAGAAACGTCGTCTCGATCTCGCCGCACCTGGCGCGGCGCGCGCCGAGGCGTGCCAGCAGGTGGCAGACCGAGCGATAAACGAACCAGTAGCCGATGATGTTGGGCCCCGGCAGCGGCGCGAAGATGAGCGTCAGCGGCGAGGTCAGCGCGTCGACGACGAACCAGAAGGTGTGCCGTCCCTGGCGGCTCTTGAGATAGTCCTGCCAGAGCTTGCGCGCCTCCTCTTCCCCGAAGGCGGGCGGGTGATAGAGCGTCACAGAGACAGCGCCGCGCAAAGACCTCAGCAAAGGCTCGTCCGCGCCCGTGCGCTTCTGCAACCACTCCCAGGCGCGGCGCATGCGCAGCCCCAGGCCCTCCTCCGATTCGGTCAGGAGCACCTGCAAGCTCTTATACTTGCGCTCGACCCAGCCGCGCAGCCCCGCGCGCGCCGCGACCGGCTCGGCTGCGGCAACCGCCTCCGGGCCCTCCGAATAGAATAGGCATCGCTCCTCGTTAATGCTCAACAGATAAACCTTCACTTAAACATCCCTGCTCCGCACTAAAACATCCCCGGCCCGCTCAGAGGCCGCCATCCGTTTGCGCAAAGACCTCGCGCCGGGCCGCCGCCAGTTGCTGCAACGCTTCATTGACGACCTCTCCGGCGACGCCGTCGAGACGAAAACCCCGACCGTCCAGATCGTCCCAGAACTCGTCCAACCCACGCACGCCCGCGCGCTCGAACGCCAGCACCTGGACCAGCAGGTCAATCACGTCCGCAGCCTTGACGAGCCGCGCCTCCAGACTTGCGCGCTCCTCATAATCCTCGTGCAGCTCGCCGTAGCTCGCGGCGCTCGCTTCGCCAAGTCCGCCCACTATCTCCTTGAAGGCCGCACGCTCGGCGCAGCCCCTGGCCTCCGGGCCGAAATAGGCGGCGGCCGTGCGCGGCAGGTCGCCCAGGCGCACTTCGGCCCAATCATGCAGGAGCGCCATTCTCAGCACACGCTCCATCTCGACGGCAACGCCGCGCGCACGTACTTCGTCGGCCAGCAGCATCGCCGCGACCGCCACGCCGTAAGAGTGAGAGGCGACCGACTCAGCGCCCTGCGCGATGCCGCGCAGCATCCAGCCCGTGCGCTCCAACCGCTTCAATCGTTGAATCTCTATCAGCGTCGAAATCATCATGCGTCGCGTTCTGCGCCCGGCTCAGACGGGCGTGCGTGTCGTGTGCGCCTCTTGCTGCAACCCGTTTTGGGCTCCCCCCGCCTGCGGCCCGGCGTCCGCCGAGAAGACCTTACCGGGATTGAGAATGCCGAGCGGGTCGAGCGCGCGCTTGATCTGCTTCATCGTCTCGATGGTCTCGGCCATGATGGCCATCCCCAGATAAGGGGCTTTGACGTAGCCGATGCCGTGCTCGCCGCTGATCGTGCCGCCGAGTTCGATGGCCACGGCGAAGGTCTCGCGAACGGCCTCGCGCGCGCGTGCAACCGCCTGCGGGTCTTCGCGGTCGCACATGAAGTTGACGTGAATATTCCCGTCGCCCGCGTGGCCGAAATTGACGACGAAGGTGCGTTGACGGATGCCTATCTCCTCGATGCGCTCGACGAGTTCGGGGACGCGCGAACGCGGCACGACGACATCCTCGTTGAGCTTGAGCGTCCCGAACTTGCGGACGGCGGGCGAGAGTGCGCGCCGCACATCCCAGAGGCGGTCCTCCTCTTCGCGCGTCGCAGAGCGAATCAGCTCGTAGCCGCCGCCCTCACGGAGCACCTCTTCGACCATCAGCGAAGTCCGCTCGACCTCCTGGGCCGAGCCGTCAACGGCGACGAGCAGGAGCGCGCCCGCCTCCGTTCCGAGCCCGAAGGCGTACTGCGACTCGACGGCCCTGATGGCGTTGCGGTCGAGCACCTCTATGGCTACCGGAATCAGTCGAGCGCGCGAGAAGCGCGCGACGCAGGCGCAGGCCTCGCGCATCGTGCGAAACGTGGCGCGGACCGTGCGCGTCGCTTCCGGCAGCGGGATTAGCCTGAGCGTCGCTTCCGTGATAATGCCGAGCATCCCTTCCGAGCCGCAGATGAGGCTCGTCAGGTCAAAGCCGACGACGTTCTTGCTGGTCCTGCCGCCGGTCCTGATAATCTCGCCGGTCGGCGTCACGACCTCCAACCCGAGCACGTAGTGCTTGGTCACGCCGTACTTGACCGAGCGCATGCCGCCCGCGTTCTCCGCGATGTTGCCACCGATGAAAGACTCTTTGTAGGAGGCAGGGTCGGGCGGGTAGAAGAGCCCCAGGGCTTCGACCGCCTGTTGCAGCGCGTAAGTGGTGACGCCCGGCTCCGCAACGGCGTAGAGATCGTCCGCGTTAATCTCCCGGATGCGGTTCATCCGGTCCGTCCCGATAACTATTCCGCCCTCTATGGGAACAGCGCCGCCCGTGTAGCCGACGCCGCCGCCGCGCGCCGTGACCGGAAAACGCGCCTCGTTGGCGAGTTTGAGAATCGCGGCTATCTCGGTCGCGGTGCGCGGCAGCAGGACGGCCTCCGGCGGAAACTTCTCCCTGACGGCATCCTGCGAATACGGCTCCACCTTGTCCGCGTCAACCAGGACGTGCTCGGCTCCGACAATCTCGCAGAGGCGTGCCAGTACACGCGGCTCCGATGCAGCCGTCTGCGCGCGCCTCGTCTGATGAATGATTTCGATTGAGCGGCTCATGCTTTTCGTGCGATCCCCGGTAATTACTTTAACGCGGCGATGTCCAACTCATCAATTCGTCAGCGCGGCCCGGGCCCACTTCAACAGCTCGCGCGGCCCTGAGCCGCTTCGGGGATTGAAAGCGCCTTGCGGAGAAAGGGAAAGGCGGCCGGTGCGAGATGAATCACACCGCCGCCTTAGAGAATCGCCCCACGCCGGGGAAGGAGCTTATTGATCGTCTCTGCCGCCGACGCTCGCCGCCTGGTTGAGCGTCAGGCGAAACGACGTGCCCTTCTCCAGGCGGAGATTGTCGCCCGTCAGGGAGAGCGTCGAGCCGCCTTCGGCCGAGGCGCTCGTTGACTGCGAGATACGAATGCCGCCCGCCGCGCGTGAAACGTCGCCGACGGTTTCACCGGCCGCCCCGGCCGCGCTGCCGACGGTGCTGCCCGCCGTGTCGAGCACGCCGCCGACCGTTCCGGCCACGCCGCCGAGCAGTCCGCCGTTATTCGAGCCCTGCCGCGACGAAGAGCGCGAAGAGCTGCTCGAACGCGCCCTCGCGTCGGAGCCGAGACCGTCATCGCCTACCCGCGTGCGCGAGGCAACCTGCGTGACGGACGTGATGGTCGCGTTGATGGGCGTCTCTAATGAACCGCTTTCGAGCCGGTCGAAAACCAGCCCGAGCCTGGATTCGCCGCGGCCCCGTTCGCTGCGGCTGACTTCGCTGACGTGACCGATGAGCCGCGCGCCCTTATTGACCACCGTGCGCCCGTTGGCCCGGATGGCTTCGGTGGTCTTCAGGACGACCTGGTCGCCGACCCTGGCCCTGCGCACGTCTAAAGTATTCTGAAGCTGTCCGGCGAGACGCGTGCCTGACTGGAGATTGACGGCTTTGCCGTTAGCCGCTGCGGAAGTCGTGCTGCTGGCGCTCGCAGACGCCCTCGTGCCCTGCTCCTGCGCAAAGACAGCGCCGCCGCAAGCGATTGCCAGACTGAGCGTTAGAACAAATCTTCTCATATTTTCACCCTCACCTTTTTTCTCGCCCGTCGGGTCAGGCGGATGCAAGATTACGAATTGCCGGGTACCTGGAAAACTTTTAAGCAACTGTCAGGGTTCGCCCGACGGCGAAGCCGCTTTGCCTGCTCCGGTCGAAGCGAACGCCGGTCTTAACCGGGATGTCCTTGCATGGATGTGCGAAAGCCCGCGTCATGTTGCAATAGTCAACAAGCTGATTTGATTGCAAGTTAATTGCAATTTCAGTGTAAGGAGTTGATGGCCGCTTGAACCGGCAAACGGGAGGGGTCAGGGGCGGGAAGGGTGCAGGCGGCCTTAACGGCGGCCTGGTAAAGACTGAGAAGCTCAGGCAAGGCCCGCAAGCTGGGCCTTGCCTGAGCTTCTCAGTCTATGTGATGGCCGGGCCTCTTTTCAGGAGCAGCCCGGATGCTGGCAGTTACAGCCGATCTCCGTTAGGTCGCCCGCATCCCTGCAATATTCGCTGCAATACTTACTATCGCCGGATGCGCTGCAACTACATGCCGGGTGCGCGCATTGATTGTCTTTCTTCTCGTCTGCCATAACGCTTTCCTTTCCTTCAAGCGGAAGTGAATAAACTTCAGGGGGTTTTAGCGGCCAGGGTAAAAGGGCCGCGGGGTTCGAGCCAGAGTTTTATCCCAGTCATGCTTCGCCCGCAAGGCCGCGGCGCGGCCGACTCATGAACGCCGAGTCTCAAGGGGCGGCGCGGACTGTAATCTTAACCTGCCGCCTTCTGACAGGAATTTCCAGCGTGCTGCCGAGCGGCGCGCTATAGACGCGGCCGTCAACTTCGATTTCCAGCATTTGCATGACGGGCGCAGCGGCGGGCGCTGTTGTCTGCGCCCCTGCCGTTTGCTCGACGGGCCGCGACACGTCGCTCGACCGCGTGAGCAGGTTATTGGCCACGAGCCGCCAGCTGGCGGGCGAGCATGTCAGGCGCAGGCCCGGCGCGTCCGTCTCCGCAGACTCGCCCGCCGCCAGCGAGTTCAGCGTAAACAGCCCCTCGCCGCAGCGCACGCCCGCCTCGTTATAAAACGTCACGCTCCCGGTGACGTAGGTGTAGAAAACGGCGCTGCGATTCTCGACTACGAAGCGAACATTCCTGACGGGCGCGTCGGGAGTGCCGCCGAGCGCGGTTGTCAGCAGCCTCCCGGCGAGCGCCGCCTGTCCCGCCGCGTCTAAAGCGACGGGCTGCTCTGCCAGCGGTGTCCGCTGTTCACCCGCGCCGCCCTGCCCGGACGGCTGCTGCGCCTGCTGTGCGCGGACGCCCAGCGCCCCAGACGCGACGAGCGCCGCACACATTGCCATGATTCTTATTCTCACGCTTGATTCTCCTCATTCAGATGGTCTGCCGCGCTTCTTGCGCCGACGCACGCACGGGCCGCAATTCACTCGCGGCGCTGGCCTGCCTACGGAACCCCGGTGTCCTCTCGAATCCCGTTCCCGCGAAGCGGCCTGGATTGTAGTGCCGGACCACGTCCGCGAGCAACACAGCCGGGCGACGAAGCCTTAAGCGGAGACGACCGGCAGGAGAGAAGCGCCGCGCGGGAGGATGTAGCCGTCGGCGCTCGTGCCCGCCTCTGCAAGGGCCTGCTCAATCGTCCGCGCGGGAATCATGCGCATCCGCCGCACGTCCGCGTCCGCCAGCGCGGAGACCAGATGCACGCGGTATTTCTCCGCCTTGACGAGCAGCGACCAGGCAGTCTGCCCGCTCACTTCGTACTGCCCGCGCAGGCGCTGTTCCAGCGCGCGCGAGTCCTTCTCGTCAAACCACTTGAGGAAATCCGGTCGCCCCAGGCCGTCCGTGCATTCGGCGAGCAGGATGATCGTCCCGCCCTCGCGGCAGGCGTGCGCGGCCATCTCCAGAGCCTTGTGCGCCTGGATGAGATTGAGGTCCCAGGGCGAGCCGCCGCAGCCCGCGATGACCAGCTCGCGCGCGCCATCGAGCCTCACGCAATGTGCCTCCATGTATTCGACGCAGGCCCGGCGGTGGGCCGCGCGCCAGTCCCCTGCGTAGACGCGAACGGCGCGCCCGCGCCCGTCCACCACCGCGTTAATCAGAAACGACGGCGCGGCCTCGGCCGCTATCCGCTCGCACTCTTCGTGGACGGCATTGCCTTCGAGCAGTCCCGCACCGACGCCCTCGCGCCGCCCGCCCCGCTCGAAATCCAGCGCCAGCATGTGTGTCGCCTCGATGGTCCGCGCCGAAGCCAGTCCGGGGCAGACGGACTTGCGCCCGCCCGTAAAGCCCGCGAAGTAATGAAAGCCGATGCCGCCCGTGAGGATGACATGCGTGTGCTCGCGGAGCGCGCGGTTAAGCTCGATGGGCGTGCCGCGTTCCGTCACGCCGAGGTTGAGCATGCGCGAGGAGTCCCCGGCGTCATGGTCGAGCGTCTTGATTCTCTGGACGATGAAGGGCGTCAGCAGCTCGCGCTTCTCGGCAAGCGTGACGGGGCGATGAATGCCGCCAGCGAAGATGATGTTGATGTCGGGCGGGCTGACGCCAAGCTCTATCAGCCGCCGGACGAGCAGGTTGACGACCTGCGCGCTGGCGCTCGCACGAGTCGCATCGGAGACGACGATAAGCACGCTTTCGCCCGGCGAGATTAGCTCTGCCAGCGGAGGCGACGCGACCGGCGCGTCTATCGCCGCCCCGAGTTCGACATCCGAGAGCGGCTTCTCTTCGCGCGTCTCGCCCGCCGGGAGACGAAAACGCGCCTCGTCATACACGAAAGTCTGAGCGCCGCGCCCGTACCCTAATTCGATCTCAGCCATAACATTCAAACGCCGAACATTCAAACGCCGAAGCGGACAAGCGCGCGCTCGATGGTATTGAGCGAGACGAAGTCGGTTTCCCCGGCGGCGCGCGCCTCCGCGAGCCAGGCACGGAGCCTGCGCGCCTCGTCGAGGGTGCTGATGCGGCACGCCCCCGTCAGGGCCAGCATGACCAGGCAATCGGGCGCGCCGTGCGTCACCAGCGCCGCTTGCAGCGCCGCCTGTTCGCGTAGATCGAGCGTGAGCAGAAGGCTGATTTCCATACCGACGAGAAGGAGGCTTCCCCGCGACTAGCCCGGTTGGACGGGGGCCGTTCGCCATTCGCTGGCGAGCATTCGATAAACCACCAGGTCAATGAAATGGTCGTGCAGCCACTCGGCCTGCTTGAGGATTCCCTCCTGCTTAAAGCCCAGCCTTTCGGGGACGGCGCGGCTGCGTCTATTCTCCGTCCCGCAGCGGATTTCCACACGGTTGAAGTTGAACTCCTCAAAGGCGTGGGCGACGAGCGCACGGCAGGCACGCGTGACGAGCCCCTTGCCCTGAAAGGCAGCGCCCAGCCAATAGCCCAGCTCCGTCTTGCGGTCAACCCAGGAGAGATAGTTATAGCCGATCTGCCCGGCCATCCTGCCCTCGTGCCAGATGGCGATCTCGAATCCCTGGTTCTCGGCAAACTGCTTGAGATTGCGCCGGATGAAGCTGCGCGTGTCCTCCATCGTGTGAGTGTTCCTCAGCCAGGAAGACCACTCGCGGATGTGAGCATGGTTTTGCACGACCAGCGAGTTTAACTCTTCGGCGTGCCGCTCTTCGATCAAGCGCAGCTCGGCGTCGTCACCAAGTTTGCAGCTAAACATAATGGTCAGCCTTCAAAGCTCTCCTGTCTTTCCCTCTTTAGTCCTCTGCGGACCGGAAACAGGCCGTCCCCGAATGACAGAAATGGAACGTCTCATCTTCGAAGTCCGGCGTCTCCATCTGGATGGTCAGGTGGTCTACGCCGAAACGGTCGTAGAGCTTGCTGCGCAGCTCCTTCAGGAGTTCCGCCTGCGAGATGCTGACGCCGTGCACGACGTGCGCGCTTAAGGCTTCGCGCCCCGAAGTGATGGTCCAGACGTGCAGGTCATGGACGTTGCGCACGCCGCCCGTCTGTCGAATCGCATCCTCGACCGCCGCCAGATTGATGTGCGCGGGCGTCCCTTCGAGCAGCACGTTGGTTGATTCGCGAATCAAGTGCCAGGAGCTGTAGACGATGAGCAGCCCGATGATGACGCTAAAGAGCGGGTCGGCCACGTACCAGCCGTAGAAGGTCATCAGCACGCCCGCCAGGATAGCGCCGACAGAGCCCAGCGCGTCTCCCATGATGTGCAGCCATGCGCCGCGGACGTTCAAGTCTTCGAGATGATCGCCGTGCAGGAGCCAGGCAGAGACCAGATTGATGAGGAGCCCGCCCGCGGCAATCAAAATCATCGCCCCGCCTTTGACCTCCGGCGGGTGCGCCCAGCGATGGTAGGCCTCGTAGAAGATCAGCAGCGAAATCAGGACCAGCGCGACGCCGTTAATCAGGGCGGCGAGAATCTCCAGCCGGTAATAGCCGAACGTCTTGCTCGGCGTCGCCGGACG
Organism: Pyrinomonadaceae bacterium; assembly: GCA_036389715.1. Classification (GTDB taxonomy): domain Bacteria; phylum Acidobacteriota; class Blastocatellia; order Pyrinomonadales; family Pyrinomonadaceae; genus DASVWH01. The sequence continues at coordinate 33,657 of DASVWH010000122.1, read as the reverse complement.
CGAGCCGAACCAGATGGCCAGTAGCGCCAGCGCCAGCGCCGCCACGTCCGTCAGCATGTGCCCGGCATCCGCCAGCAGCGAGAGCGAGCCTGTCCACCACCCGCCCGCCGCTTCCGCCAGCATGTAGACGGCCGTCAGCCCGAGCACGATTCTCAAGCGGCGGCGACTGCGCGAGGCCCGCCCGTGCTGGTGGCTGTGATGGGCCAGGTCAGCGTGAGCATGAGCCTCCGGCCCGGGCTCGCGCCTTTCGTCCTCGGATGCTCTCGTCTTAGCCTCAAACATGATAAAGAGGAGGAGTGAAAGATTCAGAGCGGGTGCTGGGAAGAGGAAGCACTCTGTTGCCGGGCGCTGCTTCCTTCCTCCCTTTGCGCTCTTTATCTTCTTCCCTTATTCCTTCATCCTTGCAGCCTTCGCGCTCGCGTTGATGCTTTCAAGCGCCTGCCTGATGTCGGCGATGATGTCGTCCGCGGACTCGATGCCGATGGCGAAGCGCACGGTCGCGGCCGAGACTCCGGCGGCGCTCAATTGATCGGCCGAGAAACCGTAGTGCGACGAATAGAGCGGATAGCTGGCCAGGGTCTCCACCCCGCCCAGGCTCGGCGCGAAGCGTATCATCCGCAGGGCGTCGAGAAACCGTTCGGCCTCCGGCTCCCCGCCCTTGAGATCAATCGTCACGACGCCGCCGAAGGCGCTCATCTGTCTTTGCGCGAGCCGGTGATCGGGGTCGTCTTCGAGCCCTGGATAATAGACCCGCGCAACGCCTTCATGCTCGCTCAGGGCGCGCGCCACCTTCAGCGCGTTCTCGCAGGAGGCGCGCACGCGAACGTCCAGCGTCTTGATGCCGCGCCCGAGCAGGTAGGCTGCGGCCGGGTCGAGCGTCGCGCCTGTCAGGACGGCGACGCGCCGCACGCGCGCGATGTAGTCCCTGCCGCCCGCCACCGCCCCGGCCGTCAAATCCGTGTGACCGCCCAAGTACTTCGTCGCGCTATGGACGACCGCATCAATCCCTGCGGCCAGCGGGCGTTGCAGGATGGGGGTGGCAAAAGTGTTGTCTATGATGGAGAAGATACGAGCGCGGCGCGCGGCCTCCGCGGCCAGGCGCAGGTCAACGAGGCGGTTCGTAGGATTCGTCGGCGTCTCGAACCAGAAGGCGCGCGTCCGTTCGCCTCTCAACTCCGGCAGCCGCCCGATCTCGTCAATGCCGATGAAACGCGCCGAGACCTGAAAGCGCCCGAGCATCTCCGTCAGAATGCGAATCGTGCCGCCGTAGATCGTCTCCGAAGCGATTATCTCGTCGTCGGCTTCGCAGATTGCGGCCAGCGCGCAGAAGGTCGCGGCCGACCCGGAAGAGGTGACAACCGCATTTTCCGCGCCTTCCAGCTCCGCGATCTTTCGCTCGACTTCCGCGACCGTCGGATTGCCGTAGCGCGAATAGAAGAACTCTTCGGGCAGCTCGCCGTGCGCGTAGCGGCGCATCTCCGCGAAGCTCTTGAAGGTGTAGATGCTAGAGTGAAAGACGGGCGCGACGACCGCGCCGAAGGGCTGCCGGGCGGCACGCTCGCCGCCGTGCACGGCGATGGTCGCAGGAGAAAGATAATCGTCTGTGCCACGTTCGTCCGAAGCCATCAGCAAGCTCCTCGGCAACCCCGGCCGGAGTCTGGAGACTTAACAAAAGTATGTGCCGGATGCAGCCTTAAGATTACTAGCGGCATCCGGCACAGGTCAACCCGATTAAAGATTCGGCGGCGCGGCCCCTCGGAGCATCGCGGTCTCAAATTCAGAGCGCCGTGATGTCTGGCTTAGAGCGCAGCGATATTGAGCGCCGTGTTGAAGTCGTGATAGAGGTCGTTGAAATCCCTGATCGTGCGTTCGAGCGCGCGCGGCAGTTTCTCCACGTCCGAGAAGTTGACGACCAGGTTGACGTTGCTGACGAAGGCGGCGTGCGCGTCGAGGGTGCGCGCCGTCGGAGAGAGATGAACGAAGAGGAGGCGACGGCGCTTGGCCGGACGCAGCGTGTTGATCTCGCTGGTGACGAAGGCCGCGCCCTGCTCGACCGGGTCAAACTCCGTTTCGAGAATGATGATGTCCATCTGCTCTTCGCGCATCCGCTCGATGGCCTGCGAAGTGTCTTCCGCGACGTAGACCTGGTAATCCTCGTCTACCAGGAGGCGCGCAATCGTCTCGCGGCGTGCGGGGGCGACGCAGATGAGCACGCGGCGGCGCTCCCAGGCGAGCCTTCCGGCGCGGACCGTCTGCTTCTCGCCCACGGGCACGCCCTTCTGCAACAATTCGACGAGCATGCGGGCCAGGTCGCCGGGCTCTGACGCAGAGACGCTCGCGGGCTGAGCTTGCGCGTCCGCCCGGTCTGCGGCCTCGTCCTCGGATTTGAAGGCCGGAGCGGGCATCGCCTGCCTGTACCTGGAATTGCCGAGCGCGGGCGTCTCGCCGAGCGCCAGCGCGCTCTGTTCGTTATTACTTACCTGCGGCGGCTGGCCGTTAATAATGCTCTGGCACTTCGGGCAGCGCACTGTAAAAGGGCGCGAAGGAATCTTCGCATCGTCGAGCTGAAGGCGCGTCGTGCATTGGGAACAGATAACAATCATGGGCGTGTGCGTCCGGTTAAGAGAGAGTTTGAAGCGCCACCCTGGCAGCGCGCGCTCCGTGACGGTTTGCAGAATCGGAGCCAGGCGTCTTACTCGATGGCGCTGAGCATTGAGCCGTAATCCTGGAAAGCGCCGACGGGCGAGCGGTCGCCCTCGCGCATGTAGTCTTCGGAAGACGACAGACCCTTGAGTGCCAGCAGCAGGTTGTTCTGGTTCGTCGCAAACGCGAGGCCGTCTTCGAGCGATATTACCTTGCGCTGGATCATCTCCTTGATGACGGTGTCGAAATCCTGCATCCCGTCGAGCTTTCCGTCGCGCATCGCGTCGAGCAGCGACTTGCCCTCGGATTCGCCCTCTTCTATATACTCGCGCGTGCGCGGGCTGGACTTGAGCACTTCGACCGCCGCAATGCGCCCGCGGCCGTCGGCGCGCGGGATCAGGCGCTGCGAAACGATGTAGCGAAACGTCTGGGCCAGCCGCGTTCTAATCACCTTCTCCTCGTTCTTCGGATAGAGGCCGATGATGCGGTCAATGGACTTAGAGGCGTCGATCGTGTGCAGCGTCGAGAGCACGAGGTGGCCCGTCTCGGCGGCTTCGAGCGCAATCTCGGTCGTCTCGAAGTCGCGCATCTCGCCGATGAGAATGACCTTCGGGGCCTGGCGCAGCGCGGCGCGCAGGGCCGAAGGAAAATCCTTCGTGTCGGAGCCGACCTCGCGCTGGTTGATGGTCGAATTTTTATGGCTGTGGAGGAATTCTATCGGGTCTTCGATGGTGACGATGTGGTAATGCTTCGTCTGGTTGATGATGTCTATGATGGCGGCCAGCGTCGAGCTTTTGCCGCTGCCGGTCGGTCCCGTCAGGAGGACGATGCCGTTGCGCAGCTCGGCTATCTCGCCCAGTTGCTTTGGCAGGCTGAGCGAACTTACGGTCGGTATCTCGGTCGGGATGACGCGCATGACGATGGAGTATGAGCCGCGCTGCTGAAAAATGTTGACGCGAAAACGGGTGCGCGAGGGCAGGCTGTAGCTGAGGTCCGCCGTGCCCGTGTGCGCCAGGCGGTCGGCGGCCTCCGGGTTGCCGTGCATCAGCGTCATGGCGATGACCTCGGTCTGGTACGGCATCAGCTTTTGCAGGCCGAGCGGCTGCACGGGCGTCAGCTTGCCGTTGATCTCGACCTGCGGCGGCTGGCCCACGGAGAAGTTCAAGTCGCTGATTTTGTCGGACACGAGCAGCATTCGCTCGATAATGGGCGGCAGATCAAAGAAGCTCATGCTGGATGGCACTCCGTTGGTGAAGCAAGCAGGACAGGTTCTGTGCAGGGCGAGTTAACTGAAAATACCCGAAAGGCTCCCGAAGAGATGCGGCAACTTGCGCCGCCTCAAACGACCTCCCGATTGTCGCGTATAACACGAGCAAACGCAAGTAAAAAGTGTTGCCACCCGCGTTTTTCGGGCGAATTTCGGGGTTTACGGGCTAAAGGCTGGCCAGGATTTGCCTCGTGCGCTCTTCAATCTCGGCCGGTACGGCCAGCAATAAGCTGATAACGGCGACTGAGTCTGCCCCGGCGGCGAGCACTTCCGGGGCACTCTCAGCGTTGATGCCGCCGATGGCGACGAGCGGTATCTTGCCGGTCGCCTGGCGGACACGCCGCAGGCCGTCCAGGCCGACGACCCGGTCAGGATTCTCCTTTGAAGAGGTGGGAAAGATAGGTCCGATGGCTAAATAATCGATTGGCAGCCGCGAGGCTTCCAGCGCCTGTTCGACCGTGTGCGTCGAGCGGCCGATGATGGCACGCTCGCCGAGGAGACTGCGGGCGGCATCGGGCGCAAGGTCGTCCTGTCCGAGATGCACGCCGTCAGCCCCGAGCGCGAGGGCTATGTCAACGCGGTCGTTGATGATGAGAGAGATGCCGCGCGCACGAGCGACACGCAGGGCCTCTGCCGCCTCTGTGTAAAAGTCGCGCGGCGAAAGATGCTTCTCGCGCAGTTGAACCAGCGTGGCCCCGCCCGCACCCAGGCGCTCGACCTGCTCCGCGTGCGAGAGGCCGGAGAGCCGCGCGTCCGTGACTGGATAGAGTTTTGGCAGCTTGATTCGCAATGCTCAAACGGCGCTTATCCGACCCTGCCTAGGCGACGGCGTCAACCGCCGTTGATCTGATAAGCCAGCAGGCGGTTGTCCTTCGAGACATAGAGCAAGCCGGTCGTCTCGTCCGCGATGAAACGCTCGTCCGGGTCGCTCAAACGCAGAGCGCGCTCCGTCTGCCCCGTATTGATGTTGACCCCGGCCAGGCCGTTACCGCCGCGCCCTTCGAGGTCCGTGTAGAAATACATCCACATCCCGCGCAGGACGGCCAGGCGCTCACGACGCCAGAAGAAGCGCGCGAGCTTATCCAGCTGGCTGGCCGGGTCCAGGCGGTCCAGTAAACGCTCTTCGATCTCCTTATTAGAGGGCGGTGCAGGACGCGGCACGCGAGGCACGCGTGCGGACGAAAGCTGGCGGGCGCGCGCCGCAACGCCGAAGGGAGCAAACCGCCTCGTCACATAATCGCGCGCGCTGCTGGTGGCGAGGCTCGTCAGGTTCGGCATCGAGACGCGGGCGGCGAGGCCAGACCAGCGCAGGCTGCTGCTGGCGGCGCGGGCCAGTTGGACGCCGCGAAAGGCGGTCGTGGCGGCGCTGCCGTAGCGGAAGTAGAGCGAGGCGGCGCGGGCGGCGATGACCGCGACCGTGCGCAGGAAGCCGCGTCCGGGCGGGTTATGCCGCGCGCGCCAGATGCTCCTGCCGCTCGTCAAATCGAAGGCCGCCAGCTCGTTGCGCCCGCCGACCACGGCCTGCCTGCGCTCGTTGACCAGGACGAACGCGGCGTCCTCTATCCGGTGCGAACTCCTGGCGCGACGCTTGCCGCTCGCGGCGTCAAGGAAGAGCAGGTCGTCGCGGTCGGCGATGGCGACAGTGGCGGCATCGGGCAGCGTGATATTGGTGATGCCGCGGTCCGCCCCCTTGTAGCGCCAGAGCGTTTTTCCGGTCCGGGCATCAATGGCGCTGACGCCGTAAGGGCCGCGCTCGACCGTCTCGCCGTCGCGCAGCCGTGTGAACTGGCCGCCCGTTCTGACGTAAAGCACGCCGTTTTCGGAGAGCACGAGTTCCGGCGTCAAGCCCAAGTCTTTCGCCTCCCAGACCTCCTTGCCGCTCAAGCGCGAGACGGCGCGCACACGGCCGCGCCCCGAAGTGTAGATGAGCTGCTCGTCATAGACCGGGTCGGCCTCTGTCAGTGCGAGCCCCTCTTCGTTGACGCGAAAACGCTCGCGGAGGCGTTCCTGGCCGCTGCGCGCATCCATCGAAGTGACGCCCTCGTAGAAGAGGTACAGCCTGTCGTCCAGAAACATCGGCGGGTGATAATTGTCGAGCGCATATTCGGTCTCGGCATCCCCGTCGCTGCTCCAGCGAAGCGGCATCAGCTCGACCTCGCTCTCGATCTCATACTTCCAAAGCTCGTCGCCGGTTGCGAGGTCGAAAACGTGCACGACCGGATGCCGCTTGAAGCCTTCGCGGGCGCGGCCCTTGATGTCTTTGACGAAGACGGCGGCCAGCAGGTTGGCGTTCGTGTCAACGGCCATCTGCATCACTGCGCCGCGCACCTTGTCGCTCTGCCAGAGAGCATCGCCCGTCAGGAGGTCCGCGGCTTCGACACGCGTGCGGTCGCCCTTCTCGAAGCTGAGCAGGACGAGGTCCGTGCCGGGAACGGGCGCGACATCCGTCCCGTCGAGCCGGACGTTCTTGCGACGCCACATGACCTCGCCCGTCTCGCCGTCAATGGCGTAGAACGACTTCTCGGTCCCGACGACGAGCACGCCAAGCTCCGTCGTTTGATAAAAGCGGACAGTGCCGTCGAGCTTTGTGGTCCAGCCGGGCGCGGCCGCGCTCGCCTCGCACGTCGAGATGAGGACGAAGAGCAGGAGCAGGAAGATGTGTTGACCTATCGTCTGCGCGGGAGTGGAGAATCCGAATGATGGATATTGCCTCATGTTGAAAACCCCGGACGAGAATGTCGCTATAAATTTATCCGCTCTATTTGAACCTGTGAATCGGCCAGCACAGTGATCGTGTGATTATCGGGCACGGCGGTCCAGTCTGCGGGGTCGTCGGTCAGGCGCTCGCTGGCGACGATGACGGATGCCGCCGGGCGATCCCCTTCGACCGGATGCATGTCGCAGAGTCCGTCCGGCAGACACTCGAAATGAGTGCCGCGCGAATAATGGAGCGAAGCCCCGGCCACGCCCGCGCCCGAACAATAGCGCGAGACGACCGTGGACTGCCCGTCCGTGACGGCGAAGTTATAGAAAGACGGGTCCGTGATGTCGGCTTCCCGCGTCAACTGGTTCAGGCGCGCGATGGTCTCTATCAACGCGCGGCGCATCTCCCCTGCGCTCGTCTCGCCGAAGGGAGTGCGCAGGTTATTGAGAAAGAGCGCGAAGGCGTGCTCGGAGTCCGTCGTGCCCTGAATCATGTTATAGAATTCGTCCTTGAGCCCGTCGCGCAAACGCCTCCTGATCTGGTGAAAGCCCGCGGAGACGCCGTTGTGCATCCACATGAAGCGGTCGTAGCTGAACGGGTGGACGTTCGCTTCGTCCACGATCATGCCGGGAGACGCGGCGCGCACATGCGCAAAGAGAGAGGCGGCGCGCATCTTGAGCGCCAGATTTTGCAGGTTGCGATTTGACCAGGCGGGCGTCACGGAGTGCTGCACGCAGGGCGTCGGGTCAATCTCTGGCGCGTACCAGCCGACGCCAAACCCGTCGCCGTTCAAAGGCTCGGCCCTCTCGCGCGCATGATGGCTCTGCATGATGAGAGAATTGGCCGGGCGATAGAGAAGATCGGCCAACAGCAACGGCACACCCGAATAAGTGATGAAACGGCACATACGGAAATCTTCTGGGGGAGAGCGAAATGGACGAACGGAAAGATGATACAACGGAAGAGGACGAGCCGTCGCGCGATGAAAGCGGGGTCAAGCCGGGGAGCTACTATTACGACGACGCGACCGGCTATGAAGTTTATGACCCGGCAAAGGAAGATGATGACGAGGACGCGGAGGATGACTAAAAGGCTGCTGACTAAAAGGCTTTGGACGCGTCGAAAGAGGGCAGAGGCTCTCCCGTTCCATCTCCGCGTCCGACAGCAACACAGCGAGTTGCTCTTCTTGGTCTAGACGCATCCCTTTGAGTCCCCGCCCGCGTCAGGACTCTTTGCGCTTCGGCCGCTCGTTGGCGCGCAGCACGCGCTTGCGCAGGCGAATGGTCTGCGGCGTCACTTCGACCAGCTCGTCGTCGGCGATGAATTCGAGCGCCTGTTCGAGCGAGAGTTCTTTGACCGGCACGAGGCGCATCGCTTCGTCAGCGCTGGCGGCGCGCATGTTCGTCAGCTTCTTCTCCTTGATCGCATTAACGTCCAGATCAACGGCCCGCGCGTTTTCGCCGATGACCATGCCCTCGTAAACCTTCGTCCCCGGCCGCGCGAAGAGCGACCCGCGCTCCTGTAGATTAAAGAGCGCGTAAGTGGTCGTCTCGCCCATCCGGTCGGCGACGAGCGAGCCGGTCGAGCGCCCGCGCATCTCGCCCATCCAGGCCCCCCAGCGCAGGAAGAGCGTGTTGAGCAGGCCCGTCCCCTTCGTCTCGGTCAGGAACTCGTTGCGAAAGCCGATCAGGCCGCGCGACGGCGCTTCAAATTCGAGCCGCACGCGCCCCGTCCCGTGATTGACCATCTTCGTCATCTGCCCTTTACGACGCCCCATCGCTTCCGTCACGACGCCGATAAACTCATCTGGACAGTCAACGACGACCTGCTCCATCGGCTCCATCAAAACGCCGTCAACCTTGCGCGTAATCACTTCCGGCTTGGAGACCTGAAGCTCGTAGCCCTCGCGCCGCATCATCTCGATCAGGATGGCGAGCTGCAATTCGCCGCGCCCCGAAACCTTGAACTGCTCGGGAGAACCGGTGTCTTCGACCCTGATGGCGACGTTGCCCAGAATCTCCCTGTCCAGGCGCTCCTTAATCTGGCGCGACGTGACGTACTTGCCCTCGCGGCCCGCGAAGGGCGAGTTGTTGACGCTGAAAATCATCGAGATGGTCGGCTCGTCAACGGCGATGACGGGCAGCGCCTGCGGGTTGAGCGCGCTCGTGATGGTCTCGCCGATCTCTATGCCTTCCATCCCGGCCAGCGCGACGATGTCGCCGACGCGCGCGCGCTCGACCGGCTCGCGCTTGAGCCCCTCGAAGACGTAGAGCTGTGAGACGCGCATCTTCTGTAGAGAGCCGTCGCGCTTGACGATGGCGACCTGCTCGCCGACCGCTATCTCACCCGAAAAGATACGCCCGATGGCCAGCCGCCCGACGTAAGCGTCGTAGTCCAGATTCGCCACCAGCAGCTGCAACGAATCATCGCGCAGCGCACCGGGAGCCGGGATGGTCTCCACTATCTGATCGAATAACGGGCGCAGGTTACGCGAATCATCCGTCAGCTCTTTCTTGGCGATGCCGTCACGCGAAATGGCATAGAGAATCGGAAACTCTATCTGCTCATCGGTCGCGTCCAGGTCCAGAAACAGCTCGTAGATTTCATCCACGACTTCGGCCGGGCGCGCATCGTGCCTGTCAATCTTGTTGACGACGGCGATGGTCGGAAGCCTTGCTTCGAGGGCTTTACGCAGGACGAAGCGCGTCTGCGGCAGACACCCTTCGGCCGCATCAACGAGCAGCATCACGCCGTCCACCATCTTCAGGACGCGCTCGACCTCACCGCCGAAATCGGCGTGCCCCGGCGTGTCAACGATATTGATCTTGACATCGCCGTAACGCACGGCCGTATTCTTGGCCATGATGGTGATGCCGCGCTCGCGCTCTAAATCCATCGAGTCCATCACGCGGTCAATCACGTGCTCGTTATCACGAAACGTGCCCGCCTGCCGGAGCATCGCATCAACCAGCGTCGTCTTGCCATGATCGACGTGGGCGATGATGGCTATATTACGTATCTCTTTTCTCTCTTCAGTCATAATCCCTCTGCACAGGTCTAAACCGCGCGTAAATTCGCACGATACGAAAACGATTATTCTACCACGTGTCCTCGGATTATTCCCGCCGCGAGAGCGGAGGCGGAACGAAGAGAACGACGCCGGGGACGCTTTCGCACGCAGGGCGGCAGCGAACTAGAGACAGGAAGGCCCGTCTCGAAAAGCAGCGCGCGGTCTCCGCCTTCTGACTTTCGGTTATCTGTCTTTTGGTTTGAAGGCTTCGGTCTGGCGCAAGGCTTCGTAGAGGACGATGGCGACCGACGTGGCCAGATTGAGACTGCGAACCTTCGGGTTGAGCATCGGAATGGTCAGACACCTTTCCGGGTTGGCGCGCAACAGCTCTTCGGGCAGCCCCCGCGTCTCGCGGCCGAAGACGAGACAGTCATTCGTCCCGAACTCCCACTGCGTATAGGCCCGCTCGGCCTTCGTCGTCAGATAGAGGAATCTCGCGCCAGGCAGTGCTTCGGAGAGCGCGTCCAGGTCGCGGTGGCGCTCCAACATGACCTCCGGCCAGTAGTCTAAACCGGCGCGCCTGACCGCCCTCTCGTCGAGCCGAAAGCCGGTCACGCCGACGATGTGCAGCGGCACGCGCGTCGCCGCACAGAGGCGCGCGATATTACCCGTGTTCGGAGGTATTTCCGGCTCGACCAGCGCGACGCGAATCATAAAAGGAGCCTGGCAGGTGAAAGGCCAAAGAGGCAGAAGGCTTTGGCGCGGAACGCCTCGCCCGGCTACCTGTCGTGCCTTTGATAATCGTCTTCGAGCCGCACGATGTCGTCTTCGCCGAGATAATCGCCGAGCTGCACTTCGATGAGCGCGAGCGGTTCCTGCGTGCTGTTGCCGAGGCGATGGTTGGTCTCGGGCGGGATGTGTATGTGTTCGCCTTCATTGAGACGCAGCTCGCGCTCGCCGCAAACGACATCGGCTATGCCCTTGACGACCACCCAGTGCTCGCCGCGCCGCGAATGGCGTTGCAGGCTGAGACGCGCGCCCGGCTTGACTTCGAGCCTCTTGACCTTATAACCGGCGCTCTCTTCGAGCACTTCGTAACGACCCCAGGGTCTTTCTTCCGCTTCTCGCACTTTCGCTCCACCTCCGGGTTGCGGTTTCGGGTAACTGCGCTCAAAGCGCGCGCAGCGCGGGCCCGAGCCTCTCATCTTGTGAGCATAGCGAAGAGGAGCAACGCCGTGCAAGAAAAAGTAAGGAACGGCGTGCTTCGTTGAAGCCTTCGCCGTTCCTTGTTAAGGGCCACAAGGGCCACAGAGTTTTGCGTGCGCCTATGGAAGGTTGCTGTTTCCGTGCCGTGAGCGGTAGAACTACCTGCCCTTCGAGCCGCCCTTGGAGCCGCCCTTCGAGCCGCCCTTGGAGCCGCCCTTGGAGCCACCCTTCGAGCCGCCGCCGCCCTTCGAGCCGCCCTTTGAACCACCCTTCGAGCCGCCGCCGCCCTACGAGCCGCCGCCGCCCTTTGAACCACCCTTTGAACCGCCTTTGCTTCCACCCTTTTTAGTTGCCATAGGTTGTTGCTGCTCCTTTTCAGTTTGTAGTTAAACCACAAGATACTGTGTCAATCTTCTTCTTGTGGCCTAGAGTAAGCGGCGCACAACATGTTGGTATATAAACGTAAAGTGAGCAGATGTCAATAAGTATTACTTGAATCGAGAACTTTTTTGTTCCATTCGCCGATAAAAATCTTCTTCAACTCGCATTCGTCGTCGCGCATTCATCATCATGATGATGAATGCACTACTCGTTGAGAGCCGCCGAGCCTTCCTCTGCCGGATGATCGAGAGCGCGAGTGTCGCCCGTAATTCCGCTTCAGTTGAAGAGAGTGTTCTGCTTTAGTTGAAGAGAGTTCCACTGCGGTCCGGGAGTGAGGAGCAAAGAGCCTGACGGTCTTAGCGGAAGAGCGGTGTGAAGACCCATTGGTCATGACGTTCGATGCCGTAATAAGTGATGATGGAGTTACGACGGCTCCGGCTGGTGACGCCGATGAAGGGGCCGGACATGTTTGCGGAGTCGTCTTCGCCGCCCGCTGCTCTGTCCTTCAACCCTGTGTCGAGCGCCGCGCCGCCGAGCTGCACCTGGTATCTCTGGAGGGCGGGGTCGCGGGTCGGCGGTGTCTTCCCGCCAGCGTAGACCGTCACCGCGACTTGAAATCTGACCAGCGCCGCATCATTCGGCCTGACTGGTTTCCACTCGCCGGAAGTCGAAAGCGGATCGCGCGCCGCCGAGGGCCGGAGGATTTGCACCTTCTTCGTGCCGACCGGATTGCCCTCAAGCAGCTGGTCCATAGAGGTCGGCAGGTTGCCCTGGTGAGCCTGGGCGAAAAGACGTATCGCTTCGGCGATCTGTTCGCCGCGCCAGATGGCTTCCGCCTCGCGCGAGCGCTGTGCCTGCTGGCGGATGCTCGGTGCGGCAGCCGTCATCAGGACCGCCATGATGGTCATCAAGGCGAGCAGCGCGATGAGCGTATAGCCCTCTTCGCCCTGCCGCCGCGAGAGACTCCGCGCGCCAGCTGAAGCAGGGTGCTGCGAGCACGCCTTCTTTGTGTCAGGATTAGGGTTCACCGTCTTCATCATCCCCTCCCTGGGGCGGAGGCGGCGGCGGATACCGCTGTTGGCCCGGAGCGCCGGGCGCTGAATTGTCGCCGGTCAAGGGCAGTGTGTGTTTGATTCGCAGGCTCGTGTCTATCAGCGCCACTTCGCGGATTGAGATACTGGTCACGCGGAAGCGGCCGCCGAGGATGTCCCCGCGCTGGACGTTGAGCAGGTCTTTGCCGCCCTTATCTTTAAGAATGGCCGTGTCGTTGGAGCCCCTCCGGCTGAGGATTCCGACGTAAGTATAATTGGGCGTCGGCGCGGGCATGACGTTGAGCGTGGCGGCGTTTGAGAAAAACTGTCCGTCGCGCGAGCGGACGCTGACCTGGCGCGGGCCCTCAAAAGAGATCAGGGAAGCGGGCACGGTGGCCGAGAGCTGCTGCGCGCTGATGAAGCGTGTCGGCAGCTCGGCATCGCCGACATAGATGCGGACGGCAGACGTGAACTTGTCGCCCGTGATGTCCAGCGTGAAGTCACCCGTGCGCGCGTAGACGTTGACGGGCGAGACGGAAGCCAGGACCAGGTTGGGCGGCTTGGGCGTCGGCGTCGGACTTATTTGCGGAACCGCGCTCGCAGCGGGCGCAGCCGCCTTCGGCGCGGGCGGCACGTAGAAGGCGAAGATATTTCGTCCGGCCTCGGGTACGGCCGCAGGTCTCTCCGGATAATCAACCGGGCCGAGGTACGGGGCGTCCTGCCCGCCCTTGACGAGCAGATTCTGCCCATTGGAATTCGACGGCGTGGGCGCGGTGTTGGCGGACTTCCGGTTGGAGTTGCCCTTCGGCGTGTTCGTGTTGGGCGAAGAGCTGAAGAGCATGTACCAGAGGGAGATGATCGCGAGCGTGCCGAGCGCGATGGCCAGCATCAGCTTGTTGCGTTCCGCCTTCGGCTTGCTTTGTCCTATTGCCATAAGATTTCCTGGCCGACGGTCACCGAGTCTCATTCACAGGGCCATCCGCCTGGACACTTTCAGCGCGCCGGAAGTAGGCCGCCAGGTCAAGGCGAAGGCTGACGAGCGTGGAGCGCGCGCCGCCGCCCGGAGCCGCGCCGGAATTGTCCGCCTCGGTCGCCTTCTCAAGCTCGACGGCATTAATGACGATGAACTGCTCGCTCGCCTCGATGTCGCGGACGAAGTGGCGCAGGTTCGCGTACTGGCCTTCGACCGTAACGCTGACGCCGATGCCCGGATAGAGGCTCTGCCACTTGGCGCTTCCCACTCTTGACGCGGCAGCCTGCCCCGCTCCGGCTTCCAGATAAGTATAAGTAGGGCCCGCCGTGTTGAGCAGGTTGTTACTGCGAATCAAGCGGTTGAGCACGTTGTAGAGAATCAGGCGGCCTTCGCTCGACCCTTGCAGGTGTTCTTCCTCGAACCGCTGGAGGCTCGCGTTAATCTCGCTGACGGTGGCCTCCGTGCTCGTGTTGAGCTTGACGCCTTCCTGTAGAGTGTTCAACTGTCGCTGAAGCTCGTTGCGCTCGATCTGTGCCCTGGCCAGCCGCGCCTCGGCCGCCTTGTAGAAGTAGAAATAGGTGAAGATGACGATGAGCAGGAGGATGACGCTGCCCGCCAGGCCCGCCAACTCGGCCACACCCATCACGCTTCGCTTGCGCGACTGGCGCAGTTTCTCGACGCGCGAGCGCAACTGCACGCGCCCCGTGGCGGGTCGCGCAGCATCGGCAGGCACAGGCGCTGCCGGTGCGGGCTCAATCCTCTTTTCCGCCCTCTGATCGTCGCTCATCGAGCTTCCCCGTTAGCCGCAGCAGCCGTCGCTGCCGCGATGCTGTTATTGTTGGCGCTGGCGTTGGTCGGTGAGCCCGCGCGCGGTTGATAGAGAACCTGCAAGGTGGATTCCGTGCCGGATTCGCCGGTCCCTTTCCGTAGGTTCTGCGCCGCCAGTTGGGCCTGAAAGATGCCCGCGCGGTCCATCTCGGCGATCATTTCCGGGACATCGGCAGGGTTACGGCTAATCACTGCCAGCTCCAAATCTGCGACCATCCGCCCGCCGCGCCGGGCCACGTCGCGCACCTTGATGCGCGTCACGCGGACGCTGGAGGGGAGGGCTGCTTCGAGGTCCGCGAAGAGGCGCGCCCAGGAGAAGCGTTTGCGCTCGACCAGGGTTTGCGCGGCCTGGAGGGTTTGATACTGCTCGGGCGTCAGGGCCTGTTTGACCTCCTCGGCCTTTTGCGTCAGCGCGGAGCGCTGCTCGCGCAGGCTCTGGACCTCGCGCTCGGCCACGTCGGCCCGCCTGCCGGTCTCGCGGCTCTGGCTGATGAGCAGGAAGAGCGAGACGAGCGAGACGAGCGTGATGATGCCCGTGATCGTCCACGGCAGGGCACGATTACGAAAAGGCTGGCTGGCGAGATTGAGGCTGGCGCTCACTAGAAAGATTACCGTCCAATTGATTACGACAGGGGCAAATAACAACTCCACCGCACTCTGAAAGCATACACGCGTGCCCTAAACAGGCGCAACCGCCCAAAAAGGTGCGCGCTGCCCGCACTCGCGCTGCCAGACACTTACACGCTCCGGCCAGCTCCCGGTTGCGGGAATTCGTTTGCAGAGAATTTGCCGGGAAGACTTCAGAGACAGAAGCGGCGGCGCGTAAGGACCGGAGCGAAGAAGCGCACAGCGCCAGGTCTTCTAAGCGGGCGTGGCCAGGTCTCCTGCGCCCTCTTTCAACGGAGGGAGGCGGTCTTGCGGGCGCTTCCGGCCCACGGGCATCGCTGGCGCGGCAGGATTCTCATTCCATGCGCGGAGACGCGAGATTCTCATTCCGTGCGCGGAGGGAGCGGTTTCTCGTCTTCCGTTTCGGCCACGGAGGGGCGATAGGCGCAGACTCGGTTGCGCCCATTGCGCTTGGCGCGGTAGAGCGCGGAATCCGCCAGCTCGACCAGTTCGAGGGTGTCGTGGGCGTCGTCTGGAAATGAGGCCACGCCGATGCTGATCGTGATGTGATGGGTTTGCTCGCCGCCGGGCGCGCCGCGGCGCGTCGCCGGGAAAGCGTGCTCTTCGACACCTGCGCGGACGCGCTCGGCGGCGACGATGCCCTGTGCGTACTGCGCATCGAGCAGGAAGGCCGCGAACTCCTCGCCGCCGAAACGCGCCGCCACGTCGCCCGCGCGCAGCGAGCGCATGATGACGCCGCCGATCTCTTCGAGCGTCTGGTTGCCGACGAGGTGGCCATAGGTGTCGTTGACCTCTTTGAAGTGGTCTATGTCCATCATCAGCACACAGAAGGGCCGCGCCTCGAATTCCGAGCGCGAGGCTTCGCGGCGCAGCTCCGAGAAGAAGGACTTGCTGGTCAGCAGCCCGGTCAGCTCGTCGTGCACGAGCAGGCGATGAATCTGCTGCTGAAACTCGCGGTCTATCTCGTCGAGCATGTCGAAGCGTAGCAGGTGCTCGCCGATGAGCACCTTGTCGCCGTCCTGCAAGAGAACGTCCGTGATGAGCTGGCCGTTGACCAGCGTGCCGTTGGTCGAGCCGAGGTCTGTGATGCGATAGCGCGTCTCGCCGGATTCGGCGTCGTGCTCCGTATTGATTCGCGCGTGCAGGCGAGAGGCGCGCGCATCGTTGACGCGCACGTCGGCTTCGAGGGCGCGGCCGAGGATTACTTCATCGCGTTCGAGCGGGATGGGGACGGCCAGCAGCTCTCCGCGCATGAAGACCAGGGCCGGGCGACGTTCGCGCGTGCCGTGCGGAATTAAGACCGATTCGTCATTCGAATGTTGGCTCAAAGTTGCCTGCTTGGACGATGGCAGGGGATTTCAATTCGCGCTCCGTGTCGCTGCTCAAAGCGGCTCGCAGGGCGGCCTGTCGGAGCCGCATCGCAACCGGAGTGCCCGTTCCCCTTCGTGTGCGCTCATCTTAGCGTGCCCGGGGCCGGGCGGCAATAATCTTTAGGCGGCGCGTTAGCGGGCCCTTGTTTCTCCTGATGGCGGGCAAACGTCAATGCTGGTATGATTGTCATGCAGCAGATGATTGTCTGGAGCAGAGGCCGGGGCTTATAATTGCTCTCTCCTGATGTTTGCGACGGCCGCGGGCGGGCCGGTCACTGTTTGCAGGACAAGGCGGAAAGGCCACGTTTTTTGAGGATTACTGAAGTGAAGGAAGAAGAAGGAGCTGTCGCCTGCCCATGGGCTTCGCAGACGCTGACGGTCGAGCGCGCGGCCGAAGCACGCCTTCCGACCGAGATCGGCGAATTCCGCATCGCGGGCTACCGCTCACGCAACAGCGGCGAAGAGTTCGTCGTCCTCTACAAGGGCGAGCTGCGACCGGAGATTCCGACGCTCGTGCGTATCCATTCGCAATGCCTGACGGGCGATGTCTTCGGCTCCGTCAAGTGTGATTGCGGACGCCAGCTTCACCGCGCGATGGAGATGATCGAACAGGAGGGGCGCGGCGCTATCGTCTACCAGCAGCAGGAGGGGCGCGGCATCGGCATCATCAACAAGATTCGGGCCTACGCTTTGCAGGACGAGGGCGCGGACACGGTCGAAGCCAACGAGCGGCTCGGGCTGGCCGTGGATTTACGCGAGTACAGGCAATGCGCCGAAGTGCTCTTTAGCCTCGGGCTCTGTAAGGTACGCGTGCTCTCGAACAATCCTTTGAAGATTCGCGCACTCGAAGAGGCGGGCCTTCAGGTCGTCGAGCGTGTCTCTATCGAGGTCGAGCCGCCGCAATCGGCGGAGCATTACATGCGCACGAAGAAGGAGAAGATGGGCCACCTCCTTGAGTTCAACATCTAGCCGGGGCTCTCTTAACCGATGCTCTCTCCGGGCCGTCTGCCCGACAACATCTCTGGATAAAAAATGAGGAGGCCGCTTTCATCCTGTCAGGGTGAAAGCGGCCTCTAAAGTCTGAGCTCTTCGGAGAAGGGCGGCGGCTACTGCTTGCTGCGCAGGTCCTTGATGGCGGCGCGCGTGCGCTCGGCATCGGCCGCTTTGGGAAAGAGCCTGAGGTATGTCTCCAACTCGTCGGCGGCCTGTTTGTAGTCGCGCTTGCCCCAGTAAATCCCGCCCAGGTAACGGTGCGCGATGCCCACTTCATTGCTCTTCATGCTGACGGCGCGGCGCAGCTCGGTCTCCGCTTCGTCCAGCTTTTTCAGGTTCATCAGCGTGATACCCAGATACATGTGGCCGGTCGGCATGGCATCGTTCTTCTTCAGCACCTCTCGCAGCTGCGTCTCGGCTTCGTCGAACTTCTTGAGGTTCAGCAGCGCGATGCCGTAGGCCAGGCGCGCGTTGAGATCGCCGGGCGCTATCTTCAGCGCGGCTTCCAGCGATTCGGCGGCCTTATCCGCCTGGCCCAGTTTCAGGTACTGCACGCCAAGCTCGCTGAGAGCCTGCGGGAACGACGGGTAGAGGCTGACGGCGCTGCCGAGCTGCTCGGCGGCCTTCTTACTGTCACCCTTCGAGGCCGCCTCCATCCCCTTGGCGTAGAGGTCTCGCGCCGCCTTCGGGATTTTGGCAAAGGCATCGGCCGTGCCCTTCAACTTAAGGTTGATGATGACCTGCATGGTGCGCCCGCCGCCGCTCGCTTCCCTGTCAATCGCGACCGGCTCGACCGCCTGGTCAAACTCCCTGCCCGCGTCAACCGTGAGGGTGTAGTGACCGGCGGGCAGGCCGTTGAACCGAAACGTCCCGTCCTCGTCCGCGACCGCGCTCTGATTCATCATATCCGTGCTTGAGAGCGTGACCTTGACGCGCGTGCCTTCCTGCGGAGTAGCCGGAAAATAGATGTGGCCCTGAATGCTATTGATGCTGCCGGCCGAGCTGGGAAGCCCGCGCGAGCTGCCGACGCCCTGTGCGAAGACTGCCAGGCAGGAAGAGAGAAGGAGGAGGGCGGAGAAGGTGATGCGGAAGAAGGATTGGCGACGAGCAGAAGCCCGTTCGGCTGCCAGAGACATATCAATTAACTCCTTTTAGAGGTAAGAGTTCGCAAAGGCCACCCGTCTCTTCGAGAGGGCCGTGCGGCCCCGCCCCTTGTGCGTATGCTGACGGCGTCCTGATGCCCCTGCGGCTATTTGCTGCGCAGCTCTTTGATGGTGGCGCGCACCTGTCCGGCGTTGGGAGCCTTCGGAGCCAGGTTCAAATACTTTTCCAGTTCCTCGGCGGCCCGCTTATATTCGCGCTTCTGCCAGTAGATTCCGCCCAGGTAGTAGTGCGGGAGGCTCAGGTTTTCGCCGCCGATGGCCAGCGTGCGCCGTAATTCCGCTTCGGCCTCCGTGTAGTTGCGCAAGGTGATGAGCGCGATGCCCAGATACATGTGGGCCACCCACGAAGTCTCATTCTTTTTCAGGGCCTGCCGCAACTGCACTTCGGCCTCGGCCGTCTCCTTTTTCTCCAGCAGCGCGATGGCGTAGTTAAGACGCGGCGAGAATTCGTCCGGCTTGAGCTTGAGGGCCGCGCGCAGGGACTCGACCGCCCTGTCCGGCTGGCCGAGCTTCAAATACTGCACGCCCAGCTCATTGAGCGCGAGCGCGAATTCCGGGTAATGGCTGAGCGCTCCGCGCAACTGCTCGACGGCGCTCTTGCTATCGCCCTTTTGCGCCGAGACGAGCGCCTTCTCATAGAGGCTGCGCGCGGCCTCTGGAACATTGGCGAGCCCGGCGTTAAGCACCCCGGGCTTGCTCCCGCCGGAGGACGACCGCTTCGGCTGGAGAAAAATCTGGACCTGATAGACGCGCGGCGTGGACGGGACGAAGATCCCGAGCCTCGGGTTCGAGACCTCTCCGTCTATCAAAACCGTCTCTCTGGCCGTCTCATACTTGTCGCCGCCTTCGATTAGCACCGTGTAAGAGCCCGGCGATAATGACCTGAAACTGAAAGTGCCGTTTGAATCCGCGAGGACGAAAAGCTCGCCGGAGTTCATATTCTGGAGCTTGACCTTAGTGCCCATGTCGGCGCGCTGCCCCGACGGGAAGTAGATGCGCCCCTGAATCACATGCTTGCCGCCCGTCCCTGTCGAATCCACCCCGCCGCCGCCCTGCGCGTAAGACGCCGAGAGCGAAAGGGCGAACAATAGCGGCACGGCCAGGAGAGCGCGCAGGAGAGAGAGGCAGCGAATGCCGGGAGACGATTGAACGGAGAAGGAAAACATAAAGGACGACTCCTTTCCCAAAACGGCCCAAGGGTCGGGGGATTTAAAAAAGAGAGAGCCTGGCTGGCAAGTAGAATAATACAAAAAGAAGAGGGAGGAGAGCAAAAGATTTGCGCCCCTCCCTCAAAGAATAAAGCCTTCACGCGCCCGCCCGATGAAGACCGGGCGCGTGAAAACCAGCAGACTAGAATTGGAACTTAGCGCCCAATCTAAGCGATGACGGGAACTGGAAGATCAGGCCGGTCCCGTAGAACGGGTTCGAGATCGGCGGAACTCCAGAAACGCCGCTGTTAATCAGGAACGTCTGATCCAGTGTGACGGCACGCTGGTTGTTCAGAACGTTGAACCAATCAACCGAGAAGCGCAGCTGGCGATTCTCACCCAACTGGATCGGGAAGTAGCCGCCCAGGTCCAGGTTGTAGCTGAAAGGCGAACGAGTCTGACCGGACTTGATTCCGCCGGGAGCATCGGTCGGAACAATCGCTGTTCCGCGCTGCACGCCGAAGCCTTCGTTGTTGCCGTAGACCGGGTGCGGAATCAACTGGTTGAACGGCATGCCCGACTGCGCATAGAAGTTAGCCGAGACAACTGCCTTGAAAGGCGTCCGGTAACTGCCGTTGAACTTGAACTGGTGCGGACGATCATTGGGCAAACGTCCGTAGCTGTTGGCCAGCAGGCTGACGAGGTCAAACAAGCTGGTGATGTTCGGATCGCTCTGGCCGTTGTCGTTGCGGAAGAGCCCTTCGTAGTTACCGATCAGGCTTGAGAAGACGTAGGAAGCGATGAACTGATAATTGTTCGTGAAACGCTTCGTCGCCGTGAACTCAAGCGCGCGATAGTAGCGACGGGCGCGTCCGAAACGCGTGCCGGTAACGGTTTCCGCCAACCTGTCCGTCAGGCTCTCGCCCGGATTGAACAGGAAGTAGGTATCGCCGTCGTCGAACGAACCGTCTTCGATGACCGAGCCTTGAGCGCGATAGATACCGCGGAAGCCCAGGGCCAGGTCTTTGACGATCTCGTACTCAAGACCGGCGCTCGCTTCGTTGACCGTCTGCGGCTTGAGGTGCGGATCAATCGGAGTCGCCTCGGAGCCGAGGTTGACCGCACCCGTCGTGCTCGAAGCCCTGATGCCAGGGACAATCGTGGAACCGGCAGGCGCGTTGAGCCTGTCAACATTGAAGTTCTTGTCAATCTGAGTGCCACCACTACCGGCGCGGACGTTAACGTCGAGCGGCAGCGGCGTCTCAAGGAAGCGCGCGTAGTTGAAGAACAGCTTACCCTTGCCACGGCCCGTGAAATCCCAGATCAGGCCGAGACGCGGCTGGAGGTTGTCCTTGAAGTTGTTGAGCTTCAGGTAGCTCTCGCCGCCAGCGCCGTAGGCTTGCTGGTAATCCCAGCGCAGGCCGAAGTTGAACTGAACGTCTTTGCTCAGCTTGTAGTCGTCCTGAATGTAGAAGCTCTCGACGTTGGTGTACGTGTCAGCGTGCAGCTGGAAGTCACGAACGCGAGTGCTGGTGCGAAGCAGGAACGGGTTGTTGAGCGCCTCGGCCGTCGAGATAACGTCCAGCGTCGCCGTGTTGAAGCCCGGCACTGCGCCGGCTGCGATCAACTGCTGCGCGAGGAAGAACCCCGTCCCGGTCGGGCAGACGATGGCGGTCCCGCGCGTGGTGCAGACGGTGAAGTTGTTGGTGACGCGGAAGCCCTGCGTCTGGTTGTTGTCCGTGGTCGCAAAGGTCAGGCCGCGCGGGTTGCCGAACGTCTGGTTCGGACCCGAAGAAGCCTGTGCGATGTTATAGAGGTTGCGCGTCCACTCGAAGCCATACTTGAAGGTATGCTTGCCGTAGATGTTCTGCAACCTGGCCGCCGCTTCATAGCGGTTGCGGTCCTGGGTGCTGAACAGGCCGAAGCCCGGGCCGTTGACGAAGTTGCGCTGCAAGCTTCCGCCCGGAGCCAGGACATAGTCCAGGAACGTGGCGCGGACGTTGGTTGAAGCGCCGCTGCGCTCGGTGGCGACGCCGCCATTGGTGAAGACGCCCGACTGGGTCGGGGTCACGACCGCACCGTTTCTCAAAACGGCGAAGTTGTTGGTGATGCCGGGTGCGGCCAGCCCGGTCGCGAGCGGCAGCGTGTTGGCGCGCTGGAAGTGGAGCCCGAAGTTGGCTTCGAGAATCCAGGTCGGCGTGATCGTCGAGTTCAGGCGCAGAGCGTAGTTGTGTCCGCCCGTCTCCTGCGTGCCCTGGAAAGCATCGGTGTTGTTGCCGAAGCCCGACACGTTGGTCAACGCAGCCGTCGCCAGGAAGCCCTCGATCTTGGTGAAATCACCGAAGGTCGAAGCGGTCAAAGTGTTGTTCTGGTTGAGCGACCAGGTCAGCTTGCCTGCGTAGAACGGCGTCTTGACCTTGTTGCTCACTTCCTGACGGAAGGTCTGCGTCAGGTAGTAGTTCTTGCGGTTCTGCGGGTTGAATGCGCCGAAGAACCAGAGCCTGTTCTTGATGACGGGGCCGCCGATGTCGCCGCCGATGTCAGCTTCGGAGAAGCCGTTGGCAGCCGAACCGGTGTTCGGGAAGTTCTTGACCTGACGGACGAAGCTCTTGGCCGTAAAATAGCCGAAGAGGTCGCCGTGAAACTCGTTGCTTCCGCTCTTGGTGATGACGTTGAAGATACCGCCGGTGGCCTTGCCGTATTCAGCGCCGTAGCCGCCGGTCTTGATCTCGACTTCCTGGACAAACTCGAAGGGCAGGTTCGCGCCCGATCCGCCAAAGGCCGGGTCGGTCGTGTTGACGCCGTCGAGAATGTAGTTGTTTTCGGGACCGGAGGAGCCGGCCACCGACGGGTCGCGCTCGCGCCCTGAGGCGTCACGCAGACCTGAGCGCGTGACCGTCGGGGCGATGGTGTAGAGCCCCTGCACGGTGCGCTGCGTCGGGAAGTTCGAGAACTGCTCGGTCGAGATGTTGGTTCCAGACGTGGTCGTGGTCGGGTCAACGGTTGCGCCGCTGGTGTCCGTGATGGTCACGTCAGCCTTCGCGCCGGCCGGTTGCAGCCGGACTTCAACCGTCGAGGTTCTGGAGAGATTGACCTCCACATCCGACCGGGTGAATTCACCGAAACCACCCGTCGCGCCGACCGTCACGGTGTAGCGTCCGGGAGGGAGATTGAGAATACTATAATGTCCTTCGTCATTAGACTGTGCCGACTGGGGACGAATCAGGTTCGGGCTGCTCACCGTGACGGTCACATTGGGCACCGGAGCGCCGTTGATGTCAACGACTGTGCCTTCAATATTACCCGTCGTTGAGGTCTGTGCCATCGCGCTCATCGTAAAGAGCGAGAGACACATTGCCAGCAACGTCACGGTCAGGATTCGCATGGAGATTTTCATGCTCACTATTCCTTTCTTGTTTGCCATTTCTTTCATGCTAAATAGGTTGCTGGTGCTTCGGGGCCAGTTTTTCAGCGGGGAATCCAACCTCCGAAAGAGCCGAGCAACGCGATCTTAGTACCTTAACTGGAGAAAAGCAGATTTCACGCCGCATCAATTTTGCAACTCTTATGCCCCGCCCCCTCAAGAAGGGTAAGACCAGGAGAATCTTAGACTTAGCCCCCCTGCGCGAACCCCCTGCGCGACTCTTGAAATCCAAAAAAATGGTCAGAATCCATAAATCAGAACTCTGGATTAGCCGCCGTCCGCGCCGCGGGGTCAGCCGCTCGCTCCGGTAAATCTCTGAATCAAGGCCATATCCGGGCCGGGCGTGCCGTCCGCGGGGCGACCGCGGGCAGAGGCTTTCGAGGCCCTGGCTGAGGGAAGCGATAAGGAGCGCCCGCACGATGAAAGTAAGGAGCGCCCGCGCGATGAAGTAGCAACCGCGCGATGAAAGTATAAGGAGCGCCCGCGCGATGACGGCAGGGCTCACGCGGCAGGCGTGCACTGTGCGGGCTCTCGCAGAGGGGCCGCGCGTGCGCTCTCTGTGCGCCGTCGTCCTCATCATCCCGGCGCACCGTCATCCAGCCATGGCGCAGCATCATCGCGGGCGCTCTTTCAACATCATCGCGGGCGCGCTTGCAGTGTTATGGCTGGCGCGCTTATCAGGTACACCGGGCGCGCGGGTCGTTCAAGACGTGGTAGAATCTGACCGAAGCTCGTTGGCCAAACTATCCCTGAAGAAAGATTGAGCGCGCCTGTGTCGGAACGTATCTATCGCGATCCCGTCCATAACATCATTCGTCTGCGCACAGATACGGACGAGGGCCGCCTGATGGTCCGGCTGGTAGACGCGCCGGAGTTTCAGCGCCTGCGCCGCATCAAGCAGCTCGGCCTGGCGCTCTACACCTACCAGGGCGCGGAGCACTCGCGCTTCACACACAGCCTCGGCGTGCTGCACCTGATGACGCGCGTCCTCGACCGGCTCGGCGAGAAGTACAGGATTACGGAAGAGGACAGGGCGGCGGCGCGGGCCGCGGCGCTGCTCCACGATGTCGGGCACGGCTCGTTCTCGCACGTGATGGAGAAGGTGCTTGGCTTTCATCACGAGGAATGGACGGTGCGCGCCGTCATGAGCGAAGAGACGGAGATCGGACAGGTGCTGCGCTCCTACTCCGTAGAGCTGCCGCAGCGTGTCGCCAGTATCATCGAAGGCAAGTTCCAGCCCGCCGCGCTGGCCCAGCTCGTCTCCTCGCAGCTCGACGTGGACCGGATGGACTACCTGCTGCGAGACTCCCTGATGACCGGCGCGAAGTACGGCATCTATGACCTGGAGTGGATCATCAACGCGCTCCAGATTGACGAGGAGAACGACCGCATCTTCGTCGCGGCGCGCGGCCTTTACGCCGTCGAGGAATACTTGCAGGCGCGCTATTACATGTTCCGCCAGGTCTATTTTCACCGGACGCTGCGCTCGGCCGAAGCCGTCCTGCGCTCCGTGCTGCGCCGCGCGCTCAAGCTGCTGGAGGCGGGCCGGGAGGTCTGGTGCGCGCCCGGCACTGCCTTCGAGAAGGTGCTGCGGCGCGAGCCGCTGACGCTCTCTGAGCACTTGGAGATGGATGATTCGGACGTGCTCTTTCACGTCAAGCAGTGGACGCGCAGCGCCGACCCCGTGCTCGGCGATTTGAGCCGCCGCTTCACGCAGCGCCGTCTCTTCAAAGCGATTGACCTGGACATGCCCGAAGACGAGCGCGCGAGCTTTCTGGCGGCGGCGCGCGCCAGCGTCGAGAGCGCCGGTTACGAGCCCGAGTATTACTTCATAGAGGACCACGCGGGCGACGTGCCCTACTACAACTACTATTCGGCCGAAGGCGCTGAGCCGAAGGCGCGCATCTACGTCGAGGACGGCTACGCGCGCCCGCAGATGCGCGAGATTAGCGAAGTCAGCGAAGCCGTGCGCGGCCTGCGGCGTTATCAACTGAACCGCGTCTGCTTTCCGCCGGAGGTCAAGCGGAGCGTCTATGCGCTCTATCACGCGGCCACGCCGCCCTCGCGCACGGCCGCCGGAATCGGAGATTGAGAGCAGCCGCTTTTTTCGGTACTCTTTTCAGCACTCTTTTCGATACTCTGTTCGGCACTGCTGGCGCAGTAAACATCGAGCTTCGGCCCTTTGAGTTTTGATCTTGAGAAAGCCTCGCTTCCGCATCTTCGTCTGGCCCCTGATATGCCTGCTGGCGGCATCGCTGGCGGCGGCGCAGACGGGAGCGCGGCAGACGAGAGTTGCGGTGCTCGATCTCGGCGGGACGCAGACGGGCCTGCGCGCGACCGCGCAGTTGTCCGGCGCGCTTGCTTCAGACAAGAGCCTCCTGGTGATGGACCGGGAAGAGAGCAGCGCGGCCGCACGCGGCATCGGCTACAATGGTTCGCTCAACATGACGCTCGCGGAAGCGCGTGACCTGGGCGCGGCCATCGGCTGCGCTCTCTTCATCACGGGCGACGCCCAGACGCTGCGCCGCTCGCCGTCCGGCGGCCCGGTCTTTTACGAGGCTTACGCCTCCATCTTCATCGTCAGCGCGCGGACCGGAAGGCTGCTCGGCTGGGAGCGCCCGAGCTTTCAAGCACCGTCGCCGGAAGAGGCGGAGAGAGCGTTGCTGGCCGAGCTGCCCCTGCGCGCGAAGCGATACGCGGCCCTGATGCGGGCGTTCGAGGAAGCAGAGGGCCGCGAGCGAGCAGCGGCCAGAGAGAGCCCTGCGCCTCTGGTCGAAGATGCCCCGGAGGACGAGGCAGCGGCTGCGCGCGTGGGGCTGCGACTCCCGCAACCCTATCGCCGCCTGCGCCCCGCTTATCCTGAGACGGCCCGCAGCGCCGAAGCCGAGGCGACGGTTGACGTTCAGGTCGAACTCGACGAGGCGGGCGAGGTGAGGCGCGCGGAGGTCGTCCGCTGGGGCGGCTTCGGGCTTGACGAGGAAGCCGTCAGGACTGTCAGGCAACTACACTTTCGCCCGGCGCTGCGGGGCGGCACGCCCGTCCCCGTGCGCGTCCTGCTGCGTTATAATTTTCGCCGCCCGCAAAAACAATGAGGGGAAGAGGCAAAAAGTCGAAGCGTGAAAAGGCGCGGGGGCCGTGCGCTCCTTGCCGTTCTCGTCGTGCGCCTCCCGGCACGGCCCTGCTGTTGGCCTTCTCTCTTCTCCTTTCGCCTCTCCGGCCCTCCGCCGCCGGGCCCTTCAACGCGGTGAGCGCGCTCGCTCGTGACGGGAGCGTGGTTTCTACCGGGACGCGCGAAGGACGGCTCGCCGTTTTCGACGACGCCTGGCAGACCATCCGCGACCGTTACTATGACCCGACCTTCAACGGTCTCGACTGGCAGGCCGAGCGCGCCGCCCTGCGCCCGCTCGCAGCCGAGGCTGACAGTCCGGCCGAACTCTACGCCGTGCTGCGCAGAATGGTTAATGCCCTGCGCGACGCGCACACGCGCGTCTATGCGCCCGACGAAAAGTTTGACTGGCAGCACCCGCGCTTCATCAGCGTCGGCGTCTCTCTGCGCGAAGTGGGGGGCCAGGCTGTAGTCTTCGCGGTCGAGCCCGGCTCCGCGGCCGAGCGCGCCGGGATGCGCGCCGGTGACCTGCTCTTAAGCATTGACGGCGAACCCGCCGGGACTGTCTTCGCGCGCCGTTTGCAGGAGCAGACGGGCGCATCAACGCGCGCCGCCGCGCGCCTTCAGGCGATGTCCAGGCTCTTTGAAGGCCCGCGCGATTCTACCGTCAGAGTCGTTTGGGCGGGCGCGGATGAAAGGGAGCGGACAACGACGCTCAGGCGCGAGTGGCGCGAGCGCGAGCCGACCCTGCGCGTGCGCCGCATCCGTCATGATTACGGCCTGGCCGAGTTCGATGTCTTTACGCAGGCGGTCGCGGTCGAGTTCATGCGCGCTCTGGAACGCAGGCTCGGCGGCGTCCGCGGGCTCGTCATAGACCTGCGCAACAACGGCGGCGGCGAGGCCGAGGCGATGACCGAGATAGCTTCGGCTTTCCTGCCCTACGGCCGGAGCCTCGGGCGGTTCACGGACCGCGCGGGCCGCATCCGCTTCGAGCCGCAGACGCGCGCCGTCATGCTGCTCGCCCCCGACGCCATCAAGAGCTTTCGCGCGCCGCTCGTCATCCTGACCTCTGAGCGGACTTCGAGCGCGGCTGAAATCTTCGCGGCGGCACTCAAGGAAGCGGGGCTGGCGACCATCATCGGGCAGAACACCTGCGGCTGTGTGCTGGCCATTCGCCGCCGCCACATCCTGCCCGACGGCGGCGAGCTGGATGTCAGCGAGATGGACTATCGGACGGCGGGCGGAATGCGGCTCGAAGGCGCAGGCGTCGTGCCCGACGAAAAGATCACGCTCGACAGGCAGGATTTGCGTGCGCGCCGCGACCGGGCGCTGGAGCGTGCCATCGAACGCTTGAAGGCGGAAAGCGGCGGGCGCTAGGGCGCTCGGTCCGAGCGGGCGCGGCGCATCAGCGCCGCAGGCGTCGTCGTCGCGCTGGCCCGCAAGCATCGTCCCGGTTTTCGTGAACGGCCCGCAGCGGTCGAAGATTAAGCTGTCTCAACTCCTCTAAAGATTGGTGAACAAATAACTCTATGAAGGAAATCACTGTTCCGACGCTCGCCGCGCCCGCGCCGGTCGAAGACACGTCCGGCTTCTGGGGACACCCGAAGGGGCTCTCGACGCTCTTCTTCACAGAGCTTTGGGAGCGCTTCAGCTATTACGGGATGCGCGCCATCCTGGTGCTCTACATGGTTGCGCCCGTCGAGCAGGGAGGGCTCGGCTTCGACACCGTGCGCGCGACCTCCATCTACGGGACATACACGATGTCCGTTTACCTGACGGCCCTGCCCGGCGGGCTGATCGCGGACCGCATCCTGGGCGCGCGGCTCGCGGTGCTCATCGGCGGCGTCATCATCGCGTGCGGCCATTTCTCGATGGTCTTCGCTTCGCTGCCCTTCTTCTACGCGGGGCTGGTCCTGATTGCGCTCGGGACCGGGATGCTCAAGCCGAACATCAGCTCGATGGTCGGCAGCATTTACGGCGAGAACGACCCGCGACGCGACAGCGGCTTCTCGATCTTTTACATGGGCATCAACCTCGGCGCGGTGCTGGCCCCGCTGGTGGTCGGCTACCTGGCCGAGGGCATCGGCTTCAAGTCGTTCCTCTCTTCGATGGGCATGAATCCGAATACGAGCTGGCACTGGGGCTTCGGGGCGGCCGGGGTCGGCATGACTCTCGGGCTGATTATGTACATGGCACAGGGGCGCAGGCTGGCGCACGTCGGGCAGAGGATTCAGCGGCGGCGCGAACAGATTGACGTGATTCCCAAAGAACCCCTGACGCGCGAAGAGTGGAAGCGCGTCGCCGCCATCTTCATCCTCTTTCTCTTCACGATCCTCTTCTGGGGGGCCTACGAGCAGAAGGGGGCGAGCCTTAATCTCTTCGCCAAGAGCCTGGTCCTGACGGAATTCGCCGGGCGGCAATTCCCCGCCAGCTGGCTGCAATCCTCGACGGCCTTTTTCGTCATCATCCTGGCCCCGCTCTTCTCCATGCTCTGGCTGAGGATGGGCAAGCGCCAGCCGTCGAGCCCGGCGAAGTTCACCTTCGGCCTGCTCTTCATCGGGCTCGGATACCTGCTGATGATTCCGGCCTCGGCGCTGACCGCCTACGGCAGGATCAGCCCGCTCTGGCTCATCAGCCTCTACTTTCTGGAGGTCGTCGGCGAGATGTGTCTGAGCCCGGTCGGACTGAGCACCGTGACGAAGCTCGCGCCAGCCAAGCTGCTCGGCATCATGATGGGCGTCTGGTTTCTGGCCGCCGCGCTCGGAAGCAAGCTCGCGGGCTATCTCTCGGGCTTCTTCAGGGCCGACAGTCCCTCGACGCTGGTCAAGCTCTACGGCTTCATCGCGCTCGGGCTGCTCGTCGCCACGGTGGCGCTCGCGCTGCTCAATCCGGCGATTCGCAGGCTGATGGGAAAGGTCAGATAACGGCGCGCCCTGCAAAAACAGGCTGCGACGATACTTCGGGAACATTTCCGCGGCTCCTGCGTGCTCTCTAAACGGGCGGCTTTCTCCGGCTTTACTTTTTAGACGGCGAGACCGTCTTCAAAGCTCTTGAGCTTTCAAACCGCTGAAGGGAGTAAGGAATGTTATGAGAAGCAGGGTCTGGTTGATTATCGCGGCGGCGATTCTCTTCGGGCTGGTCGGCTGGACAGGCTACGCGCAGCGGCAGCAACGGACGGGGCAGACGACCTGGGAATACAGGGTCGTCTACGTTCCGGGCGCGCGCAATCTCTCGGAGAGAACGATGAACGAGCTGGGCGCGCAGGGCTGGGAGCTAATCACCTTCCAGGCCATCAATAATGAGGGCGTGACTATCGGCGCGGGAAATTATTTCTTCAAACGCGCAAGAGCGAGCCAGCCCTAGCATTCTTCAAGCGGAGAGAATTGCGATTTTCGGGCAGCGGTCTTCGGGCGGCCGAAAAGCCCCGGCCCGGCGGCCGAGCACGGGCGGGCTCTTTGTCCGCTCCGGCGCGGCCCGAAGCCTTGAAGAAGGAGTCCTGCGATGCGTATCGGGAAACACCTGCCGGGAGTCACGCTCTTTTTCATCATCCTCGGCAGCATGATTTCGCTGACGGGCTACCTGACCGCCCTGAGCGGAATAGTTCGCACAGTTGCCTTCGACGCCCGGCCGTCCACGAGGGCCGCCGCAGCCGACCGCCTGCCGGTCAATTACAGTGTGGACTATGTCTCACTGGACTTCATCAACCGCAAGAGCTACACGACCTTAACGCTCCGGCGAGAGCCGGGCCAGCCCGCGCCGCAGAGCGTCTGGGTGAGGACGTATTTCATCAGGCCGGAAGACGGGCCGCAGAGCGCGCTGCCGAGTGCTGCGATTGAGATTCGAGAGCCATTCGCTGAGGCTAATCGCGTCACCTACACGCTGCCGGGCGACTGCGTCCGGTGCGAAGAGCCGGGCGCTGCAAAGTCCAGCTACTATGCGCGCGTCGCGGTTTCAACCGCAGGCCCGGAAGAGACCGGACTATCCGGCGTGAAACTAACCTACGACATCCGCACGGCCATCCCCGTCCTGGTCCAAGCGCCGCGCATGACGGCTGCGTTGATGCCCGGCGTCCGACCGTTCCGCCAATTTTAACTTCCATCTTTAACTTCCGTTGCCTGCAAGTTTCGCGGGCGCTCTGCATTCAATGTGCTGTGAGGTAAACAGCAGTCCGGCGAGCGGGGCTTTCGCGGCCGGGCTCTTTCGAGGGGGCGGCCCGATGTTCGGGCACGCGGTCAGCGGCAGGCGTCTGCACTTTCGCGTGAACGAGCCGCAGACTGACACAGAAGCAGTTGGAGGAGAATGTGATGAGAGACGACGGACGAATCGCAAGGGGTTCTGAATCAAACGGGCAGCCGCGCGGCGGCAGACGGGCGACGGTGAGGGGCGGGCTCTTCCCGGTGCTGTGCCTGCTCGCGGCGCTGCTTCTTTCATCCTGCGTTAAAGAGAGTTGGCAGGAGACCGTGGCTTCCAAGACCGCGACGCCGAGCGGCTCTACGGCCAGCGCCAATTCGGCGATGGCCAGCGGGACAGCCACCGCGTCCCCGGTGCAGGACACGAGCGCCATGCGCGAAGAAGAGCCCGTGGAGGGCAATACGGAGGCTTATAGCCACATTGACGAGAATCCGTTTCTGGATGCGGCACGCGCGCCGCTCTCGACCTTCTCGATCGACGTTGACACGGCCTCTTACAGCAACACGCGCCGCTTTCTCAAAGACGGCCAACTGCCGCCCAAGGATGCCGTCCGCATCGAAGAGCTGGTCAATTATTTCTCTTACGACTATCCGCAGCCGGTCGGCGACGCGCCCTTCTCCGTCACGGCAGAGGTTTCCGAAGCTCCCTGGAACCCCGCGCACCGCCTCGTGCACATCGGCCTCCAGGGCAAGCGCATCCCCCTGGAAAACCTGCCGCCCGCCAACCTGGTCTTTCTCGTAGATGTCTCGGGCTCGATGAACGACGCGCGCAAGCTGCCGCTCCTGAAATCCGCGATGAAGGTGCTGGTCGAACAGTTGAGCGCGCGCGACCGCGTGGCCATCGTCGTCTACGCGGGCAACAGCGGGCTGGTCCTGCCGCCGACGGCGGGCGACCGCAAAGGCGAAATCCTCTCGGCGCTGGACCGGCTGGAGGCCGGAGGCTCGACCAACGGCGGCGAGGGCATTCGGCTCGCCTACAAGGTCGCGCAGGAGAGCTTCATCAAGGGCGGCTCGAACCGCGTCATCCTGGCCACGGACGGCGACTTTAACGTCGGCGTGACCAGCGAAGGCGACCTCGTGCGCCTGATCGAAGAGAAACGACGGAGCGGCGTCTTTCTCTCCGTGCTCGGCTTCGGCACGGGCAACGTCAAGGACTCGACGATGGAGCAGCTGGCCGACAAGGGCAACGGCAATTACGCCTACATAGACACGCAGGAGGAGGCGCGCAAGGTGCTCGGCCAGCAGGTCGGCGGGACGCTCTTCACCATCGCCAAGGACGTTAAAGTTCAGGTCGAGTTCAACCCGAAGCAGGCGGCTGCCTATCGCCTGATAGGCTACGAGAACAGGCTGCTGCGCGACCGCGACTTCAACGACGATGCGAAGGACGCGGGCGAGATCGGCGCGGGCCATACCGTCACGGCCCTGTACGAAGTCGTGCCCTACGGCCAGAAGTGGGAGAACCCGGGCGTTGACCCGCTCAAGTACCAGCAGCCGACCGCCCCTAACGAAATGGCGGGCAGCGACGAGTTGCTGACCGTCAAGCTGCGCTACAAAGAGCCGACGGAGGAGCGCAGCAAGCTGCTCAACATCGGGGTCGCGGACCGCAGGGCGAACCTCGCCGCCGCATCCGAAAACTTCCGCTTCGCCTCGGCGGTCGCGGCCTTCGGGATGCTCCTGCGGGATTCGAGGTACAAGGCGGACGCCAGCTACAAACAGGTGCTCGAACTGGCGAGGGCCTCGACGGGCGGGGACCGGCAGGGCTATCGCTCGGAGTTCGTCCAACTCGTAGAGACCGCGCGGCTGCTCTCTTCACGCCGCGCCGCCAACGACTAAGAGGGAAAAGGCAGAAGGGAGAGGCTCCACCCGAAGCCCTTCCTTCTGCCTTCCATTTTTCGCCCCGCGTCCCGGGCCGCCCCGCTCGCAGCTATTAAAGGGCGCTGCGGAAGAACACATCCCAGGCCCAGCGTCCCACCTGCGCGTCATGCTCGTCTCTGACCTTCGCGCGATACCTGAACCGATTCCCGTACCGGTCAACCCTCTTCGACTCTTTATAATCGAGCTCCAGTTTCGCCACGTTAAGCGCAGGCAGCGGATGCAGCTCCCACGATTCCGAGATGCCGTTATGGTTCATGTCCTGCCAGAGACGAAGGCTGGCGAAGATGGCGTCACGACTGCTTATTGCTCCGTCGCCATTGCCTCCGTTGACGGGCTTGTCATATTCGGCCAGCGCCAGAAAGCCGTTAGCATCGGGCGAGCGTGGCTGCGGCGTGAGATTGCCGAACAGTTCCGTGCCGTCGTCTATCGTCCCGTTGCCGTTACGGTCGAGCACTAGAAAGGCATCATCCGAGCCTGCGGCAGTCCAGGACATACGCATGGGGCCGTCGCCGCTAAAGTTGAAAGCCACGCCGCTGGCGGCATCGGTCAGGGCGAAGCCGTCACCCCGCACGTCTACCAGCACAGGCGAATTGTAAACGCAGTTATTGAGGCTACAACTCCAATGGCTCTCTCCTTCAACACAATATGTAGAAGAGAAGCCGGAGTATCCGGGGTCTCCGACGCACGGATTTTCGACGCTGTGCGGTGGCGGCGGCGGAGTCGGGGTCGGCGTCGGTGTGGGTGAAACACACTGGCAACTGTATTTATCGCGGTAGCCGCCGTTCGGGCAGGGACTCTGGTCTATGCAGGCGCAGCAGTAAGGTGAAATGAGACGCATGTCGCTGCGGCAGCCGCTGTTGGCCGGATACGTGTTTAGGTCCGCGGGCACACTCCCGAAGCAATCGCAGTCCCAGTAGGGCGCACCGAAAGCGCCGGTGACGCAAACGCAACCGGGGTTGGATTTGGTGCTCGGGTCACACTCGGGCGCAGTGGCGGGCGTCGGCGTCGGGGTAGGCGTTGGCGACGGCGTTGTGCTCCCGCAAGGGATAAAATCTGTTTCAGCGCAATAACCGTCACCGCACTCTTCCCACCTGATTGTAAATGACCTACAACTTCCTAATGGGTCACTACAAGAGGCGGCCTCAAGCGCGTTCTTTCCTGTTGGGTCGCACGCGCAATCTCTGAGATATGGCTTGGAGCGATAGCATTCATTGCCGGAACAACATAGTTGCGACTGTGGGTTCAATTTGAGGAGAGTCAGCTTCGATAGTTCAGTGGATAAAAGATTTGCCAGCAAACTTTCTGCTGGCAAATCGTTAATCGGGAATATCTCTGTCTGCTTGCTCCATGATGCTGGCTGGAATTTCATGCCGCCCGAATCTCTCAAGTCCGGCTGCGGCTGGCAATGTTCCAAACTAGATTTTGCGTCCGGCCCGTGTGGAACCGCCATCCCCTCATTTCCCCAGAATCCTGTTCCGTCTCCGAAACTAAGAAGTTGAAAGTGCAAGATAAGCTTCTTCGCATCAGGCTTATGCTCCCTCTTCCTGAATCGCTCCCAATTCTGCACTCTTATCTCGGAAAGAGTGAAAACATAAGTCTCTCCCGGCTTGATGGAAATATCGTCAGGCCCTGCTTTAGTCTCGATGTTGTATAACTCTCTTTTCCCGAAATGTAGTGAAAACCCCATCTCATCTGTCCCGTTAGGTATCGTTATTCCA
>DASVWH010000121.1:0-3735 GCA_036389715.1 Pyrinomonadaceae bacterium | reverse complement strand
GTGATGATCTTGACGGGGATGGTCGGCATCGCGCTCGGGCTCTTCGTCTCGGCGGTGGTCAAGACCTCCGAGATGGCGACGAGCCTCGTGCCCTTAATCCTGATTCCGCAGATTCTCTTCTCGGGGCTGGTCGGCGTCCCGAAGGGCACGTCCCGAATCATCGGGGCCGCGATGCCCGCCACCTGGTCCTTCGACTCGATGAAGCGGCTCTCCGAACTCGACACCATCAGCGAAGAGGGCTCCGACCCGCAAGGCCCGAACCAGGGCAAAGGGCTCAAGACTTATATCAACGAGCTCAACGACCGCAATATCGAGAAGGCCAAGGCCGATATTCGCCGTTACAAGCAGGATGCGGAAGACAACTCGGAGAAGTTCCGCAAGGACATGGACCAGTACCAGGAAGACTTACAGGCCGCGATGCGCGGGGCCGGGGAGAAGCCTGAGAAGCCGGAGCCGCCCAAGCTAGGGCCTGCGCCGGAGCCGCCCAACGCCGAGCATCAGCCCGAGGATTTGAGCAGCTACATAGACTTCCTGCACCCGTGGGGCAGCCGCCTGCTCGACCCTGTCATCCTCCTGGTGATGTTCTTCGGACTGGTCGCCGCCACTCTTCTGTCCCTGCGCGCGCAGGACATCGGATGAGTTTTCTCAGGGCGCTGCCTGGCCGACAAGCCGGGCAGCACCCTTTCGCTCTGCCCGCTAAAGGAGTCCTCCAATGCTCGCGCCCAATACACTCTTGCAGAATCGTTATTTGATTGTGCGCTCGATTGGTCACGGCGGGATGGGTGCGGTCTACCTGGCGCGCGATCAAAGGCTCGGCCACACGGTCGCGCTCAAGGAGACCTTCTTCAGCGAAGAGCGGATGCGCAGGGCCTTCGTCCGCGAGGCGCGGCTGCTGGCTCACCTGCGGCATCCGGCGCTGCCGAAAGTGACGGACCATTTCGACGAAGAGGGCGGACAGTTCATCGTCATGGAGTTCATTCCGGGCGAAGACCTGGAGATACTGCTCGCGCAGCGGGGCAAGCCCTTTCCCCCGGCCCAGGTCCTCGGCTGGGCCGACGGGCTGCTCAAGGCCCTGGATTACCTGCACGGCCAGGAGCCGCCGATTCTTCACCGCGACATCAAGCCCGCCAACCTGAAGCTGACGCCTGAGGGCGAGGTCATCTTGCTGGACTTCGGGCTGGCGAAGGGCACGGCCGGGCAGACGCCCTCGGTCCTGACGAGCCGGAGCGTCTTCGGCTTCACGCCTAACTTCGCGCCGCTCGAACAGATTCAAGGGACGGGCACAGGCCCGCGCAGCGACCTCTACAGCCTGGCGGCGACGCTCTATTACCTGATGACGGGAGTGATTCCGCCGGACGCCTTGGCGCGCATCACCGAAGTGGCCAACGGGCAGCCGGACCCCTTGCGCTCGCCCGACGAAGTCAATTCGGAGATTCCGCCCGCGCTAGCAGGTATCCTGATGCGGACGATGGCCCATAACCGCGACCAACGCCCGGCGAGCGCCGCGGAGCTTCGCCGGATGCTCTCTGAAGCCGGAGCATCACTGCCCGCCGCCGTCGCAGCGGCAGAACCGAGCACGACCGCCTACGCCGCACTGCCCGTTGACGGGCAGGCCGCCGATGATAACAGGGCTGATTTAGCCCTCCTTCCTTCAACTCTCGTCGAGGCGCCGCTGCCCGGGGAAACTCTCGCGCCGCGCGAGACGGGCGCTGTTGCTCCGGCCGCGCCGTCGATTGCGGCCTCGCCCGCGACCGCCGGGGCCGCTCAACCCGAGACCGTGCCGGACAGGGCGTCGGCGCTGCCGAGCAGGGAATCAGCGCCGCTGGCGAAGCCCGAACGAAAGGGCTTGCGCCTGCCCTGGCTGGCGACAGGCTTCGCCGCTTTACTGTTGGCTGCCATCACGTTCGGTCTGCTCTCCGGCTTCCGTTCGGATAAGTCAGCGGCCGGGCCTGCCGGGCCTCTGGCGAAAGATGCGGACGCGCGGGCGGCCGCGTCCGTCCCGGCCGAGTCGCCTGTGGCCGCGCCGGATGATTCCGAGATTACCTCCGCCGTAGATGCCGATGGAGTGAAGACGCAGACGCGCACTTTCAGAAACAACGCGCGCCTGCTCAAAGTCGTCGTCACGACCCGCGACGGGAAGCAGGCGGCCGAGGCTTACCTGGCCAACGGTCAGAGGCGCGTCCTGCCGGACGAAAGGGTCGCGTCCGCGCTCCTAGCCAGCGGCGATTTGATCGCGGACGCGGTCGGCTTCTCCGGCGAGAATGGAACACCTGCCGAAAAGACGAAAGTGGCGGCGCAGAAGACCGTTTCGCCTCCGAAAACTTCCGCGCAGAGGAAGGCTTCGGGTACAGCACCGGCTTCGACGGAGCCGACGCGCACCAGGATGGCTACGGGCCCGAACGCCACGGAGCAAAAGGCCGCCACGAACGAGAATAACCCGGCGCAGGGCGTCGAATCGCCGCCGAAGAAGGGCGGCGCACAGCCGAGAGCCCTGACGAAATTCTGAGCCGCTTTGATTCCGGGCTCGCGCCGCGAGCCTTGCTTGACCATTCGCACCGAGTCAAGCTATTAACTTACAGAGCTTCCCACGTGATTCGGGCGTCGTCTGGCGCCTTATTGTTTTGAGGATTCAGGTTGAAGAAGAAGCAGCCGAAATTATCATCGACTTACATGCTCGCGGCGGCAGCCTTGGCGCTGAGCCTCGCGCTCGCCTGCGTCGGCGCGGCCCGGAGACCTGTTTTGGCGGGGCCGCTGCCGCAGGAATCCTTTCCCGCTCGGCCCGCCGACCAGACGCTTGTTTACATCGCCGACGAGAAGAACACGCTCGCCGCGCTCCCGTTCGAGACGGGGACGACGCCCTTGCGTGTCGAGGAAGCGGCCAGGAGCGACAGGCGGAGTTACGTCGAATTGAAGGGCGAACACGCCGCGACCGTCTTTCCCGGCGACGCGCCGCGCTTTTACCTCTTCGTCCCGGACGAGGCGAATGCGCATCCGCCGTTTCTGGTGCGCTTGACCCGGAGGCGCGGCGCGCGGCGTGTGACGGCGATGGCGCAGCGCGGCTTGCGCGGCTTCGCCGTCGCCTCGGAAGAGATCGTCATGCCGCACTACCGCGTGCTCGGGCGAGAGGGCGGGATGGCTTATATGGAGATTCGCGCGCGCGAGCCGCTGCTGCCCGGCGAGTACGCGATTATCGGGACGAACCTGCAACGCATCGCGACCTTTCGCATCGCTGCGGCGTCAAACCCTTAAGCACTTAATCAACGAAGGAAAAATTATCTTTATGACCTCTTCCATCCCGTCAGGCCGGAAAGCGGCGCGCTTCTGGACACCGCTGCGGACCGCGCTGACTTTAATGGTCTTCTCGCTCTTGGCCGCCTTCGGCGTTTCCAGTTGCAACAGCCAGCCCGGCGATGTCTCCAGGGGAAACGCCAACGCCAATGCGCCGACGGTGAAGATGACCGTCAACAGTGGTAATCCTTCGCGGCCCGCCGACGCTGGCACACCCGGCAGCGACCCTGCGAACCCGACGGCGAACCTGACCCCGCTGCCCGACCCTGTGCTCAACGAGCAGTTCGAGACGCTCGACGGCAAGGCTTTCAAGCTCTCGGACCTGAAGGGCAAAGTCCTGGTCATAGACCTCTGGGCGACCTGGTGCGGGCCGTGTCGTTATGAAGTCCCGCACCTGGTCGAGCTGCAAAAGGAGTTCGGGCCGCGCGGCTTTGAAGTCATCGGGCT
>DASVWH010000120.1:0-9273 GCA_036389715.1 Pyrinomonadaceae bacterium | reverse complement strand
TGACGCGCGTCGAGGTGACCGAAGGCGACGTTGACGGGTTGGAGGTTAAGCTGCATCGCGGCTCTACCATCACCGGGGTCGTCGTTATCGAAGGAGCCTCCGAGCGGACCGCGCTCTCGCGTCTGGCCCAGCTCTCAATCGGTGCGTCCTCAAGTGCGGAAGGACTGAACGCGCCCATTTCCCAGGTCGGCGGGGTTGCGCCCGACGGCACTTTCCGCATCGGCGGGATTCGTCCCGGCAAGGTCAGGCTCTTTCTCGCCACTTACCCGCCGCCCAAGGGTCTCTCGCTCGGCCGCATCGAGCGCGACGGGATCGTCCAGCCAGCCCTGCTGGACGTTGCGCCGGGCGCGCAGTTGAGCGGCATTCGCGTCGTCGTCCTTTACGGCAGCGGCAGCGTCCGCGGGATGGTCAGGACCGAAGGCGGGACGCTGCCCGAAGGCGCGCGCATGACCATCTTCATCAAGCCCGTGGCCGACGGGGCGCTCATCTATAACCCGGCCATAGTTGATGCGCGCGGCCATTTTCTGCTCGACGGGCTGCCGACCGGCGACTATGAGTTGACCATCAACACCATGCTCCCCGGAGACAAGCCGCGCTGGCTGCCGCCGCTCAAACAGCAGGTCAGCATCACCAGCGGGATAGAATCGCAGGTCACGCTGACGCTAGACCTGAGCGCCGCGCCGGTCGGAGGGCGGCGATGAAGACTACGCGGCAGACTATCCTTTCCGTCCCCTTTCAGGCTGCCCTGCGACTGCTCCCGGTCGGGACGCGAGCGGCGTTTCGTCTCTTCTTTCTCCTCGCCTGCCTGCTCACGATTGCGGCGCTCCCGGCGCAGGCGCAGGAGCCGCAGCGCCCCGGCGCTCAAGATGGGCAGGCTAGCGCCCCGGCCGGGGGCGGCTCGATTACGGGTCGCGTGAGCCTTGACGACGGGCGACCGGCGGAGGGCGTCGGCATCTTTGCTTACCGCGCCTACGCGGGCACGCCCGCCCCGCCGCTGACGACCGGGACGGACGACAACGGCAGGTTCCGGCTCCCGGACGTGCCGCCGGGCTTCTACACGGTGCGCGTGCTCTTGCCCGGCTACGTGCAGCTTTCCCGTCCTGACGCAGAGCCCGGGGAATCCGGCTACATCAGGCCGGGCGATTCCCTGAACATCACGCTCGTCAAGGGAGGCGTCGTTACGGGCACGGTCAAAGACTCCGACGGCGGGCCGCTCGTCGCCGTCCCCGTGCGCGCCGTTCGCGTCCGCGACGCGGAGGGACGCTCAACCTCGCGCAGCTACGGCTTCATCCAGGAACACCCGACCGATGATCGCGGCATCTATCGCATCTACGGACTTGAGCCCGGCGCGTACATCTTGATCGCCGGCGGCAGCAGGCTCGCCTACAATCTCAACAACGCCGCCGACGCTGAAGCGCCGACCTACTATCCTTCCTCCACGCGGGAGGGGGCGACCGAAATCAACGTCCGCAGCAACGACGAGGTGACGGGCATAGACATTCGCTATCGCGGCGAGCGCGGGCGCGTCATCAACGGGACGGTCTCAGGCGTCAACGACCCGTCGTCGCACTACACCATCTTTATCATGCTGACGCAGGCTGCGAGCGGCGCTGTCGAGGCAACGACCTTCACGCGGTTGGGCGGCAAACAGTCTTTCTCTCTGGCGGGTCTGGCCGACGGCGAGTATGAGCTGACGGCGCAGTATGGGGTCGGGGCGGGCGATACGCTGGCGTCCGTTCCCCGCCGCGTGACCGTCAGGGGCGCGGATGTCGAGGGCATTCAACTGACGCTTTCGCCGCTCGCGTCCATCGCCGGGCGGGTCGTGCTTGACCCGGCCCCGCCCGCCGTCTGCAAAGACAAAAGCGGCTCGACCTTGCAGGACATTCTGGTCACTGCGAGACGCGACGAGAAAGAGACGAAAGAGGCTTCGCGGGTCGGGCTCTTCACGACCAACGGCAGCATCCCGGAAGCCCTCGGAGACTTTAACATCCGCACCTTGTTGCCCGGCAGCTATCGCCTCGACACGCGCCTTCCGGTCGAGACCTGGTATGTCCGCGCGCTCACTGCGCCTGACAGAACGCTCAACGCGCCCGGCCAGGCTCTGACGCCGCAGGCGGGCCAGGCGCGCGCGGCCGAGACTAAAACGGACGCGGCCCGGCCCCTGCTCACGCTCAAAATGGGAGAGCGCGTCACGGGGCTCACGCTCAACGTGGCGCAGGACGGCGCGAGCCTGCGCGGGCGCGTCCTGGCGGAAGCGGCAGCACCATTACCGCGCCTGCGCGTCTATCTCCTGCCGACGGAGAAAGAGCGCGCCGCAGACACCTTGCGCTATGCTGAAGCGCCCTTGAAGGGCGACGGGACATTCGCCTTCAACCATCTCGCGCCGGGCCGTTACTGGCTCATCGCGCGCCCCGCCCCGGCCGACGGCGACTCCGACAAACCGCCCCGCCCCCTGGCCCGGGACGCAGACGCGCGCGCCGCGCTTCGACGCGAGGCAGAGAAGGCCAACGCCCTGGTCGACCTGCAACCCTGTCGGCGCACGGACGATTACGTCCTCCGTTACCCGGCGCGCCCGGCGGAAAAAGAGTAATGAAGAGAGAGAAAGAGTAGTAAAGAGAATCAGTCCCGGCACCGGCGAGAGCCGCTCATCCGCGCTGCGACTCCGGCGAAACCTGGAGGGGGGCGGTCGGTACTCGCGTTAATCGCAGGCATGAGCCTCCGCCAGCCCGCAGCCCCCTTCCGCCCGCTGTCCGGTCTTTCATCCGGTCTTCTGCACGGCGGCGACGCTCCCTTTCAGTCCTCCCGCCGCTCGATTTCGACTGCCCTGCGCCGGTCCCATCCGAAACCGTCGAACAGGCTTTTGAGGCGGGCGCACACGCGCTCGCGGCGGGCCCGTTTTGTCTGCCGCACGTCGTATGCTTAAATGTCTTTCAGAGGAATGGCCATGCAACACCGGAACACGCTTGAGCTGTCGCAGACAGTGCTCGCCGTCATAGACATGCAGGAAGCCTTTCGCGCTTCCATCTCGGATTTTACGGAGACGGCCGCGCGCATCGCGCTCGTCGCTCACGCCGCGCGACTGCTCGAAGTTCCCGTCCTCGTCACGGAGCAATACCCGCGCGGCCTCGGGCCGACGGCCGACGAAATCAAGACGGTCTTGCCCGCCGATCTGGAAATAATCGAAAAGACGGCCTTTAGCTCGTGCGGCGCGCGCGGCTTCGTGGCGGGGCTCGAAGAGGCGCGCGCCCGGCAGGTGCTCATCTGCGGCATAGAGGCCCACGTCTGCGTCAATCAAACGACGCACGATCTGCTCGCGCGCGGTCTTCAGGTGCATCTCCTGACCGACTGCATCTCGGCCCGCGCCCCGCATAATCGTGACGTGGCCTTCGCCAAGATGCAACAGAGCGGCGCGATTCCATCTTCGACCGAGATGGCGCTCTTCGAGCTGCTGCGCGATGCCAAACACGAACAATTCAAGGCGATTCAGAAACTAATCAAGTGAGCAGTAAGCAGTGAGCGGTAAGCAGTGAAAGAAAGAAACTGCCGACTGCGCCCGACTCAACACGTATTGTTTACAGCTCACTGCTCACTGCTTACTGCTTACTGCTTACTGCTTACTATTTCATCATGGATTTTCTCTCAGGACTAAACCCGCAGCAGCGCGAGGCCGTCGTCGAGACGGAGGGGCCGCTGCTCATCCTGGCGGGCGCGGGCTCGGGCAAGACGCGCGTCATCACCTACCGCATCGCTTACCTGATAGCGGAGCGCGGCGTCGCGCCCTACAATATTCTCGCCGTCACGTTCACTAACAAAGCGGCGCAGGAGATGCGCGACCGCATCGAGCAGCTGCTTAAGGGACAGAACCTGACGAGCGCGCCGCTGGTCTCGACCTTTCACAGCCTCTGCGTCCGTATTCTCAGGCAGAACATAGAGGCCGGAGGCTTCGGCTACACGCGCTCCTTCACGATCTACGATCAGGACGATTCCGTCCGGCTCGTCAAGGCTTGCATCAAGGATTTGGGCTATGACGATAAGCAGATGGGTCAGCGGATGGTCCAGGGCGCGATCTCGGCCGCGAAGAACAGGGGCGAGGATGCCGCGTCTTACAAGGCACGCGTCGAGTACGGCGACGAAAAGCGTGCGGCCATCGCCCGTGTCTTCCAGCTCTACGAAGAGCGGCTCGTCAACAACAACGCGCTCGACTTCGACGACCTGATGATTAAGACCGTCCAACTGCTGCGCCGCGTGCCCGAGATCAGGGAGAAGTACAACGACAAGTTTCGCTACATCCTCGTTGACGAGTACCAGGACACCAACACGCTGCAATTCGCGCTGATCCGCTTTTTGACCGAGAAGCAGCAGAACATCTGCGTCGTCGGCGACGAGGACCAGAGCGTCTACAAGTGGCGCGGC
Source organism: Pyrinomonadaceae bacterium (assembly GCA_036389715.1). Classification (GTDB taxonomy): domain Bacteria; phylum Acidobacteriota; class Blastocatellia; order Pyrinomonadales; family Pyrinomonadaceae; genus DASVWH01. The sequence continues at coordinate 4,860 of DASVWH010000120.1, read as the reverse complement.
GCTGACATCACCAACATTCTCAACTTCGAGCAGCATTACCCGAACGCCAAAGCGATTCGCCTCGAACAGAACTACCGCTCGACGCAGAACATCCTAGACACGGCGGGCGCGGTCGTCAAAAACAACACGGAGCGCAAGGGCAAGACGCTCTGGACGGCGAACCCTGCGGGCGAGCGCATTCGCTACTATCAGGCCTTCGACGCCGAGGCCGAGGCGCGCTTCGTCGCCGCGAAGATCGAAGAGCATCGCCGCTTCGAGCCGGGCCTGCGCGCCGCCGTGCTCTACCGGACCAACGCGCAATCGCGCGTCTTTGAAGAGTCGCTCCGGCGCGCCGGGATTGCCTATAACATCGTCGGCGGCTTCTCCTTCTACGAGCGCGCGGAGGTGCGCGACATCATCTCTTACCTCAAGCTCGCGCTCAATCCGCATGATTCCATCGCGTTCCAGCGCGTCATCAACAGCCCGCCGCGCGGAATCGGCAAACAGACGCTGGACGAGCTGGCCCGCCGCGCCAAAGATTACGGCGTCTCACACTGGGAGACGCTCTCGATCATCACGGAGCAGGGCCAGGGATTCTCGCCGCGCGCCATCGCCGCGCTCAAGAATTTCCGGCAGGTCGTGACGGGCCTGGTCCAGGCGACCGGCGCTGCGGCCGCTTCCGATACGCCCGTCTCCGATGTCGTCAAGGCGGCCATTCTCGACACGGGCTACTCGGGCGCGCTCAAGTCCGAGAACTCGGACGAAGCCGAAGCGCGGCTCGAAAACTTGCAGGAGCTGGTCAACGCCGCCGTTGATTACGACGCGCAGGAGCAGGAGGGGCTGCGCGATTTCATAGACCACGCGGCGCTTGTTTCCGACACGGACCAGTACAAACGCGATGCGCCCGTGACCCTGATGACGATGCACGCGGCCAAGGGGCTGGAGTTTCCGCTGGTCTTCATCGTCGGGCTCGAAGACGGGCTTTTCCCGCACTCGCGCGCGGCGACCGATCCGGCCGAGCTGGAGGAGGAGAGGCGGCTCTGCTACGTGGCCATCACGCGCGCCGAGAGATTCCTCTACGTGACGCACGCCATGAAGCGGCGCGTCTACGGCGAGGAGATGGCCTCCGAGCCTTCGCAATTCCTCAACGAGATGCCGCTCGACCTGATGGAAGACCTCTCTCGCGGCGCTTCCTGGCTCTCGTTTGCGCGCAGCTCTTCGACGCTCGAAAACAAGCACGCGGCCCGTGCCCTGCGCGGGGACACGCGAGACCGCACGAAGTATGAAGGCAAGACTTACGACAGCGTTGACTCCATCGCGGAATTCTTTCGCAAGCGCGGGCAGGCCCTCGGCGGAGCAGCGAGTCCCGGCGCGCAGCCCCCGCCCGTCATCAAACGCACGCCCGCCGCGCCCGGCAATCCGTCACGCACGTCGCGCGCGCCTTCATCCTCCGCGGCACAGCCGGGCGCGGGCGGCGATTTCACTCCCGGCTCACACGTCCGCCACCCGAAATACGGGCGCGGCCTCGTTCTGCGGCGCGAAGGCACGGGCGATTCCGCGAAGTTGACCGTCAGCTTTCCGGGCTTCGGTCAGAAGAAGCTGATTGAAAAATACGCCGGGCTGGAAAAAGCCTGAGCAGCGGACGAGGAGAGACGAAGGAAGCAGCGCAGAGAGGATTGAAGTCTCAAAAGGGAGAGAGGAAACAGGCCAATGCCGTCTTCCTCTCTCCCTTTTCGACGTTCTAGACCTCTCGCCTGCCGCGCGCTCATGGCGCGTTCTTTACCTGTTCACAACTGTTCTCACCTGGGCATTCTGAGGATGGGGACGGTGTAGAGAAATTCGGTCTGACATTTTCCGGGCAGGCCGCCGACTTCGACCCGCGCCGTGAGGTCCCCTTTGTTGAGGCCGTCCGTGTTGAGGATGATGCGGCGCGTGCCCTGGCCGCTCGTAATCGTGCCCTTCGAGGTGGTCCAGGCATAGGTGAACTTCTGGTCCGGCCGGACGCCGTCAGGCCGGACGCCGCTCGGATAGACCATGCAGGCGAGCGGGGCATCGGGCGTCGCGTCATTCGGGAAACACTCGACGCGGAAGGTCGGGCATTCCAGCGCGCCTTCCCAGTTGGCATCAACGCTGTAGTTGACCGTCAGGAGGTTCTTTCCCTGGTCGTCCACCATCGTCACCTTGAGCTGGTCCAGGTGCGCCTGGTTGTCAAAGCCGAACCAGGTGGTCAGCTCGCCCGAGCCCGGCAGGTATAGCATCGAGCCGTGCGTAAATTCGTCCGGCAGGCGCTGCTCCAGGACGACGGGGCGCGCCCAGATGTGGCAGGCCCGCGCCGAGCGCAGCTCGTAGGCTACGCGGACGTTCAAGCGCCCCTTCAAGGGCAGGCGGGCGGGCAGCTCAGGCTCGATTCCGATGATTTCCAGGCGGTCCCCCGCCGGATTGACGACGCTCGCCAGCACGGTTCGCGCGGGCGGCGCGCCTGCGGCCGCAAGCCGCTTGAAAACAAACTCGCCGCCGTTCCACTCCAACCGCCCGAGCCCGACGCCGGACCAGTATTCGCTGACTTCAATCGGGGCCGCTCCGCCCGCGAGCCTGTGCATGATGCGCGGCTGAAAGCCATCCCGCGTCTTGAACTGCTTTGCGAGCGTACCGCGCAGCTCGCCCTCATCAATCGCGGGCAGCATCCCCGGCGTGACATCCTTCCAACGGCCGTCCTCGTAAGTGAGCAGATAGAGCTCTTCATTGCACCCGCGCGCGCACTCGCGATTCTCGACGGCGATGAGGTCGCCGCCGTCCGCTCGCTTGAACAAAGAGAGCGCGCTGTAGAACTCCCCGTCGGGCTCGCGCGCCAGCAGGTATCCGTACTCCACATCGTTGACGTAGAGCGCCGCGCGGCGGGCCTCTGCGCCATCGCCGCCCGCGTGCTTTAAATACTGCTGCGGCATCCGCAGGTAATAGTCGAGGATATTCATGGGCTGGCGCCCGGGCCCCGTCAGGCTCGCGCCCGTAGAGGCCGCGAGAGCGGCTATCATCAAGAGCGCGACGAGCCTCTGATTCGCTTGCAGGCGCATACGGGTTTTCTCCTTCGGAGAGTGAAAGCAATGCGGGTCGCGGCGGAATTCTCCGGCTCTGCTGACACGCGCGAGTCGCGGAGATGTTCCCGCGATTGACCGGGCGGCGGGTCAACGCTTGAGCGCGCTTCGCACCGAAAGCCCCTTCTCATGCTTGAATCTTCCAGAGAATCGCCGCGAAAAGCGGCTGGCGCGAGCGCCGCGCTATCGCTCGAAAGAGCTTCGCAAAGGGACTTCTGACACGCGCCCGGATTGTATCACTGCAACGTCCGGCCGGAGAGGTAAAATCTAGCGGGAAAGCAGGAGGCCAAAGAAGAAGGGCAAGGGGAAAAGACGACGGACGAAGGCGACAGGCGACAGACGAAGGGCGAAAGTGTGAACCGTGCGGAAGCTCGGTCTTCATTCACGGTTGACGCCTTCAGCGGCGTTCACACACTTTCGCCCTTCGCCCTTGTCTTCCCGGTCTTATCTGGTCAGTTCTTCAACCAGCTCGTTAGCGCCGAAGAGCTTGCGCATGACTTCGAGCATCCCGCGCGAATCAACCGAGATGGCGCGGTTGACCGATTCGTCGTAGCTGAAGTTGCCGACCAGCGACTGGATGTTGCCGTCGAAGATCAGGCCGACCAGCTCGCCCTTGCTGTTGATGGTTGGCGAGCCGGAGTTGCCGCCGATGATGTCGTTGGTCGAAACGAAGTTATAGGGCGTCTTCATATTCAGCGCAGACTTCTTCTCCATCCAGCGCGGCGGCAGATTGTAGGGAAACGCCGCCTTGTACTTCGCGGAGCGTTCGTAGAGCCCGCCGATGGTCGTAAAGGGCGCGAGCTTCTGGCCGTTCTCCATGTAGCCCTTGACCGCGCCGTAGGAGAGACGCAGCGTGAAGGTCGCATCTGGATAGAGCTTCGTGCCTTCGGTCTCGAAGAGCGCGCGCGCTATCTTCCCGTAGCTCGTGCGCTCGACGCCGACCACCTCGGACTCGTAGCGCTTGCGCACCTCCCTGGCCTCCGTATCAATGCTGCGTGCGAGCAGGATCATCGGGTCGGCGGACGACTCGATGGCCTGCCGCCCGCCCGCCGCGAGCTGCTTGCGAAAGGCGGGGTCTTTGAGCTTCGTGCCGTCAATCAGCTCGGCGGCGCGGGCCTCGGGCGTCTTGCCGTTCATCACGCGCGCGACCAGCGGATGATTAGCGCCGTAGGTCGAGACGAAGAGGGCGAGCGAGTCCGCCAGCTTGAGCTTCTCGAAATCGTCGTAGACGGGCGCGGTCGAGTACAACCCGAGTTCGAGCGAGGCGCGGCGTGCGTCCGTGTATTCCGGCAGGCGTTCGGCGTTTGGCTTCTCGGATTCGGCGGCCAGCCGGACCAGCGTCCGCGCGTAGCCGAAGAGCGTCGGATTGAAGGCCGCGGCGAGGTCCAGGAACCTGCGCTCGCGCTCGTAGGAAGCCTCGCCCCCGCGTGCGTGCGCGATGGCATCCCAGGCATCGCCGTACTCCTTCTGGCGGCGCGGGTCGGACGTGACGGACTGGCGCAGCGCCTTTTCGGTGGCGAGCTTGCGGTCCATCAGAGACTTGCTCTGCAGGCCCGCCAGCTGTCCCTTGTAAACCTTGATGCTGTTCTCGATGCTGTTGAGTTCGTTCTGCGCGCGCCGCGTCTGCTCTTCGCCCTGCGCCATATATTTCTTGAGCATCTCGCGGCGGCTTTCGAGCACGCGCAGGAGCAGCGGGATGGCCGTGTCGCGCAAAAATTCGAGATGCGCGACCGTGTTCAGGCGCGAGGTCGAGCCCGGATGGCCCGTGACGAAAACCAGGTCGCCCTCC
>DASVWH010000119.1:0-16603 GCA_036389715.1 Pyrinomonadaceae bacterium | reverse complement strand
CTCAAGCACATCATCGCCGCGCCCTTCTGTTTTCGGGATGGCCCGGACGGCCTCCGCTCTCGGTCTTTCGAGCTTACGCGGTCCGGGTGTTGGCGGAAGCGCCCGTCAGTATCTCGTCGAGCGGCGTAAAGTCCAGCCCCTGCGCGGTCGCCACTGCTTCGTAGGTCAGCCGCCCGGCGTAAGTGTTGACGCCCTCCTTAAGGCCAGGGTCGCGCATCACCGCATCGAGAAAGCCCCTGTTCGCCAGCTTGAGCGCATAGGGTAGCGTCGCGTTGGTCAGGGCGAAGGTCGAAGTGCGCGGCACGGCCCCCGGCATATTGGCCACGCAGTAGTGCAGCACCTCCTCGACGTAATAGGTCGGGTTTGAATGGGTGGTCGGATGCGTCGTCTCGATGCAGCCGCCCTGGTCCACTGCGACATCGACGATGACCGCGCCGTTTGGCACGTCCTTGAGCATCCCGCGCGTCACCAGCTTCGGCGCAGCCGCGCCCGGAACCAGCACCGCGCCGACGATCAGGTCGGCCTGCGAGACGGCGTCGTGAATCATGTAGGCAGAGGAAGCGAGCGTCGAGATTTTCGAGAGGAAGATGTCGTCGAGCTCGCGCAGGCGGTCCAGGTTATTATCAATGATGGTCACGTGAGCGCCCATCCCGACGGCGATCTTGGCGGCGTTAGTGCCGACGACGCCGCCGCCGATGATGACGACGCGGGCCGCCGGGACGCCCGGCACGCCGCCGAGCAGGATGCCGCGCCCGCCGTTCATCTTTTCCAGGTAGGTTGCGCCGACCTGAATCGCCATCCGCCCGGCCACTTCCGACATCGGCGTCAAAAGCGGCAGCGTCCCGCGCCTGTCCGTGATCGTCTCGTAGGCGACGCCCGTGACCTTGCGTTCCAGGAGCTGCTTGGTCAGCTCCGCGTCGGGCGCAAGATGCAGGTAGGTGAAGAGCAATTGGCCCTCGCGCATGCGCGGGTACTCGGGCGCAATCGGCTCTTTGACCTTGACGATCATGTCGCCCTCGGCCCAGATGTCGTCCGGCGAATCGAGCAGCTGCGCGCCTGCGCGCTCATACAGCTCATTGTCGAAGCCGGAGCCAGCGCCCGCCTCACGCTCCACCACGACCTTGTGCCCGGCGTCCGTCAGCGCGCGCACCCCGGCCGGGGTCAGCCCCACTCGATACTCGTTGTCTTTAATTTCCTTCGGCAGCCCAATGATCACTTTGTAGTTTCTCCAATCAGTCGGGGAGTTGAAAACTGAATGTCGCTTTGAGAGACGCGGCGGCGCTTCCCGGCCTTTACTCGAATTTCACTTCGTCAATCTGCGCGCGTTGCAGCTTGCCGCTGTAATCCACGTAGACGGATTTCCATTCCGTGAAAATATCGAGCACCTGCGTGCCCGCCTCGCGGTGGCCGTTGCCGGTGGCCTTCGTCCCGCCGAACGGGAGATGTACCTCCGCGCCGATGGTGGACGAATTGATGTAGAAGATGCCCGTGTACATCTCGTTCATGGCATGGAAGGCGCGGTTGACATCCCGCGTGTAGATGGCCGCCGACAACCCGTAGCGCACGCCGTTGGCTATCTCGACGGCCTCCGCGAGCGACCCCGTCGGGATGACGGCCGTGACGGGCCCGAAGATTTCCTCCTGGGCGATACGCATGTCGGGCGCGACATCCGTGAAGACGGTCGGCTCGATGAAGTAGCCGTTGGCGTGCTCGCCGCCGGTCAGGCGATTGCCGCCGCAGGCGAGCCTGGCCCTGTCTTCGCGCTGGCCGGTCTCGATGTAGCCCATGATTTTGTGAACGGCCGCCGCGTTGATGACCGGACCCATGTCCGTCTCGGGGCGCGCACCGTCTCCGACGCGCAAAGATTCGGCACGCTCGACCAGCTTCTTAGTGAACTGCCTGTAGACCTTCTTGTGCACGACGAGCCGCGAAGAGGCCGTGCAGCGCTGGCCGGAGGTTCCGAATGCGCCCCAGACAGCGCCTTCGACGGCCAGGTCAAGGTCCGCGTCCTCCATCACGATGATGACGTTTTTGCCGCCCATCTCAAGCGAGCAGATGGCGTTGCGCTCGGCGCAGGCGCTGGCGACCAGGCGTCCCGTCTCGGTCGAGCCGGTGAAGGAGATGAGGCGCAGCGCCGGATTATTCGTAATGGCCGCGCCCGCCGTCTCGCCGTAGCCCGTCACCAGATTGACGACCCCGGCGGGCACGCCCGCTTCCTCGCAGGCCCGGACCAGGTTGTAGGTCGAGAGCGGGGTGTCTTCGGCGGGCTTGATGACGACCGTGTTGCCGCAGACGAGCGCCGGGATCAATTTCCAGGACGGAATCGCCATCGGGAAATTCCACGGCGTAATCAGCCCGCACGAGCCGACGGGCTGGCGCACGCACATCGCAAACTTGTCGGGCATCTCGGCAGGCGTCGTGAAGCCGTGCAGGCGTCGGCCCTCGCCCGCAGTGTAGTAGGTGCAGTCAATCGCTTCCTGCACGTCGCCGCCCGTCTCCTTCAAGACCTTGCCCATCTCGCGCGTCATCTCGGCCGCAAACCGTTCCTTGTGACGGATCAGAATCTCCCCTAGACGGAAGAGAATCTCGGCGCGGCGCGGCGCGGGCGTGCGCCGCCAGCGGTCAAACGCACCGCGCGCGGCATCAACCGCCCTGTCCACATCCTCTTTGGTCGAGACGGGAAAGCGCCCTATACAATCACGGGTATCGGCCGGGTTGACGTTCTCGAAGGTCTCCCCGCTCGCGCTCGGAATCCACTCGCCGCCGATGTAATTGTAGTAAGTCCTGGCGGAGGGGCGCGTTGCCGTGCTGCTCTTGCGCCCGTTTTTCTTGTTCTCTTTGCTGAGTGCTTTTTTTGCTTGTGCCATAGATAGGTTCAAGGTCCAGGGTTCAGGGTTCAAGGTCCAAAGCCAGCGTCTGACTTTGAACCTTGAGCCCTGAACCTTGAACTTTTATTGATAGGTGAACTGCACGACTCTCTGAACTATTCGTTGAGCGTCGCGGTCGTAGCGGGCGACGTTGAGCACAACGGCGTCGCCGGGCTTGAGTTCGTTGACGATGCGCTCGAATTCCGCGAGCGAGACGACGGGCAGACGGTTGATGCGCAGAATCACGTCGCCCTCCGCGACGGGACGCGGGCGCGCGTCGGCGATGATGCCGTTCGGGTCAACGTCCTTGACGTAGAGGCCGCGGACGCCCGTCAGCTTTCTTTCGGCGGCGGTCTGCGTCGTCAACTCCTGGAGCGTGATGCCGAGCCTGACGCGGTTGCTTTGCGGCTGCTCCTGCCCCTTCTCTTTGGGCGGCGTGAGCGGCGAATCCTCGTCGCGCGGCGCGAGCGAGCTGGGACGTTCGCCGATGTTGACGCTCGCGGTGCGCCGTTCGAGCTTGCCGTTAACGTCGCGCAGGTAGGTGATTTGCACCGTCTGGCCGACCGTCGTGGAGGCGACCTTGTTAATCAAATCCTGATCGCTGAGAACCGGCTGGCCGTTGTACTCGATGATGATGTCGTTGGCCTCAATCCCGGCTTTCCCGGCCGGGCCTTGCTGGTCGCGCACGTCCGTCACGATAGCGCCCTTCGTGTCCGGCAGGCCGTAAACACGTGCGAACTCTGGTCTGACGGAATCGAGGAAGATGCCCAGATACCCGCGCCGCACCTTGCCAGCTGCGATGATCTGCTGGTAGACGAAGCTGGCCTCGTTGGAGGGCAGCGCGAAGCCGATGCCGTTGTAATCCCCGGTCGAGGTGGCAATCTGCGAGTTGATGCCGATCACTTCGCCGTGCATATTGACGAGCGGGCCGCCGCTGTTGCCGCGATTGATGGCCGCGTCAGTTTGCAGGAACTGCTGGAAGCTGGTGAACGGCGCGGCGCGACGCTCCTTCTTGGAGATGATTCCGGCCGTCACGGTCTGGTCCAGGCCGAAGGGCGAGCCGATGGCCAGCACCCAGTCGCCGACCTCAACCTCATCCGAGCTGCCGAGCTTGACCGTCGGCAGCTCTCGCTGCGTGTCAATCTTGATAACGGCCACGTCCGTCTCTTCGTCCACGCCCTTGACGGTTCCGCGAAACTCTTCGCCGGTTTGCAGCCGGACGGTGATGCGGGTCGCGCCCTGGATAACGTGCTGGTTGGTCAGGATGTAGCCCTTCGGGTCAACGATGAAGCCGCTGCCGACCCCGCGAGCCGGGCGGCGCGCCTGGCGGCGGAGCATGTCGAGCAGCGGATTATTGGAGGACGGGTCGTCTTTATCTTCATCGTCGCCGCCGCTGCCGCCGCCGCGCTCGGCGACTTCCGGGGCGGCCGTCACCGTGTCTATGTTAACGACCGCGGGCTCGACGCGCCGCGCGATGTCTGCGAACGAAGCCGAGAGGGCTTCCGGGGCGCGGGCGACCCTCGCCACGTCGCTCTGCGCGACCGCCGGACGCCCCGCGAGAATAGCGCCGATGCCGATGCCGATGACCAGAGACGCGACCGCCAGCGCCACGATCCACACACGGAGCTTGCGCAGGATGGCTTGCTCCGAACCCGTCATTTGATCCTTGGGAAGCTCGTACATTACACACCTCAAGATAAAGCGACAGACACACGGTCAGCGACCGCGACAACTCACAGAGCCCCTCGCGCCAACCTGATTTCGGAGCACAAAAGGGGAAGGCATCAAGTATAACAAGGCGAAAGTGAAAAGGTAAAAGGCAAAAGTGAAAACGGGGTCAATCGGGGTCAATTAAGGCTCTCGCCTAAGGGCGGGAGGCCGCCCCGGACGGTAGTCCTGTGGGCCCGGCTGTCAATCCCGCGCCGAATCGAGCGGACCGGAAGGGCGCGGCCCTCCTAGGGCCTGAGCAGGACTTTGATGACGCCCGGCTCTGCGGCTCGGCGCATGGCGCGGACGCCCTCGGCCAGCGGGTATTCTTCGCTAATCAGGCTCTCGACATCTATTCGATTGTCTCTCAACAGATCGAGCGCGGGCGCGAAACGTCCGCACCGCGAGCCGACGACGCTGATCTCGTCTACGACGATGCGCGCCGTGTTCAGCCTAGTCTCGCCCTGAAAAGTTGATTTGAGGACGAGCACGCCGCGCGGGCGCAGCAGTTCGAGCGCCAGCGCAAAGCCCGACTCGGCGCCGGAGGCTTCGACTACCGTATCGAACTCGCGCGCACGGCCCGCGGCCTTCTCAAGCGTAGCGGTCTCGATGCCGCGCGCTGCGGCGATGCGCAGCTTCTCCGGGTGCTTGCCGATGAGGAGCACCGAAGGGCTCGCCAGTGCGAGCGCCTGCGCACAGAGCAGTCCGAGCTTCCCGTCGCCGACGACGGCGACGCGCGTCTCGGCCGTCACACGCGCGCGCTCCGTAATGCCGTAGGCAGCCGCGAGCGGCTCTGCGAAGACGGCGCGCTCGTCCGGCACGTCGTCCGGCACGGGCAGAAGATTGACGACGGGCAGGCTCAAGTAGTCCGCATGCGCTCCGTCGCGCCCGACGATGCCGAGCACGGTTCGATTAGGGCAATGACGCGGATCGCCGCCCGCGCAGAGCGCGCAGCGCCCGCAGCCCGCGTTGATCTCCCCGACGACGCGCCGCCCGACCAGACGACCATCCGGCGCGCTCTCGACGACGCCGACGAACTCATGCCCGAGCGTGCCTTCAAAGCCCGCGTAGCCGCGCACGATCTCCACGTCCGTATTGCAAATCCCGCTCAGCGTGACGCGGACGACCGCCTCTTCAGCGCCCGACGGCTTCGCCCTCTCGGCCACCCTCAACTGCCCTTCTTCGTAGCGGAGCGCTTTCATCTTAATGATTAGTAAATCGTCAATCGTAAATAGTAAATAGAAAAAGAAAGACGAAAGAAAGACAGCGGCTTATATCTCAGAGACATGATCTCAGGCACTGGCTTTTATCTATTCACGATTGACCATTGACGATTTACTATTGACCATTGACCATTGACCATTTACTAAAAGGATTTCGTTCGCGCGTAAACATTTGCGGCCGTCAGCTCGACGATTTGCCTGCGGCCGGAGACGTTGACGGGCAGCCACCATTCTATGTTCTGCGCGCCGGGCAGCGTCGCGTAGACCCACCACTTGCCGGGCGTGAGCATGATGGTCGCTTCCCCGTGCTCATCGAGGCGGGTCTTGACGGAGGTCTTGCCGTTCATTCGCTGCTTGAGAAAATCCTCGAAGCGGACGCCGGGGCGGCGCTCGAAACCGAACTCGCGCTGGACGGCCTTGAGGTCCACCGGGTACAGCTCGACGGGAATGTTGACCGCCGCCCCGCCCTCCTGCGACGGACGCAAGACGATCAGCAGGGCCGTCTCTCCAAGCCCGTTCGATCTCTCGCCTTCAGCGCCGGGCAGCCCGCGGTAGATGCTCCACCCAGCCCCGACGAGCGACACGACCAGCGCCACCCGCAGGACGGCTGCGACGAGATGATACCCTAGACTTTGCGTGTTCACTTGAGTTGCAGAAGCCGTTTGATTGAGAGCCGAATCCCCCGGCTGGATTGACGAAGCCAGCTCGCCTAAACGAACTCGCTTTAAGTGACCAGGCCCTCTGCGCGCAGGACGCGCTCAAGCTCTTGATCGCTCGGAACCGAGAGCACCTCCCCGCCGACTTTGACGGTCGGCTTGCGCTCCTTGCCGTCGTTCTGTTCCTTGACCCAGGCGGAGGCCCCGGCGTCCTGCTCGACATCCACGTAATCGTAATCAACGCCGAGGCTGTCCAGATGCTTCAGCGTGCGCTGCGTATCGCCGCACCAGTCCGCGCCGTAAACCTTGACCTTCTCCATTTTGCCACCCCTTTTTCGACCGAAGTTTTTCATATCATAGCGAACGACGCCGCGTTTGTATAAGGCGCGCGCGGAGATTGCTCTTCGAGGGCGCTTGATGTTAGATGTCAACCGCCGGACGCCGCCCGGGTGGTTAAAGGCGTTTCAGACTAACATCGGGCGTCCGCTTTATTATGAGACTCTCGGCCGAACAATTAGCGCGCAAGGAGCGCGACGGCTTTCTCGTCATCGAGGGCTTTGCGAGCGCACCAGACTGCGAGGCTTTGCGCGAGCGCGCCCGGCAGTTGGTCGCAGGCTTCGACCCGGCGGGCGTCGTCTCCATCTTTTCGACCCGCGAGCAGACGCGCACGAGCGATGATTACTTCCTCGATTCGGGCGATCAGATTCGCTTCTTCTTCGAGGAGGAAGCCTTCGATGCCGGGGGGCGCTTGCTCCGCAGCAAGGAACGCTCGATTAACAAGCTCGGCCATGCCCTGCACGACCTGGACCCGGTCTTCGCGCGCTTTTCGCGCACGCCGCGGCTGGCCCGGTTGAGCGCCGACCTCGGCTTCAAGCGCCCGCTGCTCATCCAGTCGATGTACGTCTTCAAGCAGCCGGGCATCGGCGGCGAGGTCACCTGTCACCAGGACAGCACCTTTCTCTACACGGAGCCTCCGAGCACAGTCGGACTCTGGTTCGCGCTCGAAGATGCGACCCTGGAGAACGGCTGCCTGTGGGCCATTCCCGGCGGGCACAGGCTCGGACTCAAATCCCGCTTCGTGCGCGCGCCGGGCGGCGGCACTCGCTTTGAAAAGTTCGATGACACGCCCTGGCCGCTCGACCGCCTCGTGCCGCTCGAAGTCAGGCAAGGGGCGCTCATCATCCTCGACGGATTGCTGCCACACCTGAGCCGCGCCAACAGGTCGCCAAAATCCCGCCACGCCTACACGCTGCACGTCATCGAGGGCGAGTGCCTGTACCCGCCCGACAACTGGCTGCGGCGAGCGCCGGGGCTGCCCCCGCGCGGCTTCTGAGTGGGAGCGCGCCTTTGCGAGAGCGATTTTCAGGCCGGATGAGGTTAAATCAAGCCTTTTCGATTGAGCAGCGGTCCAGAAGAGCGCCGCCTGCTTGCCGCGAGCGTGATGATTTACTAAGCTCATACATCTAATGTCGTTGGCGAGTTTTAAGGGCGGGCTTCAGAGGTTAAGTTAGTGAGCGATCCCTGGTCAGATAAGTTCCGCGACGAATGCGGGGTCTTCGGAATCTACGGGCACGCGGAGGCCGCGCGGCTGGCGTATCTGGGACTCTATGCCTTGCAGCATCGCGGGCAGGAATCCTGCGGCATAGTCTCTTCGACGGGCGCGGAGCTGCGCTCGGAGCGTGCCATGGGTCTCGTCTCGGATGTCTTCAACCAGCCGACGCTCGACCGCCTGCCCGGCCCGAGCGCCATCGGCCACGTCCGCTATTCGACGGCCGGGGAGGTCTCCATCCGCGAGGCCCAGCCCTTCCTCGTCGCCTGCCAGCACGGACAGGTCGCCGTCTGTCATAACGGCAACCTGCCCTTCGCCGGTGAAGAGAGAAAGAGGCTGGAGCGCGAGGGCGCGATCTTCTCTTCGACCTCCGACACCGAAGTGATTCTGCACGGCATCGCGCGCTCGCACGCCGCCGACATCGCCGCGGCCATTCCCGAAGTCCTCCGCGAGACTGAAGGCGCGTTCTCGATGCTCTTCCTGACGCCCGGGAGCCTGATCGCCATCCGCGACCCGCGCGGCTTTCGCCCGCTGGCTCTCGGCCGCCTCGGCGACGCCTGGGTGGTCGCCTCCGAGACGTGCGCGTTCGACCTGATTGATGCCCGCTACGTCCGCGATGTCGAGCCCGGCGAGATGATTTTGATTGACGAGAGCGGGCTGCATTCGTCACACCCGCTGCCGCCGCGCCCCCATTCCATGTGCATCTTCGAGCACGTCTATTTCGCGCGCCCCGATTCGCTCATCTACGGCCATTCCGTCAACGAGTCGCGGCACAAGATGGGCAAGCGGCTGGCGATAGAGCACCCGGCCGAGGCGGACATCGTCGTTCCGGTGCCGGATTCGGGAGTGGCGGCCGCGATCGGCTATGCGGCGCAGAGCAGGCTCAGCTACCGGCAGGGATTGGTGCGCAACCACTACGTCGGGCGCACCTTCATCGAGCCCAAGCAGGCCATCCGCTCCTTCGGCGTGCGTATCAAGCTTAACCCCGTGCGCCACCTGATGGAAGGCCGCCGCGTCGTCCTGATAGACGATTCGATTGTCCGCGGAACAACGTCCAAGAAGATCGTCAGGATGGTCAGGGAAGCGGGCGCAAGCGAAGTGCACATGCGCATCAGCTGTCCGCCGACCAGGAGCCCCTGCTATTACGGCGTCGATACGCCCAACAAGTCGGACCTGATCGCGGCGCAGATGTCTGTCGAAGAGATTCGCCAGTTCATAGAGGCCGATTCGCTCGGCTATCTCTCGCTCGCAGGGATGCTCGAAGCGACGGGCATCAGTCATGATTCGTCCTGCGTCGCCTGCTGGACGGGCGCGTACCCGACCCGGATTACGCGCGAGGCCGAAACCATGTTCGCACGCGAGCGCGAGCCCGTCCCGTCGGGCGACGGCTGAAGGCTTGGCCGGAACAGTGCGCAGCCTAAACAGCTCGCGGCTGTTAAAGACGGCCAACTGTCAGGGACGCCCCTTCGTGCGCGCTTGAAACACCTTTTGCCCGAGCGGCCCGCTTAAATTGGTATGACTATGAAGCTGCGCCTGATTGCGACCGCACTCCTGCTCAACCTCCTGTCGGCCCTGCCCGTCCCGGCCCAGGACCTCGAAGCTGTTTTCACGAAGGGCGAGCGGCTGACCTATAACGGCTACGACGTGACGCGCTCCTTCGACCGGGAGACCAGCGAAACGTCCGCGACGATCAGGAGGGGCAGGCGCGTGCTCGCCTCTTTCAGGGGCGGGTCGGGCGAAGACTCGACGCGCTTCGGGCTCTTCTCGTTTCTCGGCGGCGAGAGCAGACAGCTTCTCATAGAGCAGTATTCGGGCGGCGCTCATTGCTGCCTGCAATACTGGATATACGAGCTGTCGCCACGGCTCAGGCCGCTCTTCGACGGCGGCCGGTACTCGACCGGCTCGGTCGGTAACCAGTTGAACCCGCTGGACATAGACGGCGACGGCGTTTACGAGTTGACGCTCTCCGTGATGTCCTTCGACTACTTTGACCGGCTGGCCCACGCCAACTCGCCCTTCCCCACCGTCGTCTTCAAGTATGACCGCAGGGCCAGGTGGTACGTCCCGGCCAATCGCCTCTTCTCCACGTACCTCCTGCGGGATGTCGGCAAAGACATCAGGGAAGCGGAAGAGGTCAACGCGCGGACGGACCCGTCGGACCCGGACACGGCCGGAGAGTATCTCGCGCCGGTCTTGCAGGTCGTCCTCGATTACGTCTACGCGGGCAAGGAGCAGCAGGCATGGGACTTTTATGATAGAACGTATAAGCTGCGCGATAAGTCGCAGATGAGGGCCAAGATTAAGAGAGTGCTCAGGACGGATAAAATCTATCAATCAATCTACCGTTAGCGGAACGGCAGACTGTTGACGAGAGCTTCGGGCGCGAAAGCGGAGCGCGCCGGAAGCGGACAAGGGAAGTCAGGCAATGAACCATGAAGAAGGGCTGCGCTCTGCGGCCGAGGGGGCTGTGCTGGCACAAAGCGGGCGGCGAGTGATGGTCGGGCTGGCGCTGCTCTTGATTGCGGTCGTCATCGGCGGCCTCTTTCTGATTCGTTATCTCTGGAAACCGAAAGAGGCCGCGCCGCCTCCTTCCGGCAAAGAGCTACAGGTGCACGTCCTCAACGTCGGCCAGGCCGATTCGATTCTCATCATCGCGCCCGGCGGCAAGAGCGTGCTGGTGGACGCGGGCGGGCCGGGCAGCGGCAAGGTCGTGATTGATGCGATGAAGCGTTACGGCGTCAAGCAGATAGACCTGATGGTTGCGACGCACGCGCACGCGGACCACATCGGCGGCGCCGACGAGGTCATGCGCGCCACCAGGGTGACGACCGTGCTCGACAGCCGCGTTCCCAACAACACGCGCAACTACGAGGATTTCCTAGAAGAGATTAGGAAGACCGGCGCGCAATACGTGGCGGCCTCGCCCGGACAGAAATTCGATCTCGGCGGCAACGCGACGCTCTCCGTGCTGGCTCCGATTCCACCCTTCTTCACCAAGAGCCAGTTGCGCTCCGGGGCCAACGAGCCCAATGCCAACTCGGTCGTGACCCGGCTCGACTACGGCGACTTTTCGATGCTCCTGACCGGGGATGCCGAAGCCGAGACCGAAGCGCGGATGATGGAAGCGGGCGCGAACCTCAAGGCCAAGGTATTGAAGGTCGGGCATCACGGCTCAAGGTACGCGTCCTCGGAAAAGTTTCTCCGCCAGGGCAGGTTCGAGGCGGCCATCATCTCGGACGGCCCCGAAAATCGCTACGGGCATCCGAGCCAGGATGCGCTGGACCGCTTGAAGGCGCTCGGCGTCAGGCTCTACCGGACCGATTTGGAGGGCGAGATAACCATCACGTCGCGCGGGCAGGGCTACGAGATTAAGACCGAAAGAACCGCGACGGGCGACCTCTGGGTCGGGCGCACGCCGCCGCGGGAGAGCGCCGAGTTCTCCGACCCGGAGAGCAGCGGCGGCGGGCGGTCGAGCAAAGCGGCCAGCGGCAGGTGAGCAAAGCGGGCGGGAACGCCGGAGGGAAAAAAGCGATGTCTGATGCCGGGGATAAGCATGAGGCCGGGAATAAACAAAGGAGCGCGGCTTCGAGGCAGTTACATGCGGCCATAGACCGGATAGAGGATGGCGCGATGGCCGTGCTTTTAGTCAACGACGACGAGAAGACGCAGGTTGAACTGCCGCTCGCGCTCCTG
This sequence comes from Pyrinomonadaceae bacterium, assembly GCA_036389715.1. Lineage (GTDB taxonomy): Bacteria > Acidobacteriota > Blastocatellia > Pyrinomonadales > Pyrinomonadaceae > DASVWH01. Next base: position 4,908 of record DASVWH010000119.1, on the reverse strand, counting down.
CCCGAGGGAGCCGACGACGGCGACCACCTGAAGATCACCATCACGCTCGACAGAGAATCGCGCGACGCGGCCAGGGAGCGCGTCAAAAAGCTCCAGGAGAAACTCGCCGAGCAGAGCGGGACCGAAGGTCAAAAGGATTTCAAGCTCTGATTTCCGCGGTACGCGTGTGCGCAACCATCTTACAAGCTCAAAGAGGTAATCATCAGTGGCCAGAACCAAGGGCGGGTGCGGATGCGCGGTCGCCGTCTTAGCAGTCATTCTCGGCGCGGTCGGCTTCGTCGGCTACAAGTTCGGCCTGCCCTGGCTCAAGCGCAGGGACACGCCGCCGCCCTCCGGCAAGGAGCTGCAACTGCACGTCCTCGACGTGGGCCAGGGCGATTCGATTCTCATCATCTCGCCCGAAGGCAAAGTGGCACTCATTGACGCGGGCGATGCGAAGGGCGGCAAGGCGGTCGTTGACGCGCTCAATCGCTACGGCGTCAAGCAGGTTGATTACTTCATCGCCACACACTCACACCCGGACCACATCGGCGGCGCGCCCGCCGTCTTCGGAGCCGTCAAGGTCGTCACGGTATTGCATAACGATTTCCCGCCGCCGGGCGTCGAGGAACAGTCGAGCCAGCCCGCCGACCCTAAAAAACAGCCGGGCAAGAATCAGCAGGCGGCAGCGGGCAAGGGACGGGGGGCCAGGCCCGCAGGCAAGAGCGTGGAGCTGCCGACCGTCAAGGCTTACAACGATTTCAAGGGAGGCGCCGAGCAGGCCGGGGCCGAGTTCAAGAGGGCCGAGCCGGACCAGAAATATGATCTCGGCGGCGGAGTGATTCTGACCGTCCTCGGGCCGACGCAGCCGCTCTTTACCAGAGAGCAGTTGATTTCGTCGCGGGGCGGCAATGAGCAGAACGCCAACTCGATTATCTTGCGGCTCGACTACGGCGATTTCTCCATGCTGCTGCCGGGCGACGCCGAAGAGGTCTCGGAGGGACGCCTGGTCGCCAAGGATGTCAACCTCGGCGCGGCGGTCCTCAAAGTGGCCCATCACGGGTCGAAGTATGCCACCTCGGAAGAGTTCCTCAAGCGTGTTCAACCCAAGGCCGCAATCATCTCGGCCGGGGAGTTCAATCGCTACGGCCACCCGTCGCAGGGCGTCATGGAGCGCCTTAAAGCGGCGGGCGTCGGCAACATCTATCGCACGGATTTGCAGGGCGAGATAACCATCACGACGACCGGGCAGTTGAAGGACGGAAAGCTCTACGAAATCAGGGCGGGCAAAGAGACCAAGGCCGACCTCTGGGCGGGCCGCGAAGCGCAGAAGGACGACTCTTCGCGCTCGGGCTTCATCTCTTACGGCGACTTTGGCCCCCCGCCCCGGCCGCCTAAAGAGAAGGCCGCGAAAGGTAGATAGTAAATGGTCAATCGTCAATAGCTGAAAGCCCTTCGTCTATTCACGATTTACCATTTACCATTTAGCATTTACTATCTGAGGCCATGAATCCATCCATAGGTTACCGCGATGCGGGTGTTGATATTGATGCGGCCAACGTCGCGACGGAAAAGATCAAGCGGCTGGCGCGCGCGACCTTCAACAGCAGGACTCTCTCCGAGATCGGCAGCTTCGGCGGGATGTTCGACGCCGCCTTTCCCGGCCTGAAGGAGCCCGTCCTGGTCGCTTCGGCCGACGGCGTCGGGACGAAGCTCAAGGTGGCCTTTGCGACCAACACGCATCACACCGTCGGGCGCGACCTGGTCAATCACTGCGTGGACGATATTCTGGTCCAGGGCGCGCGCCCGCTCTTCTTTCTCGACTACATCGCGACCGGCAAGCTATCGCCTGAGACCATCGCGTCAATCGTCGAGGGCGTGGCGACCGGGTGCAGCGAGAACAGGTGCGTGCTGCTCGGCGGCGAGACGGCCGAGATGCCCGGCTTCTACGCCGAGGGCGAATACGATATCGCGGGCTTCATCGTCGGCATCGTTGACCGCCCGAAGGTGATAGACGGCAAGCGCATCGCGCCGGGCGACCGCGTGCTCGGGCTCCCCTCCGTCGGTCTGCACACCAATGGTTATTCGCTGGCCCGCAAGCTCTTCTTCGAGGTCGCAGGGTATGGCGCGGAGACGCACCTGGAGGCGCTCGGCTCGACGGTCGGCGCGGCGCTCCTCGCACCGCACCCGAGCTACCTGCACGCGCTCGAAGGACTGCTCGACTCGAATCTCATCAAGGGGCTGGCGCACATCACCGGCGGCGGGTTGACGGAAAACATTCCGCGTATTCTGCCCGCGGGCACGAGCGTCGAGATTGCGTCCGGCTCCTGGCCCGTGCTGCCCATCTTCCGGGCCATGCAGGAACTGGGCAATATCGCCCGGGCGGAGATGTACCGCACCTTCAACATGGGCGTCGGGATGGTCGTCATCTGCGCCCCGGGCGATGCGGAATCAATCAAGGCTCATTTGCAGGAGCGCGGCGAGCCTTGCTATGAAATCGGTCGCGTGACCGAAGGCGGCGGCGAAGTAGTCATCAATTAGTTCGAGGCCCGGCGTTCAAGCCCGGCAGTGCCAGGACGATGCTTGAACGCCGGGCTGCGAGACCTTGAGCGCATGTCCTACCGAATAGGCATCCTGATTTCCGGGCGCGGCTCGAACATGCTGGCACTGGCCGGGGCGGTCCGCGACGGGCTGATTCCAGGCGCGGAAATCGGTGTCGTCATCAGCGACCGGGGTGACGCGGCCGGTCTGGCGCGCGCCGCCGAACTCGGGCTCGAAACGCTCGCCATCGAAAGACGCGGGCGAACGCGCGTCGAGCACGACCGCGAAATCATCGCCGCGCTTTCCGGCCGCGGGGTCGAGCTGGTCTGCCTGGCGGGTTACATGCGGCTTCTCTCACGCGAATTCATCGAAGCGTTCCGCCATTGCACGCTCAACATTCATCCGAGCCTGCTGCCAGCCTTCCCCGGCCTCGACGCGCAAAGGCAGGCCCTTGAGTACGGCGTGAAATGGACCGGCTGCACCGTTCACTTCGTCGATGAGACGCTCGACGGCGGGCCGATCATCGCGCAGGCGGTCGTCCCCGTCTACGACGACGATACGGAGCAGACCCTGGCGCAGCGCATCCTCTTTGAAGAACATCGCATCTACCCCGAGGCCGTCGGCCGCATCGTGCGGGGAGATTATGCGCTGGCAGGGCGGCGCGTGACGGGCCAGCAGCGCCGGGGATAAGAGCCCGCCCGTGAAGCAATCGAATGGGCCGGAAGATTCCAGGGCCTCCGCGCTTCTATTTACGATTGACGATTTACGATTTACGATAAACGTGATGCTGACCATTGACGAACAGCTGGCGCACCTGCGCAAAGGGGCCGCGGAGATTATCCGCGAGGAAGAGCTGCGCGCGAAGCTCGGGAAGTCTGCCGAGACGGGGCAGCCCCTGCGCGTCAAGCTCGGCGCGGACCCGACCGCGCCCGATATTCATCTGGGCCACACGGTCGTGATTCGCAAGCTGCGCGCCTTTCAGGAGCTGGGCCACACGGTTATTTTTCTGATCGGCGATTTCACGGGCATGATCGGCGACCCCTCCGGCAAGTCCGCAACGCGCCCGCAATTGACGCGCGAAGAGATTGCGGCCAACGCCGAAACCTACAAGCAGCAGATTTTCAAGCTGCTCGACCCGGACAAGACCGAAATTCGTTTCAACTCCGAGTGGATGGGCGAGGTCGGCGCGGCGGGCTTCATCCGTCTCGCTTCGCACGTCACGGTCAAGCAAATCTTAGAGCGCGACGATTTCCAGAAGCGGCTCGGGGAAGAGCGCCCCATCGCGCTGCACGAGCTGCTCTACCCGCTGACGCAGGCTTACGATTCGGTCGCGCTCCGTGCGGACGTGGAGCTGGGCGGGACGGATCAAAAGTTCAACCTGCTGCTCGGCAGAAACCTGCAACGCGAGTACGAGCAGGAGGCGCAGGTCTGCGTCATCATGCCGCTTTTAGAGGGCACGGACGGCGTTCAGAAGATGTCCAAGTCCCTGGGCAATTACATCGGCATCAGCGAAGCGCCGCAGGAGATGTTCGGCAAGGTGATGTCCATCTCGGACGAGTTGATGTGGCGCTACTACGAGCTGCTGACGGACTTGCGGCCCGCAGAGATTGCGCAATTGCGCGCGGCGGCCGAAAGCGGCGAGCGCAACCCGCGAGACCTCAAGGTCGAGCTGGCCCGACGCATCATCAAAGACTTTCACTCGGAGGCGGACGCGCGTACCGCCGAAGATGAATTCAACCGCGTCTTCCGGCGCAAGGAAGCGCCCGACGAGATCGAGACGTTTGAAGTGGAAACAGCGGGCGGGCCCTGGGCACTGCCGCGCCTGCTCGTCACGACCGGGCTCGCGCCATCGGTCGCCGAAGCCAGGCGGCTTATCGAACAGGGCGGCGTGCGCGTTAATGGCGAGCGCCAGACGAACAATAGCGGACAGGTCTGCGCCATCGAAACCGGCGACGAACTTCTTCTGCAAGTCGGCAAGCGGCGCTTCCTGCGCGTTCGCGGACGCTAGGTTTTCATCATGTCGGCAGCCATCGCCAGCGAAGAGACTTTAGTGATTGAGACGCCCGAGCGCGTCCCGCTGCACTTTGCGCTGGCTTCGACCGGCAATCGCTTTCTGGCCTGCGCCTTCGATCACGCCTTGCAGACGCTGGCGATTGTGCTGCTCATCATTCTCTTCACGCTCGTCGGCAACCTGCTCGACTTCGGCGGGCTGGCGTCCGCGCCGAAGTGGGTGCTGGCGCTGCTCATCATCTCGGGCTTTATTATCTGGTCGAGCTACTTCGTCATTTTCGAGTGGCTCTGGAACGGGCAGACGCCCGGCAAAAGCTGGCTCAAGCTGCGCGTCCTGCGCGAGGACGGACGCCCCATCACCTTCTGGGAAGCGGCCGT
>DASVWH010000118.1:0-5147 GCA_036389715.1 Pyrinomonadaceae bacterium | reverse complement strand
CGACACGGGAACTCTCAACGACGATGCCGCTGCCATCGGCAACGGTCTGCCGCCGGGCGTCGCCGCCTCCTCCTCCTCCTCCTCGCCCGCGGTCAAGCGCACGGTCGGGAGCCGTCCGAAGCGGCGTCGAGTTTGACGGGGAGAGCGGCGCACTGAAGTGCCGCGGCTGCCCCGGCAAACTCTACTTCGGGGGGCCTTTCCCGGGGAGCTTTTGGGGCGGGCCGTATTCACGTTCGAGCAGGCAGGCGTCGCCCCGATGCTCCAGGCAGAGCACGAGAGCTATCACAGCCAGCGCAATCAGAATCATCAAGGCGAAGTACATCGCTCATGTCCTACGGGCCTTAGCTTCCGGCCCTCATCTCTCTCTGGCGCAACGCTTGCTGGCATTGCCCCGGCAGCCAGTTCAGCAAGCCACATGCCGCGCGTAACCTGAGCATACGGGCGCGACTGCCCGTATCTTGCTGTGGCAGTTTTGTCGGCGCGCACGCCGATACGCCACGCAAACGGGCAGCGAGTTAAAGGAGCAAGGCGTGCTGGATGAGAGCCCGGCTGCCGGAGCCGCCGGACGGCCCGGCGCGTTCGAGCGGCATCGGGCGCGGCTCTCATCCTGCGGCCTTTCTCCTTCATCCCGGCTTTTATGCGTTCACTGAAGCTGCATACGAAGACGACCGCGCTGACTTCGGCGATTACTGTCGCCGTGCTGGCGACCGTGCTCTCGCTGGTCAACCCGCGCGTGGCCGACATCGTCACACAGGAACAGCGCGAGCGCGCAGAGCTTCAGGCCATCAATCTCGCCGAGCAGATCAGCCACATGCCCGTCCCGCGCGAGCCGCAGATGCTAGCGCACGCGGCCAATATCGTTCGCGGCGCGCGTCCGAGCATCGTGGCCGTGCGTATCTGGGAGCGCGTCGGCGGCGTTTACGTCGAGACGGCGGCGGCAGCCGGGAGCAGTCCGGCCGAAGCGCTGCCCGAAGAAACAATCGCCGCCCTGCGCAACGGGCTGGCCTCAAAGAACGTCTTCACCCGCCCGGAGGGAACGAGCGAATCGCTCTACCGCGTGCTGGCCCCGATCATGGAGCAGGGCCGCTACAGCGGCGCGGTCGAGTTGATAGAGCGCCTGGACGAAGCCCCGGCCATCGCGGCCCGCTTTGAAAGTACGGCGGTCTGGACGGCGCTGGCGGCGGTCGCGCTGATTACGGTCGCCACCTACTTCCTCTTTCGCCAGCTCGTCTATCGTCCGATAGAGCGGCTCCTGCTTGCCATGGCGCGCGCCGAAGCGGGCGACCTAGAGGCGCAAGCGCCGCTGCGTGCGCCCGACGAGCTGGGCCTGCTCTCGCGCAGCTTCAATCGCATGATCGGGCGCATCCGCCAGATGACGGAGGAGCGCGAGGCGCAGCGCCGCGGCTTGCAGGAACGCGTGCACGAGGCGACGGCCGAGCTTGAGCAGCGCAACGAGCAGCTGGAAGAGACCAACCGCGAGCTATGGCAGACGACGCGACGGCTGACGGAGCTGGAACGGCTCGCCGCCGCTGGGCAGACGGCCGCGCAGTTCGCTCACGAGGTCGGGACGCCGCTCAACCTGATTAGCGGCCACGTCCAATTGCTGCGCTCGCGGCTGGCGGCCTCCGACCCGCAGGTGCAGTCGCGTCTTGAGACCATCAGCGCGCAGATCGAGCGCATCGAGCGCATCGTCCGCGGGATGCTCGACCGGACCAGGCAGGAGGCCGTGGTGCTGACGCCGCTCGATTTGAACGCACTGCTGCTGCGCATCTTCGACGCCACCGCGCCCGCCCTGGAGGCTCGCCGCGTGAGGCTCGAAGCGGCGCTCGCCGCCGGACTTCCGCCGGTCGCGGGCGACGCGGATCGCTTGCAGCAGGTCTTCATCAATCTCATCAGCAACGCCCTGGACGCGATGCCCGAGGGCGGCTCGCTCTGCGTCCGCACGGGGACGCGCGCGGCGGCCGAAGAGCGCACGCCGCGCACAGCGGCAACCGGCGGCGGGGATGCCGAGCACACGGAGCACCTCTTCGTGGAGTTTGCGGACGACGGGTGCGGCATGGACCGGGAACTCCTCGCGCACATGTTCGAGCCTTTCTATACGACGAAGGAGACGGGCCACGGAACCGGCCTCGGCCTGGTCGTCGTCCGGCAGGTCATCCGCGAACATCACGGCGAAGTCGAAGTCCAGAGCAGTCCCGGCGCAGGCACGACCTTTCGCCTGACCCTCCCGGCCTTGAAGCCCGCGCCGGGCGAGAGCCCCTTGCTGCTGGTCGAAACCGGGAAATGAGATCACTGACGCCCTTCATGCGGATTCCGGCTTATGAAACACATCCTGATAGTTGACGACGACCGCGCCTCCTGCGAACTGCTGAGCGAAATCTTCGCAGAGCAGGGCTGGAACGCGCAGACGGCGCAGACGCCCGCACGCGCACGCGAGGCGGCCCAAAGCGAAAAGTTCGACCTCGTCGTCAGCGACGTTAATTTAGAGGCGCAGGAGACGGGGCTGGACCTCCTGCGCCAGTTGCGCGACCAGTGCCCCGTGATTCTCGTCACCGGCTTCGGGACGCTCGACGCGGCCGTCGAAGCCTCGCGCGAAGGGGCCTGGGATTTCATCTCCAAGCCTTTCAAGGTCGCAGAGGTGGTGGCCGCGGCCAGACGCGCGATGGAGCAGGGCAACGAGACGGAGGGCGCGCAGGCGGAGAGCCTTGAGCCCGAAGACTTCACTGCGCGCTATGAAGACGCGGGCATCACCGGCCGCTCGCCCGCGATGATCGAGCTTTACAAGGAGATCGCGCGCGTCGCGCCGTCGCGCTCGACCGTCCTGATTTACGGCGAGTCCGGCACGGGCAAAGAGCTGGTCGCGCGCGCCATTCACAGGCACAGCCCGCGCGCCGCCCGTCCCTTCGTCGCCGTCAACTGCGGCGCGCTGACGGAAACGCTGCTCGAAGCAGAGCTTTTCGGCCATGTCCGCGGCTCGTTCACGGGGGCCGTCGCCGACCGCAAGGGCTTGTGGGAGGAGGCTGAAGACGGAACGCTCTTTCTCGATGAAGTGGGCGAGACGAGCCCCTCCATGCAGGTCAAGCTGCTGCGCGCCTTGCAGGAGGCCGAGATTCGGCGTGTCGGCGCTTCGCGGACGGTCAAGGTCAACGCGCGCGTCGTCGCCGCCACCAACCGCGAGCTGGAAAAGGAGGTCAGGGCGGGCGCGTTTCGCGAAGACCTCTTCTACCGTTTGAGCGTCGTCACGATGCTCGTCCCGCCGCTCAGGGAGAGACGCAGCGATATTCCTCTGCTGGCGGAGCGTTTCCTGCTGATGGCTTCGCAGAGCGCCGGGCGGCGGCTGCATTTCTCGACCGAGGCGCTCGGGATGCTCGCCGCCTACGATTGGCCGGGCAACGTGCGGGAGCTGGAGAACGCGACGGAACACGCCGCGTTACATGCGCGCGGCTCCGAGATTACGGCCGCCGACCTGCCGGTTAAGATACATTCCGGCGAGCTGCGTTCAACTCAAAGGCGCTCGCCGCTGGCGGCCATCTACGCGGACCTCGTCCCGCTCGACGAGTTGGAGCGCCGCTACCTGATACACGTCCTCGAAGCCGTCGGCGGCAACCGCACCCGCGCCGCCGAGATTCTACGCATAGACCGCCGCACCCTCTACCGCATGGCCGAACGCTTCGGCATCAAGCTCGACGAATGAAGGAACGAAGCTGGCACGGGCCGCGCGTCAAAAGTCAAGTTTAGCTTTAAGCTGACTCTCGCCCGGCGTGCTCTCTTTCAAGGGTGATTCAATTCGTCCAGGCTTTTGTTGAGCGAGGCGAGTTGTTTGTCTGCTTCGGGAGCGCCGTGCTGAACGGCGTGCTCGGCCGAGTCCAAATCTTTGAGCGCGAGGTGCAGGAGCGCGCGCGCCCTCTCGTCGCGGACGGCGGCGCGCAGCGCGTGAGCGATGGCGGCCTCTGCCTGGTTGAGCGCGCGCAGGGCGATCTCGCGGCGGTCGCGGCGGTGCGTGTTGAGGTAAGTGATGGCTTCGGCGACGCGGTCGCCCGCCATCTCTATGTCGGGGTCGCGCGCGGGCAGCCTCGGCTCAAGCGCTATCGGCTCGGCCCCGGCCGGTAGCGCCGATTCGCGGCTGGCGTCGGTCGTCACCGTTTCGACTACGTGAGACGACGAGCACGCAGCCAGCGAGCAGAGCAGCAGCAGTAGAAAGAGAATGAGCGGCGCCGACGCCGTGTGCGCCGTTTCGCTGCGGCCGTTAATTCCGGGCGCGGCGGCTCCTGCTGTTCCCGCGCTGGTGCTGGTAAGGCGTGTTGGCTGCATCGAGAGCCAGGGACGGAGAAGCCCCGGACAGTGAAAGCCGAATCTCCGCCGGATAAAATGAAAGAGGGGCACGGCTACCTCCTCTTAATAGCCGCACCCCTCTTCATTACGCAGGCGAACTGTTTACAGGACAGCGCGTCTGCGATTTCGACAGCGCCCGCTCCGCACCGGCGCTGTTTGCCCGAGCGTCGAAGACGCAAACTCAAGATCAGTTGTCAAAGCACCCGGAGGCGACGGGCGAAGGTTGCCCGCGCGTCGAACTGCTTAACGGTTGGCGTTGCCCGTGTTGGTGTTGGTGCTGGTGCTGCTGCGACTGGCGCGGCGGCGTGCGCGACGACGGACGCGCCGACGAGTGCGCCGTCTGCTGCGGCCCGCCGAACGGCCGCTGGTCGAAGTCGTCGTGCTGGTGTTGGTCGTCGTAGTCGTCGTGCTGGAATTGCTGTTCTGTGCGAAGACAAGGCTGCCGAAGCTCAGAACAAAAACTAAAGTCAGGACTATCCCGAGTCTTTTCCTCACTGTCAGTTCTCCTTTTGAAATGTGCGGTCCGCGAGGAGATGCCATCATGGCCGAATATCTAACGACGCGAGCGAAGCGGAAAAAACGCCCCGCCGGTCGCACCCGCTGCCGGATAAAACTAGCTGCCTCTCGCGCCCGCTGGGAGTGCAACGGTTGTGCCAGTTCGGTCCGGGCGGGAGGACGCCGTGTTTACGGGGTTTTTGGGCCGACGCCCGGCGTGGGCGGCCCGGGAGTGCTGTGGCGATTATGCCGGCCCGGAGCAAAGCTGCCACAAGTGGGAGGCGCTGCGTGATGGTAAGGCGAGCCGGGCGGGCCAAAGA